>CAZXCC010000036.1:0-17542 GCA_964638945.1 uncultured Veillonellaceae bacterium | reverse complement strand
AGAGCCGGGGTAATCAATTCATCATTGATTTTAAAGAAAATATTCATCGTCCCGACTTCTTCGATATATTTGCGCTCCACTCCATCGAGCCAGAGAACTTGGGCAAACCCTTCTTTTTTCGCTTCCACCTGGGCCCGCAGACTGGCGGCATAATTGCCTGGAGTTTTTGCCTCACCGATTCCTCCAGGAACGGCGCGGACATACTTATCCTCCACTTTGATGCCGACAGGATTGAAGCCTTGCGCATAATAGGCTCCGGAAGGTGAAACAATGATGAACAGGCGATAGGTATCCGAGCATTTTACGCCAACAAAAGGATCTGTCGCAATGATGAAAGGACGAATGTAAAGAGAAGTGCCAACTTTCCCCGGTACAAAACGTTTGTCCAGTTCCAGAAGTTTAAACAGACCTTCCCGCACTACTTCCACGTCGGTATTGGGAATACAGAGAATGTCAGCCGAACGGTTGAAGCGTTGCAGATAGTCTCTTGTACGGAAGACAACAAGTCTGTCATCTTGTGTCTTGAAAGCTTTCATTCCCTCGAAAATAGCCTGTCCGTAGTGCAGCACCATCGCCGACGGGAAAAGGCTGAATTCTTCATAGGGTACAATCCGCGGCGAGTGCCATCCCTTGCCGGTCTGGTAATCCATAACGAACATGTGGTCCGTAAAATGTGTTCCAAACCCCAGTTTGTCCTCGTCGGGCATGGTACCCGGCCTTTGGTTCTTCTGAATGCTGATTTCTGTCATACCGTTACCCCCCATAGCCGCTTAATTTATACTATTATATATTGCTTTTTGTATACATGTCAATCTTGCATTGCTGCGAAATCAAAATAGTATGGCAATTTGTAAGGGCGTGTCTCACCTGCGCGGACGCCGTCCCACCTTCTGATTTTCGCGCTTCAATACAAGTTTCAATGCGAAGGGCAGCAATAATATCTTCGTCAAACAAGGGGCTCAGGAGTTGTAGTTCCGACAGGGGGATATCGGTCAAACTCCGCTTTGTTTCAATCGCCAGCCGCACTGCATGACCAACGACCGCATGCGCTTCACGGAAAGGAAGTCCCTTGCGGACGAGATAATCGGCCATATCCGTTGCGTTGGAGAAATCATCATCAAGAACCTGGCGCATACGGGCAGCGTTGACTTTCATGCCTTTCAGCATGTCTGCATATACCGACAGGCTAAATTTCAGGGTGTCCACCGTATCAAACAAACCTTCCTTGTCTTCCTGAAGGTCTTTGTTGTATGTCATGGGCAATCCCTTGAGTATGGTAAGCATTGCCATGAGGTGTCCAATCACGCGTCCGGTCTTGCCGCGCACCAGTTCGCATACATCCGGGTTTTTCTTTTGCGGCATGATACTTGAGCCGGTGCAGTGTGCGTCATCAAGTTCCACAAAGGAAAACTCCGTCGATGACCAGAGGATCAGTTCTTCACTCAACCGGGACAGATGCACCATGAGAATGGATGCGAAGGACAAAAACTCCATGATATAGTCTCTGTCACTCACAGCATCCATGCTGTTTTCATATATCCGGCCAAATTTCAGCTCTTCCGCAACCATACGCCGGTCGATGGGAAAGGTCGTTCCAGCCAGTGCGCCCGCACCGAGAGGCATGATGTCGCTGCGTTCCCAAACTCCGTGCAATCGGTCGAAATCCCGGGAAAGCATATGGAAATAAGCCAGAATGTGGTGAGAAAAGAGAACGGGCTGAGCACGCTGCAAATGCGTATACCCCGGCAGGATCACGGATATATTGGTTTCCGCAACATCCACCAGTGCTTTTTCCATTTCATGAATCAGCCTGGAAAGAGCAAGCACGGCTCCCTTGACATACATGTGCGTATCAAGAGCCACCTGGTCGTTGCGGCTTCGAGCGGTGTGCAGCTTGCCGCCTACCGGTCCGATGCGCTCCGTCAGGCGTTTTTCGATATTCATGTGGATATCTTCCAGTGCAATCTCAAAAGAAAAATTGCCTGCTTCGATATCAGCCAGAATGGATGCCAACCCGGAGATAATCGTCTCCGTCTCCGCCTGCGTGATTATCCCGCAGCGGCCCAGCATGCGCGCATGGGCCATGCTTCCGAGGATATCCTGGCGATATAATCGTTGATCAAACGAGATGGAGGAGGTAAACTCCTCCACACTCGCGTCGGTGTCCCGGGTAAACCGTCCACCCCACAGTTTCGTCACTGCTTTTTCGCCTCTTTCTGCATCATCAGCGCCCGGATTTTTAACGGCAGACCAAACAGATTGATGAAGCCTTCGGCATCTTTCTGGTTGTATACCTCGTCCCGGCCAAATGTGACAAAGCCTTCGTTGTAGAGGGAGTACGGGGATTTCGTGCCTGCACTCATGATATTGCCCTTATACAGTTTGACCCTGACTGTCCCCGTCACGGTCTGCTGTGTCTGGTTCACGAACGCGTCCAGCGCTTCCCGCAGGGGGGAGAACCACATTCCATCATACACGAGTTCCGCATACCGGACAGCCATCTGCTCTTTATAGTGCAGCGTGGCGCGGTCCAGCGTCAGCGCCTCCAAATCGCTGTGTGCGTAGAAAAGGATCGAACCGCCGGGAGTCTCGTATACGCCGCGGGATTTCATGCCCACCAGGCGATTTTCGCAAAGGTCGGCGATTCCGACTCCGTGCTTTGCGCCAATTTCATTCAGTTTCGCCACGAGTGCCACCGGGTCCATTTTTTGCCCGTTCACTGCGACCGGCACGCCTTTTTCAAAGTCGATTTCCACATATTCGGCTTGATCCGGAGCGGTTTCCGGTGTTTTGGAAATCATGCACAAATCCGGTTTTGGTTCATTCCAGGGATTTTCGAGATCAGCACCCTCATGGCTCAAATGCCAGAGGTTCTCGTCCATGCTGTAGGGGCGGGCTTTGGTAACCGGCACAGGAATTCCGCGTTTTTCAGCAAAATCGATCGCGTCTTCACGAGACCGGATGTCCCACATCCTCCAGGGAGCAATAATTTTGAGGTGAGGCGCCAGGGCCTTGATGGTCAGCTCAAACCGCACCTGGTCGTTTCCTTTGCCTGTGGCTCCATGCGAAATGGCTTCCGCGCCCTCCTGCAGTGCAATACGGACCAGCGCTTCCGCGATGATGGGGCGGGCCATGGAAGTACCGAGCAGATATTTGCCTTCATATACCGCACTCGCTTTCAGTGTGGGCCAGATGTAGTTCGTGACAAATGCTTCCTTGAGATCTTCAACAAAAACTTTGCTCGCTCCGGTCTTGAGAGCCTTATTCCTGACAAATTCAAAATCGTCACCCTGTCCGACGTCACAGCAAACCGCGATGACCTCGTAGCCGAAATTTTCAATCAGCCACGGAATGATGACGGATGTGTCCAATCCACCGGAGTACGCCAGAACCACTTTTTTCCCTTTTGTTTCATTGTTGCTCATGATAATTTTCCTCCTACATTATGTCTTGCATTCTATTGCGACTGCATGATTTTTCACGCAATCTCCCTTACATCACCAGAGCCATGATGGCTTTCTGCACGTGCAGACGATTTTCCGCTTCATCAAAGATTTCTCCTGCATGCGCTTCGAAAAGTTCCTCACTGATTTCTTCCCCCCGATGCGCAGGAAGACAATGCAGCACAACGGCCTTCGGCTTTGCAATGGCAGCCATGGCGCTGCTGAGACTATATCCGCCAAACGCCTTCAGTCTGGCGCGGTGTTCCGCCTCATGTCCCATACTGGACCAGACATCCGTCACCAGCACATCCGCATCACGCGCCGCTTCGCGCGGGTCATTCAGCACGGTTATGCTGCCTCCGGTTTCTTTCGCATCGGCCTGAGCACGGGCGACGATTTCCGGCTTCGGTTCATAGCCCTGGGGTGTGGCGATCGCGATATGCATCCCGGTTTTGGCGCCACCTTCCATCAGGGAATTCGCCATGTTGAATCCGTCGCCAAGGAAGGCCAGTTTTACACCTTTGAGCTTGCCGAGATGCTCCTGGACGGTAAAAAGGTCCGCCAGCACCTGACAGGGATGCTGCAGATCCGTCAGTCCGTTGATCACGGGTATATCTGCCCATTCAGCCAGTTCTTCCACATCTCTTTGCGCATAGGTACGTATCATTATACCATCAATATAGCGCGACAACACTCTGGCCGTATCTTTGATCGGCTCTCCTCTTCCCATCTGCAGGTCGTTGGCTGACAAAAACAAGGCGGAACCGCCTAACTGCCACATGCCCACTTCAAAGGAAACACGGGTACGGGTGGATGACTTTTGAAAAATCATTCCCAATGTCTTCCCTTTTAGCAAGTGGTGTTCCATGCCCGCTTTTTGCTTTTGTTTCAGTTCGGCTGCCGTGCGGAGGATTTCCGCCACTTCGTCCGGCGACAAGCTGTGCAGATCCAGCAGATCTTTTCCTTTCAGACTCATAAATGGTACCTTCCTTTTCCTTCGCCGAAAAAATCGACGGTTATTGCAACGTGGCCAGCACTTCGTCCAGAATCGTCAACACTTCATCGACATGCCCCCGGTTGATTCCCAGCGGCGGAACGAATCGCAGCACGTTTCCGGCTGTACAGTTGATGATGGCGCCCTTATCCATGCAACAGTCGACAATTTCGCGTCCCGGACGAGTCAGCTCCGCTCCAACCATGAGTCCCTTGCCCCGCACCTCTTGGATCACGGCCGGATATTTCGCTTGCAGTTCCTTCAAATTCCACAAAAGATATTCGCCCATCTTAACGGCATTATCCATCAGCTTTTCGTTTTCAATCACATCCAGAACTGCGTTTGCAGCTGCACAGGCCAAAGGATTTCCGCCGAAAGTCGAGCCGTGGTCTCCCGGGGAAAAAGCCGAAGCCACATTTTCCGTGGCCAGGAAGGCTCCGATGGGAACGCCTCCAGCCAGCCCTTTTGCCAGCGTGACGATATCCGGCTTCACTCCAAAGCCCTGACAAGCGAGAAAACTGCCGGTTCGACCCATACCGCTCTGAATTTCGTCAAATATCAGCAACGCCCCGAATTTATCGCACAATTCCCTTGCGAACTGCAAATAACCGTCTTTGGGAATATGGATGCCGCCTTCTCCCTGGACCGGTTCAATGAACACGGCACAGGTTCTTTCCGACACTGCCGCAGCCAACGCAGCCTTGTCGTTGAAAGGCACGTGGGAAAATCCGCCAGGCAAGGGCTCGTACCCTTCCTTGTATTTTGGCTGGCCTGTAGCGGTGAGAGTCGCCAATGTTCTTCCATGAAACGAGTGTTCTGCCGTAACGATTTCAAACTTTTCCAGGCCCAGACGTTTACCGTATTTCCGCGCCAGTTTCAAAGCACCTTCATTTGCCTCCGCGCCGCTGTTGGCGATAAAAACCTTGTCCAGCCCTGTCAGTCGAGCCAATTTTTCAATCAGGCAAACCTGGGGTTCCGTATAATACAGATTGGAACAGTGGATCAGCTTGCCTGCCTGCTCACATACTGCTTTTACCAGAACCGGGTGTGCATGTCCAAGCACGTTGACGGCGATTCCTGCCAGAAAATCAATGTATTTTTTTCCATCCGTATCGAAAACGTAGGGACCGGCTCCGTGGGAGAGAACAAGAGAATATCTGCTGAAAACGGGCATGAAGTACTGCCGGTCCCGCGCAAATACCTGTTCCTTATTCATGTCACTTCACCGCCTTTTCCTGAATTACCGCCGTACCTGCGTCATTCCCGGGGACGAGAGATTCCAGGATACAGTGCAGACGGCGTCCATCAACCACTCTCGCAAGTTTGGCGCCCTTGTCCAATGCGTCCATACATGCCTGCACTTTGGGAATCATCCCGCCGGCAATCGTTCCTGCACGGATCATGGCAGCCGCCTCTTCAAAAGGCAGTTCACGGATCAAGCTGCCTTTATCGGCATAATCGCGAAAAATGCCTTCCACGTCCGTGAGCAGCAAAAAAACATCAGCCTGCAATTCGGCTGCCACTGCTGCCGCAACGGTATCTGCATTGATGTTGTACGTCTGTCCGTCGGCATCGGCGCCTATCGGTGCAACCACAGGCAAATATCCGGAAGCCAGGAGGGTTTTCAGAATCTCTGCGTTGACCGCCTTCACTTCACCGACAAAGCCAATATCAACCTGTTTTGCGACACCCGCTTCATACAGTGTGGCCAACTGCTTGCCGACCGTCAGCAAACCCGCGTCCTTGCCGTTGAGTCCGACCGCCTTGACGCCTGCCCTGTTGATAAAGTTCACAAGCTCAGGGTTCGTTTTGCCAACCAGGGCCATCTCTGCCAGCGTTGCCGTCTCCGCGTCAGTAACGCGCAACCCGGCAACAAATTCAGATTTTTTATTCATCGCTTTGAGTAATCCCGTGATTTCGGGACCACCGCCATGAACGATGACAACCTTGGCGCCGGCTTGCCACAGACAGGCAATATCTTTGGCGACTGCCTGCTTCAGGGTATCGTCCAGCATCGCATTGCCGCCATATTTTACGACAATGGTCCGGCCTTGCCATTTTTGCAGATCGGCAGAAGCAATCATGTCGTATATTCTCCATTGATCTTCACATATTCATAAGACATATCACATGTATATACAATCGTACCGGCGCTGCCGACACCCAGGTCAATGACCACTTTGATTTCGCGTTCCGCCATTACCGCTCTCAGTGCTTTTTCTTCAAAATTGGCCCCCAAGCCAGCTTCAACGATCTGAACACCGCCTATGGACAGTGTTGTTTTTTCCGGAGAAAGCGCTGCTCCGGAATAACCGGCTGCGCACAAAATCCGTCCCCAGTTCGGGTCCTGTCCAAAAAAAGCTGTTTTTACCAACGGGGAATTCGCTATCGCCATGCCTGCTTTTTTTGCATCGGCAACATCCACAGCGCCGCGAACTTCAATTTCAATGAACTTTGTTGCGCCTTCCCCGTCACGTGCAATTTTCTTTGCCAGATTGAGGCTTGCAGCGCACAACGCAGCGGCAAAGGCTTCGTATTCAGGCCCTTCCACGCTGGTGATCTGCGGGTTTCCTGCCATCCCGTTGGCAAGAACTACGAGCATATCATTTGTACTCATATCCCCATCAACGGTGATACGGTTAAACGAAACCTCCACGGCATCGGAAAGCGCTTTCTGCAATACATCCGGCGAAACTGCAGCATCTGTAGTGACTACAGACAGACAAGTAGCCATGTTGGGACAGATCATGCCGGCGCCTTTGGCCATCCCGCCGAACCGGACCGAAACACCATTGATATCCGCCACAAAGCCGCAAGTTTTGGCAAAAGTATCTGTAGTCATGATTGCCTGGGAAGCTTTCTCACCGCCAAACTCCGACAACTCCGCCACAGCTTGCCGAATCCCGGCTGACAGTTTTTCCATAGGCAACGGGACGCCAATCACACCGGTTGATGCAACGACAACGGCTTCTGGAGCTATGTCCAGCAGCGATGCCACTTGTTTCGCGGTATTTCGGGCATCGGAAAGACCCCGTTCCCCGGTGCAAGCATTTGCACATCCCGCATTTAGCACGACAGCCCGGCCCGTAATCTTTGTCAATGCCTCCCTCGATACAATCACCGGTGCCGCAGGAAATTTATTCGTCGTGAATCTTCCGGCCCAAATCGCATCCACAGTGCTCAGAACCAGTGCCACGTCTTCTTTGCCGTTCTTTTTGATTCCGCCCTTTACGCCTGAAGCCTTGAATCCTCTGGGAAATGTAACGCCTCCGGACACTTCTTTCAGCATTATTGAACCTCCTTCAATTTGGATGCCACGTTCTTTGCGCAAAGCCGCTTCCCTTTTCGACCCATGGGCCCGGTCGCGTCCTTGCTGTAACCAATCTGCTCGTGATAAAATTGGAACAAATGCCTGTCAGGCACTCTTCCGCACCATTACTAATTATTATACATCGTTAATGTATTTTTTTTCAACCCCTCGTGAAAAAATGCCTGCGGACTCTACTTATGCCGGGTCACCTGAAAACGATACAGGGTAAACTTTTCCGCCGGATTGATTCCGGCTTTGCTGCAGGCTATTTCAACCTGATGCACGGAAGATTCCACCCCTTCAAGGTCTGGCAGCAGAACGCCGGAACGCCTTCCCAGTTGCACGATCACACCATATTTCTTTGGGTCAAGTTGCGCTATGCTTTCAATCCTTTCCGGAGCTCCAAGAATGTCAACGGAAACGTCAAGTTCTGCGAGTTCCGACGCAGTCACCCTGGGAAACCTTGGATCTTCCACTGCCGCACTTACGGCATTTCGGACAATTTCCTGCGCCGCACTTTCCTGCGTAGGGAGTATCGTACCGATACAGCCGCGTAATTGTCCGTTCTTTTTCAGCGACACAAATACTCCGGCAGGCTGGAGCAGGCCGGAATGTATAGACTCTCTCTGTATCGGCATGATTTTCTCATGCGCCATGTAATAGCGCAGACTTTCTTTTGCCAATGCGACAGGCATGCTTTCTTCAGACACGGTCTCTCACTCCTTTGTCTTTTGACCTTTGACCCGGAACGTCGCAACCGCGTATCCGACCCCGAAAGGGCCTTCGTAGGATAAAACCCGAGCATCCGCTTCCAGCCCGTCCAGACAGCCCATCAGGAAAAATATCGGCCGCAAACCGCACTCCCCTGCATCTTCTACCATTTGCGGATCCAGTGAGAACAATGCCTTGCAGTCCATCTCCCGCAAGCCGGCAACAATTTGTTCGTCAAAAATTTTCCCTGCCGGATTATAGCCGGCCGGAGCTCCGGGGAGAAGCCGGTGGGATAAATCCCCCGAAGCGAGGACTGCAACTTTCTGTCTGGTATTTTCGATCGCAGTCTGTACTGCTTTCCCCAGCGTGTACATTTCAGCATAGGTTATAAAACCAACTGTAATCTGCACCAATTGTCCGCGGAATCCCGCCTTGTACAAATAGTGCAGGGGAACCACTGCGCCATGGTCCAGCTGCAGCGAAAACCGATGGGTCTGGGCAAGTCCTGTGTCCAACGCAACCAGACTGACACCGAGACGTTCCGCCTGTTTCATGATGTTTTGCGACAGTCTGCCGTTTGTTTCAAAAGAAACCGCAACTTCAGGCGCGCCAAAGGATGCCAGGTTTCCTCGCAAAACCGGCGACACGTTTACGCCGGCAGCATCGCGAAAAGCCGGGCCGTGTGGCGTTATAATGACAATAGTGTCCGGATTTTGCTGCATCACAAACTTCGCTGCATCTTCTGCCGCTTCCACTGTATTTTTAACCCGTTCCGCATCCGCGCCACCCACCTCCGCAATCATGACAGGAGGATGTGGCAACAGGGCGCAACCAACCAAATATGCCATTTTTCGCCGCCCCCTTGCTGCATTGTATTTTTCAGCTTTCCACAAACGTCTTGTCAAATCCTTCTGTTATTTCAAGATTTTTCGGAGGAAATCATGCGCTTTATAAAATGGATTTTGCTTTTTTGCCTCATCGGAGGATTATATTTCGGCTGGCAACGTGGTGGAGGTTCTGATCCATTGTCGCCAGGTCTTTCCCGAGCCAAGGAGTTATTGTCATTTCGCTCCCATGTACAAAGCAAACTGGATAAAACCAATTATGTCACCCTCGCACAAGTTCCTCTGGTTTTCCAGCAAGCACTGATCGCTGTCGAAGACAATCGGTTTTACCAACACTCCGGCATTGATATCGAAGCAGTCATTCGCGCCGTCCTTGTCAACCTTCAGTCAGGGGAACTCAAAGAAGGCGGCAGTACGATAACGCAGCAGCTCGTAAAAAATCTTCTTCTGTCACAAGACCGTACCTGGAGTCGAAAAGCCCTGGAAATTCCGCTAACTCTGGTGATGGAAAATCAATTCTCAAAAGAAGAGATTTTGGAAATGTACGTCAACACAATTTATTACGGCTCGGGAGCATATGGCATCAACGAAGCTGCCAAAATCTACTTCAACAAGCCGCCGCGGTCCCTGACATTATCCGAATCCGCCCTCATTGCCGGATTGCCTGCCGCACCATCCCTGTACTCACCGCTGGTCGATCTGAACATGGCGCTGCAACGGCAAAGGATCGTATTGGCTGCAATGGTGCGCTACGGTTTTATCGGTCCGCAGCAAGCGGAAGAAGCCCGCAAAATCCAGCTCAAATTCTCTCGCTGATTCAAAATCCACTATTTCCCCCGCTATGAATTAAGAAAAGACTTGGCTTGTGCCAAGTCCTTTGGACGCGGCAGAAGCCTTAGTCGTTCTTATGTCCCCAGAAGTTACCCTTTCTGGTAGACGTATAAAGGTCCGGAAAGCGTGAAAGCCTTCCGGACCTACTATTTTCTGCGGCTATTTTGTTGTCGGAACAAAATAGTTCTTGCAAGTTTTCCAGTCCCCGCCCAGATTGTCCTTGATTGTCGCCGAGTACGTTCGCTCAATCGTAAATTCCCTGATATAGGTGTTTTCGTCAATATATTTGGGGTCCTTGATCAATCTGCCTTCATCCTGCACGTTAAAGGCCAATAAAGTGTAATACCCCTTTCGGCCGGCGGCATCCTTCTTCACCGCCGCTCCCAATGTGACAGGCGAGTTTTTTTCCGCCAGGTTTTTTGTCAGTTCCGTATATGTTGTAAAAACTACGGTTTGAGGTAACGCAAGAAGTGCATGTACTTCCGGGAACATTTTTTTCAGATCTTTGATCTGAAACGGCATATCCGGAGTAAATCTCTGCATACGCACAAACGAGTCCGGTCTGTCCCCTTCATATTTCACATCGAGTCCAATCCCGATGTCATCACGGCGAAAGCGGTACGTATAGGTATCTGCCTGCGCTTTTTTAAATCCGCTCTTCTCCCACTGTTCTTTTGTCCAGGGTTGGTTCTCGGAATCGATTACCAAACGGTAGTCTCCGTATTGCTGGGCTATGGTCACCTTGGTATCATCAATGTTCGCCAGTGCCGGAACTGCCGCCACCCACACGAGTAAAGCCAAACATACCGATAGTAGTTTTTTCATTGCTAATTCCTCCGCATCCATTGTAACCTTCATACATCGTTCCTTGTTTTGCAGTCCAACTTGAATCAGGTCTAAATTATAAATTTATACCTATATGCCGCGTATTCCTGCAAAAAGAACGAAACCCGGAAAACAAATTTCCGGGTTTCGTAAAACCAGCCAATTAACGTTTCGAGTATTGTGAAGCTTTACGGGCCTTTTTCAGACCATATTTGCGACGTTCCTTCTCACGCGGGTCGCGGGTCAGAAATCCTGCTTTCTTGAGAGCCGGACGATACTCTCCGTCAACACGGAGCAACGCCCTGGAAATACCATGACGTACAGCTCCGGCCTGGCCGGAGAAGCCGCCGCCGTCAACACGTGCAAGAACATCGTATTTGGCCAGCGTTTCCGTCAGTGTCAGCGGTTGTTTGATAATAAGCTGCAAAGTCTGAAGACCAAAATATTCTTCATACGCATGCCCATTGATCAAAATTTTGCCGGTCCCTGGAATCAAACGTACACGGGCCACGGAAGTTTTACGCCGGCCTGTGCCATAATAAACAATTGGGGTCTTTGCCATCAGCTGTTCCTCCTCGTCACTCGCTATCGTACGTTAATCTCAAGGGGTTCCGGTTGCTGAGCAGCATGAGGATGTTCTGCACCGGCATATACCTTAAGTTTACGATATGTATCCGCACCCAGGCGATTTTTGGGCAACATCCCTTTGATAGCCATCTCGACAACTCTTTCAGGACGCGTTGCAAGCAGCTTTCCCGCTACAGTATATTTGTCGCCGCCCTGATAGCCAGAATGGCGGAAATAAACTTTTTGCACGGCTTTTTTGCCTGTAAGGACAACTTTAGCCGCATTGATAACAATGACATGGTCACCGGTATCCATATGCGGAGTGAAAATTGGTTTATGTTTACCGCGCAGTACTTTCGCCACTTCCGCAGCGACCCGGCCCAGCGCTTTGCCGGCAGCGTCGACAACATACCATTTACGTTCAACGGTAGATTCTTTCGCCATAAAAGTATCCATCGGGGGTCCTCCTCGTTCAAAGCATCTTCTGAATAAAATCGCTACTTCCTGCCAGAGCTCCGGGGCTAGTGGAAACTTTGGCAAATCTCGCATAGTTCATTGTATTTGAAGTTGTAACGGTTGTCAAGTTTTTTTGTTCCGCAACCAACAGACTACGCCTATTTGTAGAATATCTCCTGCAGATAAAGCCCGTTTGGCGGCGCGGTTGCTCCAGCCACCGTTCTGTCGCGCCCGGAAAATATCGATTGGAAATCTGCCTGGGTTATTTTCCCCATACCCACATCAACTGCAGTCCCCACTATATTCCGTACCATATGATATAAAAATCCGTTCCCATGAAACAGAAATTCAATATTATTTCCCTGACGCTCACATTTCACAGCATATAGAGTCCGCACCGGGTTTCTGGCCGAACTGCCTGCAGCCTGAAATGAACTGAAGTCATGTTCCCCGGCCAGACTTTGAAGAGCTTCGTGCATGGCCTCCGCGTCCAGCTGACGGTGAACCTGCCATGCATGATTTCGCAACAGCGGGTTCGGCACAGTGGTGTTGTGAATCCTATATAGATAGATTTTACTGCAAGAGGAAAATCTGGCATGAAAATTCACCGGCATGGAGGCCGCATCGATCACGGCAATATCGCGCGGCAAAATTCCGGCCATGGCAATCGGAATTCTTTCGGTCGGAATCGCACTTTCCGTCCAGAAACTGACTACCTGCCCATAGGCATGAACGCCGGCATCGGTGCGGGCAGCTCCTGCAACTGCAATTCTTTCATTCAGCAGGTTGGATAGCTTTTCTTCAAGAACCTGTTGCACAGTACAGGCGTTCAGTTGACGTTGAAAGCCGTGGTACCCGCTTCCATCGTACGCGATTGTCAGTTTCAGGTTGCGCTTCTCCCGGTCCATTTCATTCACGCCCATCTTAGCCATGCCAACCCGGCGATCATCATCCCTGTTATCACGGCGGCAAGAATGTCCCTTACGCCGACATGCAGTTCTTTCATGCGCGAGCGATGCTCTCCGCCCCGATAACACCGAGCCTCCATCGCTGTAGCCAAATCGTCGGCCCGTCGAAAAGCGCTGATAAACAATGGCACCAACAGCGGAACCATATTCTGTCCCCGCTTCAGCAAGTTCCCGGAAGAAAAGTCTGCGCCGCGAGCCATCTGGGCTTTCATGATGCGGTCAGTTTCTTCAAGCAGGGTCGGAACGAACCGCAAGGCAATCGTCATCATCATCGCCAGTTCATGCACCGGCAGTTTCATCAGCTTAAAAGGATACAACAGCCTCTCAATCGCATCCGTCAGTGCAATGGGGGAAGTGGTGAACGTCAGCAGGGAGGATATCAAAATCAGCAGTATCAGTCGCGCAGACATCTGTATTCCCTGTCGCAGCCCCTCGTGTGTGATGGATAGGGGTCCCATGGAAAACAGCGTTACGCCCGGTGTCATGAACAAATGGATTCCAGCCGTCAACACCAGGATTATCCATAAAGGACGAATCGACCGGAGGATTATTTTTACGGGGATTCTGGCGATTCCGATTATCATGGCCAGAAATACGCTGAGCAACAGATAGGCAGAATAGTCCGCCGCCAAAAATATACTGGATATGCATAGCAGTGTCAGCAAGATTTTCGTACGCGGGTCCAGCCGATGAACGGCAGAATTGCCCGGGAAATATTGTCCAAGCATGATATCTGTCAGCATGGTTTTCCACCTTTGGCAAGAATTGCGGCAATGGCGTCCGCAACTTCGCGACTGTCCAGCAAGGTATCATCAAGCTGCATCCCGCTGCGTCGCAGAGTTTTCAGCAGCGATGTCACATAAGGCAAACTGACGCCAAAATTATGCAGGTCGATTGACTCGTCATGGAACAATTCTTTCGGCTGCCCGTCGAATTCGACTCTCCCCTGGCTCAATACCAGCAGACGGCGGGCCATGCGCGCAACATCCTCCATGTTGTGCGTCACAAGCACCACAGCCATTCCGGTAGAATGGTACAGCTGCAAAATCTGTTCAAAAATTTCATCCCGCCCCCGCGGATCGAGTCCGGCCGACGGTTCATCAAGCACCAGATATTCGGGCTGCAGGGCGATGACGCCCGCAATGGCAACACGCCTCATCTGACCGCCGCTAAGGCGAAAGGGCGACCTCTTGGCATATTGGGAGGAAGCCAGTCCTACACATGCAAGAGCAGCCTCGACTCTCTCGTTCACTTCATCCGTTGTCAGACCGAGATTTCGCGGACCAAAGGCCACGTCGTCAAACACGGTTTCTTCAAACAACTGATGTTCGGGATACTGAAACACCATGCCCACCCGTTGTCGGATACGTTTTGTATCCGGGCCTTTTTCCCGCAAATCATGGCCGTCAACTCGAACACTGCCTTCCGAAGGAACCAAAAGCCCGTTCAGATGCTGCACCAGTGTCGACTTGCCGGAGCCTGTATGCCCAATAACCCCGATGAATTCACCGGGTTCAATGGTCAGGGAAACGTCGCGCAGCGCTTCGCGGCAATATGGAGTTCCAGGCATATATGTATAGGAAACACGTTCCAAGATTATGGACATAATGCTGCCGCCAATTCCTCATCTGTTATGATGTTCGGTTGCACAAAAATCCCTTTGCCGCGCAGCAGCGCTGCAACATCGGCAGCAACCGGCACATCCAGGCCAAGCGCTCTGATCTTTTCCACTTCATTGAATACGGCTTTCGGGGTTCCATCCATAATGACGCGTCCTGCATCCATCACTACGACACGGTCCGCTTTTACTGCTTCTTCCATGAAATGCGTAATATACACCACTGTAATTTTTTCTTCGCGATGCAGCCTGCAAACTGCTTCCAGGACTTCTTGCCGACCCACGGGGTCAAGCATCGCCGTAGGTTCATCCAACACGAGACAAGTCGGCTGCATGGCTAAAACACCGGCAATTGCCACCCTCTGTTTTTGACCGCCCGAGAGCAGATGCGGGCCGTGCAGCCGGTACTCCGTCATGTCGACAAGCCGCAGGGCATCATCCACCCTGCGGACAATTTCAGGGGAAGGCAGTCCGAGATTTTCCGGCCCGAATGCTACATCTTCCTCCACTATGGATGCAACGATCTGATTGTCCGGGTTTTGAAACACCATCCCGACACGTTGGCGAATATCCCAAACTTTCGAATGATCCCCGGTTTCCAATCCATCCACAATGCAATGGCCCGAGCTGGGGATCAGCAATGCATTCAAATGTTTTGCCAGAGTTGACTTCCCTGATCCGTTCCGTCCAATAACCGCAACGAACTCCCCTTGAGATAAAGAAAGATTGATATTGTCCAATGCCAAGAGTTCGTCGCCGTTTTCATCGCGATACGCATGGCAAAGGTTCTGCATTTGAATCATTGCATTTCTGTCCACATTTCCTCCTGTTTGAACGCCCGGCTTGCCGCGAAAAAAAGAAAGGCGACCGTTGCGGTCGCCCAAAAGCCGTTACACCAGTTCCAGTATGGCCATTGGCGCCGCGTCACCTTGGCGGGGGCCTAACTTCAGCACCCGGGTATATCCACCCTGGCGTTCTTTGTACTTCGGTGCGATTGTGTCAAACAATTTCCGTACGGTAGTCTCATTTGTCAATATCGACATAGCCTGCCGCCGTGCGTGCAGGTCGCCCCGTTTTGCAAGTGTGATCATCTGATCCGCGAGTCCGCCGACTTCCTTCGCTTTTGCCTCGGTCGTCTGAATCCGCTCTTTTTCAAGCAAAGCGTTTACGACATCGCGCAGCATAGCTTTACGAGCGCTTGAATCACGTCCGAACTTTCTGTATGCCATGCTCAACCCTCCTTTTTCAGTCCTCTTCTTCCTGTAGTGACACTCCGATATCGGCCAGTTTATTCTTTACTTCTTCCAGTGATTTACGGCCAAGGTTCCTGACTTTCATCATTTCATCCTCGGTCTTTTGGGCAAGATCCGACACGGTATTGATACCTGCACGTTTGAGACAATTAAAGGAACGGACTGACAAGTCCAGGTCTTCAATGTTCATTTCCCCAGGATTTTTGCTACCTGTTGGTGCGCCTGCAAGATTGACTTCAGGCAAATCCCCGCTGAGGCGGAAAATCCCCAGAGAATCCTGCAGAATTTCAGCTGCATCCCCCAGCGCTTCGTCCGGACGGATACTTCCATCTGTCCAGATTTCCAGCGTCAGTTTGTCATAGTCCGTGACATTGCCGACGCGAGTATCTTCGACTCGGAAATTCACTTTCAGCACCGGAGAAAAAATGGAATCAACAGGGATAATTCCAATCTCATGATCCGGTTTCTTGTTTTTGTCAGCCGGCACATACCCTTTTCCTTGCTCAGCCGTCATCTCCATGCGGAGGGTATAGCCTTCTTCGACAGTCGCCAAATGAAGGTCAGGATTTAAAATATCGACATCTGAACTGGTTTCAATGTCACCGGCAGTAACAGATCCGCCACCCTCAAATTCTACACGCAAGGTTTGCACATCGCTTGAATGCGCTTTCAAACAGAGCTCTTTCAGGTTAAGGATAATATCTGTTACATCCTCCCTGACACCCGGAATCGTGGCAAACTCATGCAAAACTCCATCGATTTTAACCGAAGTCACCGCTGACCCTTCCAGCGAAGACAACAAAACACGCCGCAAACTGTTACCGAGGGTTGTACCGTATCCTCGCTCCAACGGCTCACAAACGAATTTGCCGTAGCGGTAATCAGCACTCATCTCTACTGTTTCAAGTTTGGTTTCGTTCATCCTATAGAAGCCCCCTCTCTGCGCAAACTAACCGTGATTTTTCGAATGGGGCAAAGACATTACCGCGAATACAATTCAACAATCAGGTGTTCCTGAATTGAAACATCAATTTCTTCACGACTCGGGTAACGCGCCATTTTCCCGCTCATGTCCTTAACCGACACTTCCATCCAGATCGGAATCGTTTTATGCGCCAATTCCTGGCCGATGCCCTGAATCAATGGAGATTCTTTGCTCTTTTCGCATACTTGAACGATTTCGCCGCTCTTGACCAAGTAGGAAGGAATGTCAACACGATGTCCGCCTACTTCAAAATGTCCATGCATGACAAGTTGGCGCGCCTGGGTGCGGCTTGATGCAAATCCCATGCGATAGACGACATTGTCGAGACGCCGCTCAAGCAAAACCAGCAAGTTTTCGCCTGTGATGCCTTTTTGACGTTCGGCTTTTTCAAAATAGCTGCGGAACTGGCGCTCCAACACACCATAAATACGGCGTGCTTTTTGCTTTTCGCGCAATTGGAGTCCGTACTCGGATACCTTTTTACGGCCCTGTCCCTGTCCATGCTGACCCGGAGCATAACCGCGGCGAGTAAACGCGCATTTATCTGTGTAGCAGCGTTCGCCTTTTAAAAACAATTTGACGCCTTCGCGGCGACATTGCCGGCAAACCGGTCCTGTATAATTGGCCATTGCTTCTCAACTCCTCCCGAAATGACTAAACTCTTCTGCGTTTTGGCGGTCTGCAGCCATTGTGCGGAATGGGAGTGACATCTTTGATCATGTTCACTTCGAGCCCC
>CAZXCC010000035.1:0-17599 GCA_964638945.1 uncultured Veillonellaceae bacterium | reverse complement strand
AAAGAAATTTTTCACAAGACGTTCGTGCCGCCACATGGCGGTTCGGATGTCTTTTTTTGTCGTTTGTGGAAAATTGGAGTGCAAGTGGTCCGGGATTCGGTATGATTAGTATGCAGATTATTTAGAAAATGGGGGGATGACACATGACAAAAGCTCAAATTGGACTCTGGGGGGGCATTGCGGCGCTGTTGCTGATCGCTTTTGGTCTGCCAGCTGTACCCGGTTTGCCGCCTGCCGGAAAAATGGCACTGGCGGTTGCAGTCTTCGCTATTATTATTTGGGTCACACAGGCAGTAGAAGACGCACTTAGCGGTCTTATCATCGTTTTGCTCCTGGCGGCACTGAAAGCGACGAGCCTTGCCGGGGCTTTTTCCGGTTACTCAAATACAGCATTATGGCTCATTGTTGTTGGCTTTATCATGGCGGCAGCGATGGAAAAATCCGGTCTTTCGAAACGGATTGCCTTATACCTCGTCAATTTGGCGGGGGGAAATGCAAATCGCATTTATTGGGCGATTGCAATCGTTATGACAATTATGACTTTCCTTGTTCCTTCCATTACTGCAAGGACGCTGCTGATGCTTCCCATCGTGCTTGGTATCGGCCAGGCATTCAATGCAAAAGAAGGGGAAAGCAATATTGTCAAAGGCCTGCTTTTTATTGTGGCGATGAGTGGAACCGCTATGAGTATCGGTGTACTGACTGCTCATGTTGGGAATCCGATCACTGTTGGGCTGATTGAGGCAACAACCAAACAGACCATCACCTGGGCCGAGTGGTTCCGGGTTGGCGGGCCGCCTGCTTTTGCGCTTGGTTTTATTTCTGTTTTTCTCATGAAGATTCTCTGGCCGCCGGAAATCACCACCATGGGTGAAGGACACACCTATGTGAAAGATGAGCTGGCAAAAATGGGCGAAGTGAAACCACTGGAAAAATACACACTAGTGGTCTTTCTCCTGACATTAGCCTTGTGGGCAACCGATTCCATGCATAAAGTCAATGTCATCATCGTCGGCCTGTTTGCAGTTACTCTTTTGATTTGGCCTCGGTATGGAGTCATGACATGGAAAGAAGCGCAGTCCAAAGTACCCTGGAATGTATTTGTGCTGTACGGTGCAGGTTTGTCCATGGGGGGCGCACTGGTGACTTCAGGTGCAGCTAAATGGCTGGCAGGAACCATGTTAAAGCCGATTGCTTCCTTTGATCATTCGTTGCAGATTGTTCTGCTAATCTGGATTGCGACTGCGCTGCAAGTGTTCTTTACCGGCGGCGGGCCCAAAACAACTGCTCTTACACCGATTGTCATTGCTCATGCAACTGCCATCGGCGCCAATCCAATGGTATTTGCCCTTGTGCTGGGCATGAACATGCAACACCAGTATCTGTTGCCGGTATCCAACATGCCGAATGCAGTTATCAACGGTACCAATCATGTCAAATCCAGCGAACTGATGAAAACAGGCGCCTGGATGAGTCTGCTTGCGGCAACATTCTTTAGTGTGATGGTTTACACATACTGGAAATGGATCGGTGTGCTATAAAAGCAGGTTCGCTGTATGCAGGGTTGAATGAAAGGCAAATGCCAAATTGATTTGAGGAGGGATTACCTTGACTTTTGATCAATGGGGCAAAAAATACGGTGCCATTCTGGCCGTAATCGTATTTTTTGCCATCTGGGCACTTCCAACCCCAACGGGCATGACTTTGGTCCAACATAAGCTGTTGTCTATTTTCGGCGGCGCTGTTGTTCTGTGGATTACTATTGGCGTGAATTTTGCCGTGAGCACGTTTGCGATTATCGTGCTGCTTTATTTTTGGGTTGGCAATCCAACAGGCGCTCTCGGCAAGGATGGCAATCTGGTGCGCAGCGCCGCATTTTCGATAAGCGGCTTTGCTTCTCCTTCCCTGTGGCTGTTGATTACAGGTTTTGTCATTTCGATCGCGATGACCCGGACTGGGATGGCAAAGCGCATCGCGCTGTTGATGATTAAGCGTTTTGGCAAAACTCCTGCAGGTGCAATCGGTGCATCCATGCTGGCCAATTTTATAATTGCTCCGCTGACACCGTCCAATACAGCCCGTACAGCGGCCATGCTGCCGATCATTGACGGAATTGCGACAGCATATAATGCCAAGCCGGGACAATCCAAATTTGGGAAGGCGCTGGCACTGGCTACGACATTTACTTCCAACATCACCGGTTCTGCCTTTGTAACCGGGACGATTCCCAATCCGGTATCTCTCGGACTGATTGCAGCGGCAGCAGGCACGACCACTTTTACAACATGGAGCTATTGGGCTCTGGCTGCTGTCCCTACGAATGTTGTCATTCTTTTTGCGACTCTCTGGCTGTGTCTGAAAATGTTTCCCCCTGAAGTGAAAAACTTACCTGGAGGCCTGGATTACGTCGACAAGCAGCTTGAAGAAATGGGGCCCATGAGCCTTGCGGAAAAGAAAGCGGTGTTGTATTTCCTGATCGCACTGGTTCTCTGGTCCACTGACAGCATTCACCACTTTGATTCCAGTATGGTGGCGTTTTTTGCGGGGTTGTTGATTTTTCTGCCGAAAATTGGCGTTCTGGATTGGAAAGAGACAGAAAAAGCTCTTCCATGGGAGCTCTTCGTCTATTTTGGGGGCGTTCTGACATTAAGCGGCGTGCTGATGCAGACAAAATCTTTCGAGTGGCTCATAAAGTCTTCCATGTCCGCGCTCGGACTGCAAAGTATGCCAATGATGCCTCTTTTGATCATTCTGATCGGTTTTTCAATTTTCAGTCATGTGATTTGGTCCACAACGACAGCCATGTGCGGCGTAATGATCCCGATATATATCGGACTGGCTCAGGCAATGGGTTTCCCAATTATCGCCTTTTGCATGCCGCTTGCGATCATGATGGCGTATGCCCTGTTTTTGCCGTTTAATACGATGGGGAATATCATACTGTTTGGTACGGGATATTATACGGTTCCCGAACAACTGAAATCGTCAATTACTCTTGGTTTTATTATTTGGGGTCTATGGATTATTACAGCATTTACATGGTGGAAATGGATCGGTTTGCTGTGACGGGAATTTAATTTCTGGGAGGAGTTCAACATGGATAAAGTCGATGTCATAGTAATTGGCGCAGGGGTTGTCGGTCTGGCTGTTGCTGCAGAATTGACGACAAAACATCCGCAGGCAAGTATTGCGGTGCTGGACAAAGAACAGCAGTTTGGCTGGCACACTTCAAGCCGCAACAGCGAAGTGGTGCATGGCGGCATGTATTATCCCACCGGGTCGCTTAAAGCGAAGCTGTGTGTTGAGGGGCGTCCGCTTCTCTATGAGTTTTGTGAGAAATATGCCATTCCGCATCAGAAAATCGGCAAGCTGATCATTGCCAGGGAAGAGTCGGAAATACCACATATCGAACAAATTGCCAAACAGGGCGAAATTAATGGTGTAACGGACCTGAAAAAATTGGACAAGGGCGACGTGATGAAAATGGAACCGCATATTACTGCCGTTGCAGCCATTCATTCGCCGTCTACCGGTATTGTGGACAGTCACAAGCTCATGGCCAAATTCGAGCAAATCGTGGAAAGCGGCGGGGAGAACCTGGTTGCCTATCGACATGAAGTAACAAAAGTCGAGCGAAATGCCGTATCCGGAGATTACGAAGTAACTTTTACCGGTCCCGATGGCAACAAGGACCAGCTCGCATGCCGATATTTGGTGAACTGCGCAGGACTATGGAGTGACAAGATTGGCGCCTGGCTTGGTCTGAAACCCGAACAGGAGGGCTGGAAGATTTATTGGGTCAAGGGAGAATATTTTTCTATTTCCGCATCAAAGTCAAAAATGTTGAACCATCTGGTGTATCCGCCACCTTTAAAAGCATTAAAGGGACTCGGCATCCATGTCACAAAGAGTTTGGACGGGCGGGCACGCTTGGGACCCAGCGCATTCTATGCAGAGGATATCAGCTATGATGTTGATCCTTCGCATGGAGATGAGTTTTTCCTGGCAGCCAGCAGTTACCTGCCCTTTGTGACCCGGGACGACATCGCTCCTGACATGGCGGGAGTGCGACCCAAAATTCAGTCTCCGACCGATCCGGTAAAGGATTTTGTCATCCGACACGAAGTGGAGAATGGACTTCCTGGCTTTATCAACCTTGTTGGCATTGAGTCGCCCGGATTGACTTCCTGCATATCAATCGCCCGTATGGTGGCCGGCTGGATTGAAGTCTAAGTTTCTGTTACGCAATTCAAAGAGTTTTCGGGGAGGAAAATTTTCATGTACAAGTATAATTTGGTGACACCGGCTTTGGTTCAAAAACTGGCTGCTATCGTCGGAGAAAACAATGTTACTGTGGATTCTGAAAAGATGGAGCCATATGGTCATGATGAAGTGACTGACACCCGGTATCATCATATGCCGGAAGTGGTCGTCTTTGCACAGAATGCGGAACAAGTGGCGCAAGTTGTCAAGCTGGCAAATGAGGAACTGGTTCCGGTTGTGCCCCGGGGAGCAGGTACGGGTCTGGCTTGCGGCGCCGTGCCGATTTTTGGCGGTATCGTTTTGAGCCTGGAAAAAATGAATCGGATTATTGAGGTCAATACCGAGAGCCTGCATATGGTCGTGCAACCGGGTGTCCGTACCGATGATGTGCAAAAGGCTGCAAAAGAAGTCGGCCTGTTCTATGCCGGAGATCCTTGCAGCGGGGACAGTTGTTTCATTGGAGGCAATGTTGCGACGAATGCCGGTGGCAATAAGGCGGTCAAATATGGCACAACCCGCCATCAGGTATACGGAATTCAGGTTGTGACTCCCAAGGGCGAGCTCACAAGATTGGGTGGCCGTCTGCAAAAGAATACAACCGGTTATTCTCTGGAACAACTTATCATGGGTTCGGAAGGCACCTTGGGAATTATTACGGAAGTCACGCTCAAGTTGATGCCATTGCCGCAGCATGTGGTTGATTTGTTGGCGGTATTTCCATCGGTGGAGTCTGCCATAGCAATCGTGCCGAAAGTAATAAAGGCCGGCGTGATGCCGACCTGTGTCGAGTTTATGGATAATATCACTGTGCAAAGCGTTGGAAAATTTCTGAACGAAAAATTGCCCCGTATGGAGGACGGACACTATGTAATCATCCAGGTTGAGGCAGAAAATGAAGACGATCTGGACAATAAAAGCGTACAACTGGATGAACTCTGTGTTTCGAACGGAGCTCTGGAAGTATTGGTGGCTGATCCGCAGAAAATCTGGCGGGCCCGGAAAGCTTTTGCAGAAGCAGTGCGTCACGAGAGCCTCATCATGTGTAAAGAAGACATTGTGGTTCCCTATGACAAGATTCCTGACATCATGAAAACGATTGAGAAGCTCAGCAGCCGGTATGGTTTGGTGACTCGCACAGCCAGCCATGCGGGGGACGGAAATATTCACCTGAATATATTGAAGGGTGAGATGCCGGAAGCGGAGTGGGACGACAAACTGGCCAAACTTCAGGCCGAGCTGTATACGGCAGTATATGCTCTCGGTGGTAAATTATCCGGTGAACACGGGATCGGATACAAACGCCGTGATTTGATGATGCAATACACAGACCCGGTGGAATTGGCAATGATGCAGGATATCAAACGCGCACTCGACCCGAAAGGGATATTGAATCCTGGCAAAATTTTTGCTATGGATGCCTGATTCAGGCAATTTCTTTCCCCTCAAGGTGGGCGATGAATTGTTGCGCAATCCTTCCGGAACGGCCCGAATGGGCCGTTTCCCATTTTATGGCTTCGGCGCGAAGCTCGGAAACCGGCATGCGAATATTTTTCTTGCGGGCCATGGATTCGACGATTCGCAAATATTCATCCTGATTTGGCGGAGCAAAAGTAAGTGTGATCCCAAACCGGTCAGAAAGAGAAATCTTTTCATTCACAGTATCCCAGGAGTGAATATCATCCGTGTTGGCTCCAGAACGGTCAGTCCAGGTTTCCTTCACCAGGTGGCGGCGGTTGGAGGTTGCATAGATGAGGACATTGTCAGGTTTCGTTTCAACACCGCCCTCCATCATGGATTTAAGATGGCGATATTCGATTTCAAACTCTTCAAAGGATAAATCGTCCATGAATAATATGAACTTTTTGCCCCGCTCGCGCAATACCTGCATAATGACAGATAAGTGCTTTAAATCATGTTTGGTGATTTCAACAAGACGCAGGCCCATGCCCGCATACTGGTTCAGCAGGGCTTTGACGGAGGAGGATTTGCCTGTACCGCGCGATCCTACCAACAATACGTTGTTTGCCGGTTTTCCGCTGACAAAGGCGGCTGTGTTTTGCGTGAGCACAGCTTTTTGCCTTTCATAGCCGACGAGATCTTCCATTTGAATGCGGTCCGGATGTCGTACAGGGATCAGACCAGTTTCATTATCCCAGCGAAAAACGCTATAGCGGGCCATGTCACCATAACCATGCCGTACATAGTGGTCAGTGAGAATAGATGCTGCATTTTCAGTTGTGTATAACGTGCTCAGATCGCGCAGTACGTTGCGTAACGGCGCAATATAAGGTTGCGGCTTGCGACGGGTGGGCTGATAGTTGTGGAGCATGCAACAGTTTGATGGAGTACCGGCATCCATGCAAAAAAAACGTTTAATTATTTCAATATCGTGCAATACAGCCTGCATGAGACTTGCGCCAATGGCGCCGCCGCTTTTTTCCGCCATAATGCTGAATGGGTTTTCATCTTCAGCAATGAGATGGATCAAATACTCGGTAACGACATCGCCTTCCAGCGACAATTCCTCGGCTGTTTGGATCATTGCTGCGATACGCTCTGCTTCCGAGGTGTTGCTGCGCAGGGTCATGATGAGCTTATCCTGTAGGATGCCGCGGTAGATAATGAGATTATCCAGTTCCGACCATTGATAGTTCATGTTATGCAACCTCCTCTTGTTGCGAACCAAGATTTACAAAGTGGTCCACGGACTGACCGGGAGTTACCATGGGATCCACCATGCATTGCGGAGAAATGTTTGCGACAATTACGCTGGGCCCCGTGTGGTCCATCGCCTTTGCAAATGCTGCAGCGAATTCACCGGGAGTATCCGCGGGCAGGCTTCGGACGCCGCAGACTCTGGCAAATCCAACAAAGTCAAAAGAGGGGAGAGCTACCTGCGTGTAACGTTTTTCACAGAAAACGTGCTGCAGTTGCCTGACCATTCCCAGTGCATGATTATCAATAATAACACAAATAATCGGAATGTTGTTGGAAACTATTGTGTATAATTCCATGCCGGTCATTTTAAATCCGCCGTCACCGCAGATAACGACCACTTTGTTGCCGGGACACGCCAGATGGGCTCCCATGGCAGCCGGCAGGCCGAACCCCATGGTGCCCATACCCCCGGAAGTAATCCAGGATCTGGGATGCCGCAAATTCAGATGTTGTGCAGCCCACATCTGATGCTGACCGACATCGGTGACCCATATAGTGGGATGATTCTCCGTTGCTGCCGACATGTGCTGCATGATCCATTGCGGGTGCAGTTTTTCTGTGTCGTGCCGCAAAGGATCTTCCCGGCGCATGTTGTCGATATGATTCCACCATTCATCGGCGGAAGAAAGGGGAAGGAGCTGTATTCGCCGGGTTAGTTCAGACAGTGTCGCACGAAGACTGCCGATGAGCTCTACGGTTGCGGGGATATTGCGGCCGACTTCCGCTGCATCCACATCCAGCTGAATAATCGATTTTCCGGTGATATAACGATTTCGGTCTCCTGTCAAACGGTCGCTGAAACGTGTTCCTACAGCCAGGATCAGGTCAGCATCTGCTACAGCCATGTTTGCAACCCGGTGGCCATGCATGCCGGTCATGCCCAAAAATCTGGCGTTGTTTGTAGGAAACACTCCAAGTCCCATCAGGGTGCTAACAACAGGGAGGCAAAGAATTTCAGACAGTCGCAGCGCTTCCGGATGTGCCTGGGCAGAACGGGCTCCACCTCCTACGATCATCACAGGGCGTTTGGCTGCCAATAGCAAATTGACGGCGGAAGCCAGAATGGATTCAAATTCGGTATCGGGACAAAATGAAAACAGGGGAAGGGGGCCATTTGACTCCGGGCAGAATTCGCATTCGCTTGTCAGAACATCTCTGGGAATATCAATCAGTACCGGGCCGGGGCGGCCTTCACGTGCAACCGTGAAGGCTTCCCGTATTACTTCTGCCAATTCAGCCGTATTTTGTACCAGATAGTTGTGTTTCGTGATCGGCATGGTGATTCCTGTGACATCTACTCCTTGAAATGCATCGCGACCCAGAAGTGATGTGCCGACCTGTCCGGTAATGGCTATTAACGGCACGGAATCCAGATAGGCGGTTGCGAGGCCTGTGACCAGGTTGGTCGCTCCGGGTCCGGATGTTGCTATACAAACACCTACCTTACCTGAGGCTCTGGCATATCCATCAGCCGCATGCGCGGCGCCCTGCTCGTGAACCGTCAGAATGTGACGGAGCGGAGCATCATGCAGGGCATCATACAGGGGAAGGATAGCCCCTCCGGGGTATCCGAAGACTGTATCCACATTTTGCTCACGAAGGCATTCGATGATAATTCGGCTTCCGGATATTTTCATGACTATTTTTTCAACCAGGGCATCATGCCTCGAAGTTCTTTGCCGACAGCTTCGATCGGATGCTCGGCGCCGCGTCGCCGCATGGCATTGAAAACAGGGCGGTTCGCCTGGTTTTCGAGGATCCAGGTTTTTGCGAAAGTGCCGTTTTGGATTTCTGCCAGAATTTTTTTCATCTCAGCGCGTGTCTGATCCGTAATAATACGGGATCCGGTCATATAGTCGCCAAATTCTGCCGTATCACTGATTGAATAGCGCATTCCAGCCATGCCGCCTTCATACATCAGGTCGACAATCAGCTTCATTTCATGCATACACTCAAAATAAGCCGATTCGGGTTGATAACCGGCTTCGACCAAAGTCTCAAAACCAGCGCTGATGAGAGCTGTGATACCACCACAGAGAATAGCCTGCTCGCCAAATAAATCCGTTTCCGTTTCTTCTTTAAAAGTTGTCGCAAGTACCCCTGCACGGGTGCCACCGATTCCGCGAGCATATGCCAGGCCAATTTCCCGAGCCATGCCTGTGCTGTCCTGGTGAACCGCGAGCAGACAGGGAACTCCGGCGCCTTCGGCATATTGACGTCTTACCAGATGCCCGGGTCCTTTTGGCGCAACCATGAACACGTCTATATCTGCAGCAGGCTGTATCTGACCAAAATGAATGTTAAAACCATGGGCAAAGGCTAAAGCTGACCCTGATTTGAGGTTGGGGGCAATGTGTTCTCTGAAGACGGCGGCTTGTTTTTCGTCAGGTATCAGAATCATGACAATATCGGCTCCTGCAACCGCTTCTGCAACGGTTGCCACTTTGAGACCTTCAGTTGCTGCTTTGTTCCAGGATTTGCTGCCCGGGTACAGGCCAACAGTGACATTAACGCCGCTTTCCTTGAGATTCAGAGCATGTGCATGTCCCTGACTACCATATCCAATGACGGTGACTTTGCGGTCCAGCATGAGATCCCAGTTGGCATCCTGATCATAGTAGAGCTTTTTCATCTTTCTCTTCCTCCTTCATTATAGGGAACCACTTCGGCGCCAATGACACCGATAAGTTTGGAAATTTGACGATGCAACTGCGAAGCGGCGGGCCGCCCGCATGCCAGGACGGCCTGAAACTTTACCTCACCAATCTGCGAAGTCTTGGCATACGAAAGACTTTCAATGGGCACCCCCCGCCGGTAACAAAGTCCTGTGAGCCTGATCAAGGTATCTGCCTGACTTTTGACGACCACGGAAAGTATCTGTTTCACAACAATCCCTCCTGTAAAGTTCTTTTGGATGCAAAAAGCCCCTGATACCACACTTCATTGCGCGGCATCAGGGGCGAAAATCGCGGTACCACCCTGTATTGTACTCATGCGCCGGATTTCACCGGCTGACCCGTAACGTGGATCAATCGTCCTTACCTACTAACTCATCGCGTTCAGTCAGGAAGTTCCTGGGCGACAGGTACGGTTTCGCTCCACCGGTTCTCACCAACCACCGGCTCTCTGAGGTAGCATATCACCGTCCGCTCCCGTTCATCACCTTTGATGATATAAATTGTAACGGATTTTGTATACATTATCGTCGAGAAGAAATATGATGTCAATACAAAATGCAAAAATATTTTTATAATGGACACTTATATTAAAATAATACTACTTACTTTTCGGAGAGGAGAATGCTCCACCTGCGATAGCTTGCATGTATCAGAGTATAAGTTTTAAGGCAAATGGAAAGACAATTTCTGCAAGGTTCATTTTGCAGGAAATGATTCCTTGCTCATCAAATTAATATCTTGATGAAATCAGGGAGGTGGCAGCGTGCTTTTTACTGAATTAGTGGAGCAGATGAATGAATTTTGCCGGAACAGTCCGTTGAACTTCGTGCCGGAACTGCAGAACATGCGGATTTTTGATGAGCCTTTGGTGGGAGTGGCCGACGCTGGGGATCCAGTGTTTCTGAAACTCAAAGAACCGGAAGCCGTGGGACCGCATCATCTTTTGCCAGCCGAATGGCTGAACGGAAGCTTGTCTGTTATCTCATATTTCCTGCCATTTACAAAAGAAGTCCGCGTTGCAAACCGACAACCCGGTGATCCTTCCATTGAGTGGCTGTATGGCAGGATAGAAGGGCAGACGTTAAACAATTCCTTGAGCCGGATGATTTCGGACAGATTGACCGAGGCAGGTTTTCAGGCTGTGATTCCGGCACAGGACCCGCGTTTTTCCATTAGGGAAAGACGGAGCAACTGGTCTGAAAGGCATGTGGCTTTTATTGCCGGTCTGGGAACAGTGAGCCTGAGCTGTTCCATCATAACAAAAAAAGGTTCAGCCGGACGACTTGGAAGCGTGATCACGAATCTGCAGATTCCGCCCACACCGCGATATTATGAAAAAATTGATGAAAATTGCACACATTGCGGTGCCTGTATCCGGCGTTGCCCGCCACAGGCAATTGACAAAACAGGGAAAGATCATAATATTTGTGACGCGTATCTGGAAACAATGAAAGTGCGTTACCAGCCGCGATATGGATGCGGCAAATGTCAAACAGCCGTGCCTTGTGAAGGAATGATTCCACTCAAAAATACAGATAGAATAGTTTGACCGTATCGTAAGCAAATTTGACGGCAGTGTAATTCATCCGGTATAATTAATCGGATATATATTCTTAATACGACAGAAGTAATGAAGGAGAAAAGTAGCTCCATTTTGCGACTGACAGCGAATCGGGGATGGTGGGAGCCCGATGAGTCGTGTTGTAGTGAAAATCACTCCGGAACTGCGGACCGAAAATATGAGTAGGCTCCGCCGCCTGACGCACGTTAGCGCGTTGTGAGCGACTCCAAGCGGGGTCATTAGGGTGGTACCACGGGAAAAAGTCCTCTCGTCCCTTGCAGGGATGTGAGGACTTTACTATATGGAGGTGTTATTGTGGATTATTCAAAAACGCTGAACCTGCCACAGACGGAGTTTCCGATGAGGGCAAATTTGCCGGAAAGGGAACCGCAGATGCTCAAGTACTGGCAGGAAAAGGCTGTCTATGAGAAAAAACAGGAAGCTTCGGCAGGGAGGCCGATGTTTGTCCTGCATGACGGACCACCGTATGCGAACGGCGCAATACACATCGGTACCGCATTAAATAAGGTGATAAAAGACATCATTGTGAAGTATAAATCGCTGCGCGGCTACAATTCTCCCTATGTGCCGGGGTGGGATACGCACGGCATGCCGATCGAACATGCGGCTATCAAAATTCTGGGCCTGAACCGGCATGAACTGGATCCACTGGATTTGCGGCGTGAATGTCGCCAATATGCGCTTAAATGTCTGGATTTGCAGAGGGAGGATTTTAAGCGGCTCGGTGTTGCCGGAGACTGGGATCACCCATACATTACGCTGAACGCACCGTATGAGGGAAAGCAGATCGAAGTGTTCGGCGAAATGGCAAAACAGGGTTATATCTACAAAGGCCTCAAGTCTGTTTATTGGTGCCCGAGCTGTGAAACAGCCCTGGCTGAGGCAGAAATCGAGTACGCGGAAAAGAAATCGACCGCAATTTATGTGAAATTTCCGTTGGTGGATGATAAGGGCTTTTTACCGGAAGGAATCGATAGGTCGAAAGTTTTCGGCGTGATCTGGACCACTACTCCATGGACTATTCCTGCCAATGTTGCGATTGCTGTGCATCCGGAGTTTGAGTATGCCTGGGTTGCCAATGGAGATGAAGTGTATCTTATGGCCACCGGTTTGCTGGAGAGTGTTCAAAAGGCAACCGGCGTGGCAGAGTTTAAAGTTTTGAAAACGTTCAAAGGAACGGATGCGGATGGAATGAAATTCCATCATCCCTTCCTGGACAGACTGTCACCCGTGGTATTGGCCGACTATGTTACGCTGGAAGCAGGTACAGGCTGTGTACATACCGCTCCCGGGCATGGCCAGGAGGACTTTGATACAGGGGTGAAATACGGTCTGCCGATTATCAACCCGGTGGATCACGCCGGAAAATTCACGGCAGAAGGTGGAAAATACCAGGGAATGTCGGTGGAAGATGCCAATATTCCGATTTTAAAAGATTTGGCTGCAATCGGCGCTTTGCTTGGCAAAGGAACGATACGTCACCAGTATGCGCATTGCTGGCGTTGCAAAAATCCGATCATCTATCGCTCAACAGAACAATGGTTTGCTTCTATTGACGGGTTCCGCGCCAATGCATTGCAGGCGATCAGTGATGTACAATGGATACCGTCCTGGGGCGAAGAGCGGATTCATAACATGATCGCCGACCGCAAAGACTGGTGCATTTCCCGGCAACGCGTCTGGGGCGTGCCAATTCCCATCTTTTATTGCGACGATTGCGGAGAACATATTATCAATGATGTGACGGTCAAGGCGGTTAGCGAGCTTTTCACGCGTGAAGGATCGGACTCCTGGTGGAAATACAAAGCGTCGGAAATTTTGCCGGAAGGATTTCTCTGTCCTCATTGCGGCAAGGGAAAAACGTTCCGCAAGGAAACAGATACGATGGATGTCTGGTTTGACAGTGGTTCGAGTCATGCCGCAGTTCTTACGCAGCGTCCGGAGCTGCACTGGCCTGCGGAAATGTACCTTGAGGGCAGCGATCAGCATCGTGGATGGTTCCACTCATCCCTGCTGACTTCCGTTGCTACACGTGGCGTTGCTCCGTACCTGTCCGTTCTGACCCACGGATTTGTAGTGGATGGGGAAGGCCGGAAAATGTCAAAATCGGTTGGCAATGTAATTTATCCACAGGAAGTAATCAAGCAATATGGAGCGGATGTACTGCGACTGTGGGTTTCTTCCGCGGATTATCAGGCAGATATCCGCATTTCAAATGAAATTCTCAAGCAATTGTCTGAAGTATATCGAAAGATTCGCAATACGTTCCGTTATATGACCGGGAATCTGTATGACTTCGACCCGAACAGTGATGTTGTCGCTCATGCGGAATTGCTGGAAATCGACCGCTGGGCACTGATGAGAATGGAACAAGTCCTTGAAAAAGTAACGAAAGCCTATGATGAATACCAGTTCCATGTTTTGTTCCATACGATCCACAATTTCTGCACGGTGGATCTCAGTGCCATATACTTCGACATCCTTAAAGATCGCCTTTATGCATCAGCGCCTGCATCGAACGAACGTCGTGCGGCCCAGACGGTGCTGTATGAATTGCTCCAGTCTCTTGTCGTAATGGTTGCGCCGGTCCTCACCTTTACTTCGGAGGAAGTCTGGCAGCACATGACAAAACGGGAAGGACAGCCGTTCAGCGTTCAACTGGCGCCATGGCCTACAGCTAAACCGGAGCGTCTTGACGCGGCATTGGGTGCAAAGTGGGATGCTTTGCTTGCTTTGCGCAGCGAAGTGACTAAAGCTCTTGAGATTTCCCGCCGTAATAAAGAAATAGGCAACTCTCTCGATGCAGAACTGACAGTGTTTGCTGATGGAACATCCCTCGAACTGCTTCAATCGGTAGAATCCGATTTGCCGAGTTATTTCATCGTTTCGGCAGTAACGCTGAAAGCTGGCGCAGAAGCGGCGCCGGACAGTGCATTCAGGGCGGAGAATCTATCGCTGGCAGTTGTTGTCAGTCCGGCGGTTACGGAAAAATGTGAACGGTGTTGGATTCATGCGGACTTGGTTCAGATTGCTCCCGGAGAACCGGGATTGTGCAGCCGTTGCGCGAAGGTAATGGCATCTGTGCAGTAACAGAGGGAAAACGAGGTTAGTGGCGTGGCGTTGATTGGACTGTCCACAGCAGTGGTTTTAGTGGATCAAGCAACAAAATACTGGATACAGTCCCGAATGGTAACAGGCGAATCCTCGCCTGTTATTGCGGGCATATTTCATATTACTTACATTTTGAATGCGGGAGCGGCTTTCGGTATCCTGGAAAACAAAACATGGTTCTTTGTCGGCGTCGCATTGTTGCTGATCTGCGGAGTAGCCTATATTTATCCCCGATTGCCGGCAGATAAACCTTTTCTTAAGCTTGGCGCCGGTCTGTTGACCGGGGGAGCGATCGGCAACCTGATTGATCGCGTGCGTTTTGGCTATGTTGTGGATTTCTTTGATTTTCGCATCTGGCCGGTATTCAATGTTGCAGACATTTGTATCGTCTGTGGGGTTGCATGCCTTGTTTATGTGTTGCTTACCACCCGGGAGGAAGACTTTTCTGGTCCCTCAGGGAATTGAGCATGGAGGAAAGAGTTTTTTCAGCAGGTCAGGAAGATGAAAATAAGCGACTGGATGTCTTTTTGACTGTCTGTCTGCCGGAAAAGACGCGGTCTTCCATACAGCATCTGATCCATGAGGGCGTTGTCCAGGTAAACGGAAAAACCCGGACGAAATCCGGGTATAGCCTTACGCCAGGGGATCATATACAAATCCGCCTGCCGGAACCTGTTATGACGGAAGTCAAACCGGAATCCATTCCTCTGGACATTCTCTATGAGGACGAGCAACTTGCGGTTGTCAATAAAGCAAGAGGCATGGTCGTGCATCCTGCAGCAGGCAATCAGGCAGGTACCTTGGTGAATGCTTTGCTGGCTCATTGCAGTGACCTTTCCGGAATCAACGGTATCATTCGGCCTGGAATTGTGCATCGTCTTGATAAAGACACTTCCGGAGTCATGCTTGTGGCCAAAACGGATACTGCCCATGTTTCGCTTGCCGAACAAATCCGGCGTCACACAGCAAGCCGCACATACATCGCCGTTGTGCACGGAGATATTGTACAGGGCTGTGGTAGAATTGAGGGTGCCATCGGACGTCACTCCCAGGACAGAAAAAAAATGGCTGTTGTTGCGCAGGGCGGAAAGTCTGCAGTGACTCATTTTGAAGTAATAAGCCGTTTGGGCCGTTACACATTGGTTTCATGCAGGCTGGAGACTGGAAGGACCCACCAGATCAGGGTTCACATGGCCCATATAGGACATCCCGTCGTAGGCGACCCCAAATATTGCCGAACGGTTGAAAAGCATCTGCCGATACAGGGACAGGCCCTTCATTCGGCGAAGATTTGTTTTCAACATCCGACGACAGGCAGAATCATGGAATTTTCTGCACCATTGCCGGCAGATATGCAAAAACTGCTGCGACACATCAAAGGGAATCTTTGTGATATAAAATGAGGGAGGTTTTTCCATGAATCAATGGGTGGAAAAGACACTGCTGATGGATGGGGATGCCATTCGTCGGGCCCTGATCAGAGTTGCTCACGAAATCGTGGAAAAAAACAAAGGCGGCTCCGATCTGGTACTTGTGGGAATACGTACACGCGGAGTGCCTCTGGCTGAACGGCTTGCTGCCGAGATCAAAAAAATTGAAGCCACGCCTCTGACTTTTGGTGTACTGGATATCACCCTGTATCGAGACGATCTGTCCAGGCTGGGTTATCAGCCGGTGGTCCGGGAAACAAAAATACCTTCTGATATCAACGGAAAAAATGTTATTCTCGTGGATGACGTTCTGTTTACCGGACGTACAATACGAGCCGCTCTTGATGCCATCATGGATATTGGACGACCCCAGAGCATCCAACTGGCTGTATTGATTGACAGGGGACATCGCGAATTGCCGATCAGAGCGGATTATGTGGGGAAAAATGTTCCGACATCACACAGGGAATCTGTCAGCGTGCAATTGGGCGAGACTGACGGCAACGACCGTGTGGTCATTATGGAGATGGTTTCATAGAGGGTTCCTGGAGAAGGGCTTCGATCATGGAAGCATCCGGGGTTACCCAAAGAGTTTTTTGCTTTTCGTAGATTACGAAGCCGGGTTTGGCGCCGGCAGGTTTTTTGACATGGCGGCGTTCCGTATAATCAACAGGAACGTTTGCCGAATAGCGCGATTTCGAGAACCAGGCGGCCAGATGGGCCGCCTGCTCTATATCTCCGGGCAACGGTACGGCACTGGAGGAACGCAGGATGACATGCGATCCGGGGATATCTTTGGTGTGAAACCATAAATCTCGGGGTTGTGCTGTTTTGAATGTGACGAGATCATTTTGTCTATTGTTTCTACCGACAAAAATGACAGAGCCGGATACGGTCGCAATGCGGCGGGGTTCAGAAGGGCGGGAAAACGGCTTGGGTTTTTTGACAGACTGCATGTATTCTGCATCAATCAATTCGAGTATGATTTCCTGGACTTCCTGGTTGGTGATGTTTTCACTGAGCGAAAGAAGAATGGTTTCCAGGTACTGAATGTCTTCCCGGCATTGTTGGATCTGTTTGTTGATCAATTCCTGGGCTCTTTTGCCCCGGGAATATTTTTTGTAATAACGTTGAATGTTTTCCATGGGTGACCAGGCAGGATTCAGTACAATCGATACTTCAGGCAAAATATCTCCAGGTTCTTCACTGAAAAAATCCTGCACGGCTATCGAAGTGGTTCCGGTTGCAATGCGATGCAGGTTCGCCATCAAAAGGTCTGCGTTGCGGCGAAAAACATCTGCATTTTGTGATTCGGAGAATTCCTGAGTCAGAAGGATCAGTTTGCGTTCCAGTTTGTCCAATTCATTGCGGACGCGACGCGCCGTATCTTGGTGCAAGTTTGTTTTAGGCGCAGGGATGAGAGTGGCGGCAAAGGCGATAGCTGAACTCATGGAATCAAAACGGTGCACCATCCCTGTGGAATTCTGAAGATGCGTAGGTTCAAAGGCTGACAGGGAGAGAAGCCGACCGGAAGCATCCAGGATAACCCATACTGAAACCGGAGAATCAGAGAATGGTTCGCGAAAAGAGCGGAGTGCGCCGGCTAACGCATTGCATTCCTCTCCCATAAGTTTTCCGGCCGGTTGTGATGGGTTAAGACCGGCTCGAAACAGAATTTCAGCAGTACCAAGAGGCCCGATCCCTTCGACCGAGGCCATCAGAGCCTTGGAGAGGGAAGCAGTACTGAAACCACGGATTATGTCTACGACGTATGACGCGTCTGCTAGCAACAGATTATGTTTTTCAGGCGCCGGGGG
>CAZXCC010000034.1:13728-17609 GCA_964638945.1 uncultured Veillonellaceae bacterium | reverse complement strand
CAGACTCATGCGGAAGACGGCGTGGATTTTATGACCATCCATTGCGGCATGAATCAAGCCACGGCGAAAAGAGTGAAACGCAACAAGAGACTGACCAATATCGTGTCGCGGGGCGGTTCTCTTTTATTTGCATGGATGGAACTGAACGGCAGGGAAAACCCTTTCTATGAATACTTTGACAGGCTGCTCGACATCTGCGTCGAATATGATGTGACATTGAGCCTAGGCGATGCCTGCCGTCCCGGTTCCATCAACGATGCAACTGATGCCGCCCAGGTTGAGGAAATGATTACGCTGGGCGAATTGACCAAACGTGCCTGGGCACGAAACGTTCAGGTGATGATCGAAGGGCCCGGACATATGGCGATCAATGAAATTGCCGGCAATATGATGATGCAGAAACGCCTGTGCCACGGTGCTCCGTTTTATGTCCTCGGGCCATTGGTTACCGATGTGGCTCCCGGCTACGATCATATCACGAGCGCCATCGGCGGTGCGATTGCTGCCGCCAACGGAGCGGATTTCCTGTGCTACGTGACACCGGCGGAACACTTGCGGCTGCCGGACTTGGAGGATATGAAGGAAGGAATCATCGCTGCCAGGATTGCCGCTCATGCTGCAGATATTGCCAAAGGTCTGCCAGGTGCCCGTGACTGGGATAATGCGATGAGCGCGGCGCGGGCTGATGTGAATTTTCCCCGGATGATCGAACTGGCGATGGATCCGGAAAAAGCGAAACGGTACCGTGAATCTTCCAAACCGGAACATGAGGATACCTGCACCATGTGCGGCAAGATGTGTCCGATGAAGAACATGAAAAAAATTCTGGCCGGAGAAGACCTCTGCATCAAATAAAAGGGGGACGAGGCACATGTTCGGTAAATGGCAAAAATGGTTTTTACCCTCAGTAAGAATGGTTCTGTTGCTTTTTTGCCTGGTTGTGCCACTTCCTGGTTTTGCGGCTCCTGCCGACCAAGATAAGGATATTGCAGGGGTATTGGGTCTATATCAGGCGGATTCCGGGCGCTTCCTCATCCGTGAGAGGGAAGGAACTCTGGAAATGCTATATGATGTGAATCCGGGCAAGGATGAAATCGTGCATGATTTTGCTGCATATCCGCTGCGCCGGACATCCGGCGATGTGTATCGCTGGATCGGCAAAGGGCCTTTGACGGACCAGCTTGCGCTGATGCGTTTCCAGAGAGATGCAGACGGATGGGGGTCTGCCTGCATTATTGCGGACAAGGTCTTTATCCGGCGTTTTTATGGACCGGAAAAGGGCGAGACTTTTAAAATCAAACCACTGCTTTCGGTCGAGGAATTGAGGAAAATAGCGGCGCAATCTGTGCCGCCGGTGGAACAGGGGATATTTGCCGAATCGGATCTTGTGGAAGTTCAGAAAATGGATGCGACGGTTCATCTCGATATCCGATATGCGACGACCGATAATTTCATGGGAATCGCTTTATATGAGCAACCCCGTGCGTTTTTGCAGCGTCCGGCGGCAGAAGCCCTCATCCGGGCGCATCGGACGCTGTCGCAGTACGGTTACGGGATTTTGATTCATGATGCGTACCGGCCCTGGACCGTGACAAAAATGTTCTGGGAAGCAACGCCGGTTCATCAACGGGGTTTTGTTGCCGATCCGTCCAAGGGGTCAAGGCATAACCGGGGCGGAGCTGTTGATGTTGCCCTTTATGATTTGGCGACTGGGAAACCCGAAAGCATGATCAGCGGGTACGATGAGTTTTCTCCCCGGGCTTTTCCTGACTTTCCGGGAGGTACTACAGACGAGCGCAGGAAGAGGGAACTCTTGCGAATTGTCATGGAAGGCGAAGGGTTTACGGTGTATCCGGAAGAATGGTGGCATTTCGATTACAAAGGCTGGCAACGGTTCCGGATCATGAATGTGAGTTTTTCAGAAATCAATTGAAGCGGGAGTAACAGGTTTTGAGTTTTTCATCGGATATGTTGTGGACCGGTACTGTCATGACAGCAGTACTGGTCATTTTTACACTGGGAAAAAGTCCGGTTTTTCGCGTCGACAGGGCCGGAGCCGCTATCATCGGGTCCGTGGTCCTGATCGGTTCGGGCGTTTTGTCGTTTGATGAAGCCAGCAGGTCGGTAGACTACAGAACGATTGTAATTCTGTTTTCCATGATGGTTGTGGTGGCCAATTTAAAACTGTCCGGATTTTTTGAACTGCTGGGGAGCCAGATGGTATGTCGTGTTGCATCAAGAAAACAACTGCTTGCCTCTGTCATTGTCATCAGCGGCATAACATCAGCCATCGCGATTAACGATATCGTTTGCCTGCTTTTTACTCCGGTGGTGTTGCTTGTCTGCGAACGGACCCGATGCAATCCGGTTCCGCATTTATTGGGAGTGGCCATGGCTTCAAATATCGGCAGTGCCGCAACTTTGCTGGGTAATCCGCAGAATATCCTGGTCGGCGGTCTGTCGGGTCTTTCCTTCCAATCGTATTTTTTTGCTGCCGCGCCGGTTGCGGTATTGGGTCTGATTTGCACGTATGCAGCTCTGGCGTGTTTTTACCGGCAGGAAATGGCTGACTCCTGGAACGTAACGGGAATGGTGACGGGTTCGATTCACCCGTATCTAATGGGCAAAAGCCTTTTGGTATTGTTTCTGATTGTTGCAGCATATATTGCAGGGGTCGAACTGGCATTGGCATCCGCTGCAGGAGCAGCATTACTGCTCGTGACCCGTCGGGTAAATCCCAATAAGGTATATACCAGCATTGATTTTAATCTGCTGGTGGTTTTTACAGGACTATTCGTCGTCGTTGCCGGTGTGGAGAAGAGCCGGTTGATGGAGCAAATCCTAAAATGCTTATCCTTTGAAGGATTTGAAAGTATCGGGTGGTTTGCATTATTGACAATGCTGGTTTCCAACGTGGTGAGCAATGTGCCTGCGGTGTTGTTGCTGAAATTCTTTATTCCAGCCGAGCAGCCGGATTTATGGTGGAAGGCCTTGGCCCTTTTTTCAACATTGGCGGGAAATTTGACGATTACCGGCTCAATCGCCAATCTTATCGTGGTGGAAATTGCAAAAAAGCAGCGCGTGGAAATCAGCGCGAAGGAATATTTTTTTGTGGGATTCCCCTTGACGCTCTGCATAACCGGACTGGGTGTCCTGTGGCTGCAAATCTTTGTAAAATAAAGGAGCGAATATGATGCGAACACTCCAGGTGGGTTTGATCGGGTATGGCATGGCTGGTTCTGTTTTCCATGCACCTCTGGTTTCGGCGACGGAAGGAATGACACTGAAGACGGTGGTATCTTCGGATCCGGCCAAAGTGCGAAAAGACTATGCAAATGTTTCCGTGGTTCCAGATGTTGCAGAGCTGCTGTCTGACCTTGAAATTGACGTTGTGATTGTAGCGAGTCCAAACCTGACACACTATCAATACGCGAAACAGGCACTGGAGGCAGGAAAGCATGTCGTTGTGGACAAACCTTTCGCCATAAGGGTGGCCGAAGCGGACGAACTGATTGCGCTGGCCAAAACAAAGGGACGATTGCTCAGCGTATTTCAGAACCGCCGCTATGACAACGATTATTTGACGGTATGCAAAGTGATTGCAGAAGGGTTATTGGGTGAAATATACAGCTATGAGGCGCATTATGACATGTTTCGGCCGCAGATTTCATCGAAATGGAAAGAACATGCGGGAGAAGGAACCGGGGCGTTGTACGATCTGGGGCCCCATCTGATAGACCAGGCGTTGCAGCTTTTTGGAGCACCGCAAACCGTATTTGCTGATTTAGCGAACCAACGCCCGGGCGCGGAAGTGGATGATTTTTTTCATCTCGTGTTGGGGTATGGAAGAATGCGTGTGGTATTGCAGTCCTGTTGGGTGG
>CAZXCC010000034.1:0-13628 GCA_964638945.1 uncultured Veillonellaceae bacterium | reverse complement strand
CATCTCGTGTTGGGGTATGGAAGAATGCGTGTGGTATTGCAGTCCTGTTGGGTGGTCAAGCAGCCGGGCCCGCATTTTCAGGTGCACGGATCGAAAGGCAGCCTGATAAAATATGGGCTGGACTCACAGCAACCTGATCTGCAGAAAGGACTGCGCCCGGGACATCCGCAATGGGGCAGGGACCGGGAAGAATTTTATGCGGAACTGACTGTGGGCTCGGCAGTCACAGCGAAGTCACGTATCGAAACGATTCCCGGTTGTTATGAAATTTTTTACAGAGAACTGGTTGCTTCAATCACAGCAGGGGCACCACTTGCGGTCAAACCGGAAGAATCAAGGCTGGCGCTTCTGGTCATCGAACTGGCGCTGCAAAGCGCAAGGGAGAGAAGAGTCGTTGAATTCCCGGCATACATGGACTGACTGGAGTGACGGATTATGAAAATATTGGCAATCAACGGCAGTCACAGGGGACGGAAAGGCTGTACACAGTTTTTGCTGGAACGGATTGTGGAAGGAGCGTTGTCAGTTGGCGCCGAGTTTGAGGCGGTAGCCTTGGCTGAACTGAAAATAAACGCCTGCCTGGCCTGTGATGTCTGCTGCAAACCTGCGACTCTGGGACATTGTGTGTTTGAGGAAAAGGATGACGTAAAGAGTGTCTTTGACCGGATGAAAGCGGCGGACGTTGTCATCTACGCGACTCCGGCCTATGTTTTCAACATGACCGGGCTGATGAAAACCTTTCTTGACCGCCTGAACAGTACAGGGACCGGGACGGGACTGTGCCTGAGCGACAGCGGACTGATATTTCATCCAATCGACAGGCAGGTTACGGGAAAACCGATGGTGATTCTGACGTTGTGCGCGAATATTGAACCGGACACGTTGAAAAATATCGTATCGTACTTCCAAACCTATGCCAAATTTGTGGACGCTCCCGTAGCGGGGACGCTGGCACGAACCATGGCGCCGCAATTGATGGAAGATCATTCCGCAAAGGCGGCGCAGGAGGTATTGGCGGCTTTTGTACAGGCAGGGCGCGAATTGGCAATGAACAAAAAAATAGACCGGAGCACCGAAAAGACGGCAAGCCGGTCTACACTTGGAATCCCTTTTCTGAATCTTCTCCTGCAGCTGAAAGGGTTTAAAAAGAAGATGATAGAACAGGTCAATCGGGAAAAATCCGGACAAACTCGCTAAAGGAACAGCCGCTTACAAAACCGCGTGCGGTGATGATGCCGCCCTCTTATCGTCGGGGCGGTTTTTTGCCGTATTTTATCACTTCCAGATCATCGACCGTTACAAGGCCTTCTTTGACCATCAAATCGAGATATGGCAAGAATTTTTGAATATATTCCTCACTGTCGATGATCTCGATCATGATGGGTAAATCCGCAGACAAATCAATAATGCTGGCTGTGTGGATGCGGCTGTTGGCGCCGTATCCCATGCAGCCCTGGAAAACGGTTGCGCCGGCCAGATCGAGCTCCTTGGCTTTGAGGACGAGAGCCTGATACAAAGATTTCCCTTGCCAGGAGTCGGCTTCACCGATATAGATGCGCAGTCGTTTGGCCCGAACAGTAATTTTGGGCATCTCTATTCACCTCTCATCGATGATTCAATTATTGTCATTATTAATACCTTTCGCCGGACGTTGGCAAGTTCCTTTTCAAATATTTTTCACTCGTAGTATGCTGGAGCTAATTTCAGGCTGTTCCATTGTTGCGGGTCGTGTCCGCAAATAATCAGTGCGCCTGACTTATGCAGCTCCTGCAACCTGTGCAAAGAATCCAGGTATGGATGAAGCTGATAAATATTTCTGGCAACTATGCCCTGAAGAAGATTGTCCGATAGTGCGGCGGCATCAGAGGCCAATACGATTTTTCCGCTTACAGGCAAATCAAGCACAGCAATTTGCAGACCGGGAGTGTGTCCCGGCAAATGTTCCAGACACACCCGCCCGTCGCCAAACAAATCGAGATTTTTACTGATCAGCTGATAATCCAGATTGTGCCGCCAATCGCTTTTATAGTAACCTTTGCCTTCGTTTTCAGGTTTTGAAGCCTCGCACATTTCCTCTTCCCGGACAATAATCCGGGCATTCGGGAAAAAGCGGTTGTTGCCGGCGTGGTCCATATGGAGATGAGAAATAATGACGTATCGTATATCTGTGTGCGATACACCCAGGGAAGCCAGCTGGGTGAGAACGTGCTGTTCCGGCAGCATTGAGGGGCGGAAGGCTTTGGCCATTCCTCCCCAGTGTTCCAGAGGCGCTTCTGCCGTGTCCCTGCGAATTCCCGTGTCGAACAGCACATTTCCCGAGGGATGTTTGATCAAGAAAACAGGCAATGGGATGTCAAGTATCTGGTCATCATCCTGTCCAGGAGTAAACACTCCCCTTTTCATCCTGATGGAACCACAGGTCAACAAAAACAGTTTCATTGGAATCTTCCCCAATCGTATATCTTTTACAGGATTTTTGCTTTAGTTTGAAGAATTATTATCAATAATAAGTTTCGGTAAACAAAAAGATTTTCCTGTGTCGCTTTGGAAAATACAATATGAGGTTGAGTAAAAAAATGCCGAAAGAAAAAGTCAAAACGATGCAGGGCGGACTGGTGCCGCTTGCAATATTTATTTTTTGGCTTGCCGGTTCAACCTTTGGGGCATGGAACAGATTCCTGATTCCTTCGCCGCTGGATGTGCTGAACGCCTGTTATCATCTGCTTGGCAGCGGTGAATTGACTCGCCATGTCGCAGTAAGCCTGGGGCGCGTAGCGGCTGGATTTACACTGGCATTTTTGCTGGCATTTCCCCTGGCTGCGCTTTTGGGAATGCAAAGGCAATATTATGGATGGGTACAGCCAACCCTGGAATTTGTGCGACATATTCCCCCCTTGGCAGCAATCCCCATGCTGATCCTCTGGTTTGGCATCGGCGAAGCCCCCAAATTGATTGTTGTTTTGCTGGCGACATTTTTTCCGATTTTTCTCAACACGCTGCACGGGGTAACGCAATGTGACGAACGATGGATTGAAGTGGGGAAGTCTTTTCGGTTCAGCCGATGGAGCATATTCCGGCGTATCATTCTGCCGGCGGCGCTTCCGTCGATGCTTGTCGGAATGCGTCTGGGGCTGGGGTACAGCTGGCGGGCGATCATAGGAGCCGAACTGATCGCAGCATCGTCCGGGATCGGTTATATGATCCTGGATGCGGAACAACTCTCCAGGCCGGATGTGGTGGTACTTGGAATGCTGATCATCGGGATCGTGGGGTCCTTTGTTGACTGGCTGTTTTTCCGCCTGGCAAAAAATTATACGCCCTGGAAGGAAAGCGAAGCGGTGGATAATGCAAAATATTGAAATCCGTGGCCTGGAAAAAGCATATCAGGTTGCAGGAGAAAAATTTGCTGCATTGCAGGATATAAATGCCACGGTGGGGATTGGCAGTTTTTCCGTCATTATCGGGAAAAGCGGCTGTGGCAAGACAACATTGCTGCGTCTGATTGCGGGAATGGAAACGGCAACTGCTGGCACTGTCGATTTTCCACCCTGCATCGGCCGTATCGGCATGGTATTTCAGGAACCACGCCTGATGCCCTGGTTGACAGTCAGACAGAACATGGCGTTTGCGATTCAGGAAAGCCAGACTGGTGCAAAAGTGGAAGAACTGGTGGGATATTATATCGACATTCTTGGGTTGGGACAGTTTGCAGATGCTTTCCCTTCCCAGCTGTCCGGCGGAATGGCGCAGAGGGTTTCTTTAGGCCGGACGCTTTGTTATGAACCGGATTTGATTTTGATGGATGAACCTTTCGGGGCTCTGGATTATTTTACCCGCAGACAACTGCAGCGGGAGATGGCGGATTTGTTTTTGTCCCAGAAAAAAACCGTGGTGCTGGTTACGCATGATGTAAGCGAGGCGGTGCTGCTGGGACAGACGATCCTGATTATGGACAGTGGAAGAATTACAGGGAATATCAAGGTTGACCTGCCATATCCACGGAATCCGGCCACGGCTGAGTTCATGGCTGTTCAGCAGCATGTGCTGTCAACATTTGGCGAAGGAAAAGAGGTGACGGAAGGATGAAAGAACAGATAAAAAAAATCGGAATGGCGCTATTTGGGATATTGTTTGCAATGCTCATCACAGGATGCGGCGGAAGTACTCCGCCTGCGTCACCGGATAAGACACCGGCGAAAATTCCGGATAAGCCAAAAGAGATAAACATTACCTATGTGAAGGCGCCGCTGAATATCCCGTCCATTCTTGAAAAAAAGCAGAAGCTTTTTGAACAGGGGTTCGGCAAAGAGGGGATTGCCGTGAATATGCCGGAAATCACCGTGGGTCCGAAACAGACGGAAGCCATGGCGGCAGGTTCGGTTGATTTTGCGCACTGCCTGGGAGGGTCATCCGCCATATTGGCTGCAGCAAACGGGGTTGACCTGAAAATTGTCGGCATATACAGTCGCGCACCCAAAGCATTTGTCGTGATGGCAAAATCCGATTCAATCAAGACGATTGCTGACTTGAAGGGGAAAAAGGTAGCCGGCCCGAAAGGAACGATTCTTCACCAGTTGCTATTGGCAGGGTTGGCCAAAGAAGGACTCAAACCTTCCGATGTGCAGTTTGTGTCGATGGATCTGCCTGCCTCCCTTGCTGCACTGATGAATGGCAGCGTGGATGCAGCTCTTTCGGCAGGCGCCGACGCGATGCGGGGCCAGGAGTCGGGAGCACGGATCATTGCCACAGGCGAAGGCCTGGTTGACGCAACGATCGTCACGGCGGTGCGGGGTGAGTTTCTGAAAAAACATCCCGAACTTGTGAAACAGTTTGTCAGCATACATCGGAATGCCGTAGAAAAAATGAAAAAAGAGCTGGAAACGGCGTATCAATTGACTGCGGCTGAAACGGGGCTGACACTGGCAATGGTGAAAAACATGGCTCCTTTGTACGATTTTGATTTTACGATTCATCCGAAAGACGTTCAGGAGCTGAAACGGACGCAGGATTTTCTGAAGCAGAACGGGATGCTGGATAAAACAGTGGACATTGAAAAGCTAATCATAAGGATGGAATGAGGGCTGGGGACCCGGGCATGAAACGGATCAGAAACAAAAAACGGCTTTGCAGGCACGTGCCTGCAAAGCCGTTTTTAGCGCAGTTTACTTTTTTTGCGGATCGATGACTGCTTTCATCACCCGATGATGTTCCACATCATCAATAGCCTGGTTTACTTCATGCAGGCCATACTGGCCGGAGACAAATTTTTCCCAGGCGAACCGGTCATGGTGTTTGGCCATGATTTGTATGGAACGGTAAAAATGGCTGAGGTCGATTCCCCAGGTTCCCTTGATAGTTAAATGTTTTTTGTTGATGTCGAGATGGGGGTTCATCGAAATATCCCCGTTGTTGGTATATTGTCCGACGACAACATAGGTTCCGGCATCTCTGGCCATGGCCATGCCCTCTTTGACGGCGGAAGGGAATCCGGTCGCTTCGATGACAACGTCTGCGCCACGGCCGGCTGTCATGGATTTTATCGCGGCAATCCGCTCATCGAAAGACAATGTATCGATATTAATGACTTCGTCCACGCCGAATTGTTTCGCCAATTCCAGCCGGTGTGCCGGGCCTCCGACAACGATGACCTTCACTGCTCCTGCCAGTTGCGCCAGGATTGCTGAATTCAGACCAACCGGCCCGCTGCCCTGGACAACTACGGTATCCCCCAGCTTGATGGACGCCTGTTCGATTGCATGATACGCCGTAGGCAGGCCGCAACCGGCGCCGATAAAAGCCTCCGGTTTTACTGAGGGCGGTAGTTTGACAACTTTCACACCGGGCTTGAGGTATATTTTTTCGCTCCAGCCGCCCAGAATTCCATCCTGAAGGCCGTAAGTGATGCCGTATACCTTGCGGTTGGGGCAGCGGGTGGAGGCTTTGGCAACCAGGCAGAACCAGCAGTCGTGGCAAGTTTCATGCACATCCAGAAAAGTGACGATGTCGCCGATTTGCAATGGCTGCCCGTCGGCATCCTTCACCAGTCCGTTCATTTTTTCCACCCGTCCCACATTGATATGGCCGGGAATGATCGGATAGGGAACTCCGGCCAACCGTCCGTGATACAGGTGAACATCGGTTCCGCAAACTTCGCTGTAGACCGTTTCAAGCAATGCGGCGCCTGGTTCCAGTTCTGGTTCCGGTAATTCATGTATTACCAGAGGGGAAAGGGGTTTTTCCAAAACAGCAGCTTTGATCATGTTAGCATCTCCTTGTTCTACATTGCATATGCGATTTTCACTGTGAAAGCGGCAAAATCCTGCACGTATTTTACAGGATTTAGAAAATCCATGAAGAAATATAATAGATAAAGGAAAAAAAGTTTGCCAGCCCTTGATCGCAGATCAAAGGAGGACAGCAGGATGAACAAGGTATATGCAATCCTCGGCCCGGCAGGGTCGGGAAAAAGCGCTTTGGTGCAGGAACTGCGGCGACGTGGTATTCCCAAGATCGTCAGCCACACTACGAGATTGCCGAAAACAGGGGAAATAAATGGAGTCGACTACCATTTTGTCAGCAATGAAGAATTTACAAAGGTTCATCCCTTTGAAAAGGTGAGCTATGGTGGCTATTTGTATGGTTTAAGCAAAGAAGAAGTAATGGAAAAAATCGGCAAATATACTGTTTCCATCGTGGACGTCGACATGGAGGGAGTTGCCCAGCTGAAAAAATTGCTTGGGACCCGCCTGGAATCAATATTTCTTTTGGTGGACAAGGAGACGATATTCAGCCGGTTTATGATGCATGGGGAAAAACTGGAGGATGTAAAACGCCGCATCGAACAGGCGGAAGCTTTGGGCGAGTTTGATAATTGGCGGAGCGCCGATTATGTGGTAAAAAACACGGGACCTATGGAAGTTGCCTTACTGCAGATCCTGGCGATCATGGGACAGGTGAAAACTCTGGGTCCTGCATAAGGAAGCTCATGCGCCCATGCGGGCGCAATTTTTTTATAAACTGTCATTGTTTTGCCATTCCGCAGCGGGTTTCCCTGATAAACAGGGTGGAAATCAGGCCGATGCACAATACTCCGATGCAAAGCCAAAAAGCAATCGCATAGGCGCTTTGCGGGTAAATCTTGATGCCTTGCTCCATCGTGCCTGCCCAATGCCGGTCCAGTATCCAGCCAAAAGCGGGCTGCATGACTGCTGCACCCAAAAAGGGTCCACAGTTCGTGACTCCGGTAGCGATCCCTGTTGCGTGCGGCGGATTAACTTCTTTGACACAGGGGGCGGAGAGTGTAATTCCGGAAACACCGAACCCAAAGGCAATACATAATGGATACAGGAGAGCAGCAGGCGGATGGGCCTCATTCCAGACCGTTAACACAAGCAATGCGCATAAAAAGAAAAGGGTTGCGGCAATGAATGGCCATCGCCGTCGCAAAACGCGGTCTGAGATGATGCCGAGCAAGGGCGCTCCCAGCATATTGCCGACTGCCATTATCAGGATATGATTGGAAGCTTCCACACGAGTCATTCCGAAAACCTGCATCAGGTATGGCACACCCCAGACACCGATAATTGCCATATATACTCCGTAAATGGCGGTGGAGGCGATAATGGGCGGCCATGTATAACGGTTGAATAGTACCGTGTTTATGCAATCGATGATTCGCACTGCCGGAGGAGAGGGAGGAACAGGCGGTGCGCCTTCCTGTGCTTCGATTTCCGCTACTGACGGCAGTCCGAGGTCTTCAGGACGGTTTCGGACAATGATCCAGCAGGCTGCAGCCATGACCACAGAATAGGCCGCAATCATGAGAAATGCAGAGCGCCAACCCCAGGCTTCCACAATGAGCGCCATCGGGGAGGCAGAAAACAGTGAACCGGAATTGCCGATAAAAACGATGAGTCCGCACATTGTAGCAAATTCACTGCGGCGAAACCATTCTGCCTGAAGCTTGATCATGCTCACAAAAACGACGCCAATGCCCAACGTCGTGACGAACCTGCCGACATATAGAACCCACAGGGTATCGGTGAAACCGAATATTGTCGTGCCTGCGGCGGACAACAGGAGAGCGAAACTGATGACTCGACGCGGTCCAAACAAATCTGCCATGACTCCCGCAGGAATCTGCAGCACGGCATACGTCCAGAAATAGATGGATGCCAGGATGCCGAGGTCTGTCGCGCGTTCCATGGCAAAATCCCGCATCAGGCTATCTGCAACCACACCGATAACCGTGCGGTGAAAATACGCAGTCAAAAATGCCAGGGCAGTAACTGTCCAGACAAGGATGCGCCGCCGCTGCCAATGGCGGCGTTGCTGCTCTCCAATGGGAACATGCTTGATTTCCGTCATGCTGCCGTCTCTATTCCCTTCATGCTGTCAAAAGTCTCAAGGCATCCTTGAAAAGGAGGAAGGAAAAAACAAATAAAACAATCCCCAACAACTTCATAACATATGTGTAGGTCCGGCCCTGCAAAAAATCGCGTGATTTATTTACGATAAGAGCCAGACAGATCTTGGAACCAACCAGCGCAATGTAGAAACTGAGAACAAAACCGGCCGCGCTTCCCGTACCCTGGGCATAACTGCTCAGCAGCATCGGGCTGCCGACCATGAGCCAGAAAAGGTAAGGATGGGGGCTTAACGCGTTTACCAGGGCGCCTTTGGCGATCGAACTTGTTTCTTTTGTATCCAGCTCAAATGGTGTTGCTTTGAACCGTAAGTTTTCATAGGCCAGAAAACTGAGAAAGAATCCGCCTGCAAGAGAAACCAATCCCAAAATCGGTGTATAGCTCTGGATGCCGGAAAGAAGGAATGAGGAAAGAACGATGATCGGCACATCGGTGATTAAGGGGGAGATTGCGGTCTTTATCCCCTCCTTCAGGCCGTATTGGATGGTCTGGGATATCACCATGGCAAAAAGGGGGCCGGGAGAAAAGCCGGCCGACAGCCCAAAGGACAGTCCTGCGACTACATAACCAAACATGCTTCGCTACCTGCTCACCAACTTATTTTTCAGTTCCGGCTGCGCCTGTTTCAGACTGAGGGCGATGCGGTTACGGACGGCATCGACAGAGAGGATGACAACTTCGACAACATCCCCGACGGAAACGATGTCGAGGGGATGACGAAACGGTTTGTAACTCAGTTCGGAGCGGTGCAGCAGACCGTTGGTTTTTACGCCGATATCGACAAAAGCTCCAAAATCCGTCACGTTATGTACGGTGCCCCTGACGACCGTGCCGGGCAACAGTTCGTCAAGCTTGACGATGTTCTTGCGCGTCATGGGAGCTGGCAGGTCTTCGCGCGGATCGCGTCCGGGTTTGGCCAGCGCGTCGAGAATATCACGAACTGTCGGTTCCCCTGCGTTCAGTTTTTCCGCCAGTGCGGCGGCATCGGAGCGTTTGACTGCCTCTTGTAGTTCGGGCAGCCGGTCTCGTGAGCGAAGGTCAGTTTTTGCATAACCCAGGCAGCCGAGCAATGATTCGGCCAAAGCGTACGATTCCGGATGAACCGGAGTGTTGTCCAGCGGGTCTTCGGAATCTGCAATACGCAGGAAGCCAGCACATTGAACAAAAGTTGCCTGGCCGAGACGGGGGATTTTCAGGAGTTCTTTGCGGCGTATAAATCGCCCATTGGCATCACGCCATGCGACGATATTTTTTGCGACCGGTCCCTGTATGCCGGCAACGTGGCGCAGTAGTTCGATGGAAGCCGTATTGAGATCGACACCGACGTGGTTTACAGCCGATTCGACTACTCCATCCAGAGAATGCAGCAGGGCTTTCTGATCGACGTCATGCTGGTATTGGCCGACACCGATGGCTTTTGGTTCGATTTTTACCAGTTCCGCCAGTGGATCTTGTACGCGGCGTGCGATGGAGACTGCTCCCCTGAGCGACACATCCAGATCAGGCAACTCGTCCTTGGCCAGTTTGGAAGCGGAATAGACGGAAGCTCCTGCTTCATTGGTTATGACATAATGCATGGGTAACTCATGCTCGCGGATCAGACCGGCAAGAAACTCTTCCGTTTCATAGGAGGCTGTGCCGTTGCCTATGGCAGCCAGGGTTACGCCATGACGTCGGATCAGCTCAAGAATGTTTTTTGCCGAGGACTGTCGCTGTGCTTCACTGTGCGTGAGGTAAAAAACGGCGGTGGCAAGCACACTGCCCTGCGGATTGACGATGGCGGCCTTGCATCCGGTGCGGTAACCGGGATCAAGTCCTAATACAGTGTGTCCTGCAAGCGGAGGGATGAGAAGCAGCTGTTTCAGGTTGCGGCCAAAAAGCACGATAGCCTGCTTTTCGGCATTCTCTGTCAATTGGTTGCGGATTTCGCGTTCCAGAGAGGGAAACAAAAGTCGTTTGCAACTGTCTCGAACCGTTGTGGAAAGGTCATCCTGCCATAGGGAAGGACCGGTGATGACCTGCCGGGCTATGTGCTCTGTCAGGTTTTCCTGCGGGATTTCAAAATGAACTTTGAGCGCTTTTTTTGTTTCACCGCGGTTGACGGCGAGAATACGGTGCGAGGGAATGCGGTTTATTGCTTCTCGATACTCTTTGTATGTCAGGAAATCCGGCGCTTCTGCTTCGGATACGGCAAGCTCCGTTGACAGAAAGGCGCTTTTCCAGATTTCCTGGCGCAGTACTGTCCGAAAATCAGCTCTTTCGGCAAGCTGTTCCGCGATAATATCACATGCTCCGGAAATTGCCGCTTCGGCATCTTCTACGCCGTTTTCCGCATTGACGAATTCTCCGGCGATAGCCAATCGGTCAGCAGGCGGGGAGTCTGTTTGCGATAAAATTCTTGTGGAGAGAGGTTCCAGTCCTTTTTCCCGGGCTATCTGTGCCCGGGTTCTTTTTTTGGGGCGGAACGGCAGATAAAGATCTTCCAGTTCTTGCAGTTTTTGCGCATTTTCAATCGCCAAAGCCAGTTCCGGCGTAAGTTTGTCCTGTGAGGCAATGCTGGCCAGGATCTCCTCCTGCCGTTTGGCAAAATTGCGCAGATAGATTGTGCGCTCTTCGATGCCCCTGATTTGTTCTTCATCCAGGTCCCCGGTGACTTCCTTGCGGTAACGGGATATAAACGGTACGGTGTTGCCTCCGTCCAGCAGGGTGATGGCGGCTTCTGCCTGTGCCGGACGGATACCGAGTTCGCGCGCGATCATGACAGGTAGGTCTTGTAGTTTCATTTTACACTCCTTGTTTCTCGATTATCAGATGATGGGACGCCCCGCTGTAGCGGTCAATGCCGGGATTTCCGCCGTTTCCGCCAAGATGCGGCCCAAACGGCGGATTCCCTCCGTTAGGCGTTCTTCGGCATGAGTGGCGTAACACAGGCGAATTTCATGACTTTCCGTGCCATGCGAATAAAATGCGTCACCGGGTACGAAGGAAACGCCTTCTGCGGCTGCGCGGCGCAGAAGCTCTGACGGGGAAATTTCCGTGCCCAGCTTCCCCCATAAATACAGGCCACCGGTGACGGGCGTGAAGGTCATCGTTTGGCTGCAATATTTACGGATTGCAGCTGCCATCGCGTCCCGGCGTTTTCTATACTCGCGGCGCACTTTGGCCAGATGGGGCGTAAGCGCGTCTTTTTCCAGGCTGACATGCAGGATCATTTGCGCCAGGTTGTGACTATGCAGGTCTACGTATTGCTTTTCATGCGCGAGGCGGTTGATGACCTGCGGTGCTGCCTGGACCCATCCGGTTCGAAGACCGGGAAAAACAATTTTGGAGAAAGTGCCCAAATGAAGGACACCGCCATAGGTGTCGAGCTGTTTCAGTGAGGGCGGCGGTGGTGCGCCAAAGAATAGCTGACTATAGGGGTCATCCTCGATGATGGTCAAACGATGGCGGGCAGCAAGGCGAATCAGTTCCTGCCTGTCCTGCAGGGACATGTTCTGCCCGGTCGGATTCTTGTAGTCGGACATGGTGTAAAAAAGCTTCGGACGATAACGGATCAGGTAGTCTTCCAATACGGAAAAATCAAGCCGGTCCCCGGGCGGCAGGCAAAGAAGGCGTGCGCCGAAGGACTCAAGCACCTGTATTGCACCAAGATAGGTCGGGGATTCTACAATAGCATAATCCCGGGACTCAATGAAAGACTTGACAATCAGGTATAAGCCCTGTTGGGAGCCGGAAACGATCAAAACATTGTCGGGTGATGTGGGCAGGCCGATCCGTGACTGCCATGCCGCCAGAGACCGCCTGAGCGGCAAATACCCTTCCGTTGCGATGAGTCCAAGATCGGTCAGGTCAAATTGGCGGTGATTGCCGTCCAGCGCAGCCTGGATCATATCCAGTGGATAAAGCGACGGATCCGGCATTCCGGCGGCCAAAGAAATAGTATCGTCCGCCATGGGGGATGCGATGAGGGAACGCATAATGGAAGCCAGCGGGGATTTGTATGTTGGAGTGAACAGCTGCTCCCAGGGCATTGTGGTCAGCCTGGTCTGGTTTGCGGCAGGTTCGCCCAACGTCACATAAGTACCGCTTCCTACCCGTGAAGATACCAATCCTCTTTCTTCCAGTACACTGTAGGCATTGATGGCAGTTGTGCGGCTGACACCAAGTAACCGGGACAATTCCCTCTCTGGAGGGAGCTTTGAACCGGGTGGCAGAGTCAGGTCATGAATCTTTGTGGTAAGGTTGGCGACAATCTGAAGATAAAGAGGAACCGTTGATTGGGGATTCAAGTGAATGCCGCCAAAGATTTTGGTAATATCCATTTTTGAAAAATACCCTCACAAATTATAATTGGTATCTTAAATAAATTATATTGGATATTCACAAGCGAATTCCTGCCGGATAAGATAGAGGAAATCATAATTTGTTTTATCATATCACAGTCTGTATAAGCCCGTTCGCTTAGGTCCACGAATGCAAAGATGAAAGGGTGGATAAAAGATGTTCAGCCATGGCGGCGAATTTCGTGCCGGAGTACGGGACACTTTGCCTTTGATGCTTGGCGTGTTTCCCTTCGGATTAGCCTACGGGATTTTTGGTCAGACGATGGGTCTGACTCCGACAGAAACGATTTTGATGTCGCTCCTTGTTTTTGCCGGAGCAGCGCAATTTATCAGCTTGCCGATGTTTGCGGAAGGCGCCGGTTGGGTGATGATCAGCTTTACCACGTTGCTCATCAATCTGCGTCATTTGCTGATGGGCGCATCGCTTGTGCCTTACATGGAAAGGCTGCCTATGGTCTGGCAGGCGCTCCTGTGCTTCGGTATGGCGGATGAAACCTATGCGGTGACCATCAGCCGTGCACAGAGTGTGGGATATAACCGGAACTATCATTTGGCCAGCAATGCCACGGGTTACATTACCTGGGCCGTATCCACGGTGCTTGGGGTTGCGCTGGGCAGTCACATCAGCAATCCTCTTGCATGGGGTCTCGATTTTGCCATGCCGGCGACATTCTTGGCATTACTGGTCCCCCGCCTGATAGACCGCACCAGCCTGATAGTGTGTTTCACTGCAGCAACTGTCAGTGTAGCGGCAGCAGTACTGATTCCCGGAAAATGGTATATTATTCTGGCCTGTATCGCAGCAGTGGCGGTTGGAACCTGTATGGAAGGGGGAAAAAAGGATGCGGCCTGAAATTGT
>CAZXCC010000033.1:0-17792 GCA_964638945.1 uncultured Veillonellaceae bacterium | reverse complement strand
CACTGGACCTCTTTCGAAAAATATACTATCATAAGAGCGTCAATAGATAAAATTGATAGTTTTGATAAATTGATTCAAAAAAATTGATCGGTGGTGGAATGCATGGAATTTCGCATGTTAAAAACTTTCGTGACTACCGCCAAACTGTTAAGTTTCACAAAAGCCGCGAACGATCTCGGATATGCACAGTCATCCATCACAAATCAGATTCAGGCACTGGAAGAAGAGTTTGACACCATGCTTTTCGAGCGTTTGGGCAAGCAGGTCAAGCTGACCCAGGATGGCGAGCATTTCTACGCCTACGCGACTCAAATCCTGAAACTGGCGGATGAAACCAGGGATCACCTGTCCAGCTCGCTAAACCCCAAGGGCTCGGTCATTGTCGGCACCGCAGAATCGCTTTGTGTCCATCGTTTGCCCGAAGTATTCAATATCCTGCGTTCCCGTTATTCCAGCGTTCAACTGGATTTGCGCTTCGATGCGGTCCGCGATTACCGGTCCCTGCTCAGAAAAAACGCCGTCGATGTAGTTTTTTTGCTGGATGTTGCCTGCCGGGAAGATGATCTGGTCACACATGTGCTTGGGGAAGAACCCATGTCGGTGATTGCCGCCACCTCCCATCCGCTGGCCGGACGCCGCAGCCTCGCTCCGCATGAGCTCACCAATGAGCCGCTTGTCCTTACATCGGAAGGTTGCACATACCGGCGGATATTTGAGAGCATTCTCGCGCAAGCCGGTGCCAAACCGTCCTCCATCATGGGCATCAGCAGCAACGAAGTGATTAAAAGGTTTGTCGAAGATGGCTGGGGAATCGGCTTTTTGCCGCGCATTGTGGTACAACAGGAGATCAACGCGGGACAGTTGGCGGAGTTGAACTGGAACGGCCCTTCGTTCGGAATCCAGACGCAGTTGATTTATCATAGCAAAAAATGGCTCTCTCCCGCGTTGAAAGCGTTTATTGATGTCACGCTGGCGAAGTTCAACCTGTGTGAAAGCCCTTTTTCCGACCGAATTCGCCAAAATTCCGGCGTCAACTGACGGAACGCAGGAAAAATGCCGTTGCCACCGAATAATGCAATCGAATCCGCTGATGATTTTTACCTGCGGGGTGATGAGGTGCAAAATAGTCCCTCTGCCGAAAATGAACTGATGTCCAAAGTATTCGACGCGCTGGATGCAGGCGTATTTATCGTCAATCAGAATCTTGAAGTCATTGCAGTCAACAGTCACTTTGAAAAAGTCACTCATCTGTCCAAAGACGAACTCCTTGGCCGCAATGTTCAATACTTGCTGGATCAGGGCTATATTTCCGACTCCGTCACCCTGCGGGTCCTTGACGAACGCCAGCCTGTCACCCGCATACTCAATTATCGGGGCATTGAGGGAAATGACGTTCTGGTCACTGGCAAGCCGATATTCGATGACCAGGGGGATTTGCGCTACATCGTCTGCACCCTGCGTGATTGGACGCTTCTCACCGAAGTATATCAGGAGCTGCACTCCGTGCGCCAAAAATCCGAGCATTACAAGCAGCAGCTTGACAATCTGTTTCTTCAGCAGTTGGGTTCCGACGAAATCATTGCGCGCGACCGGAAATCCCGCACTTTGTTCCAGATGGCGGCCCGCGTGGCAAAAGTCGATGCGACGGTTCTGTTGCTGGGCGAATCCGGTGTCGGCAAAGATGTCCTGGCCCGTTTCATTCATCATTCCAGCACCAGAAGCAAAGAAGGGGCGTTCGTCCATGTAAATTGCGGCGCGATTCCGGAGTCGCTTTTTGAATCCGAGCTATTCGGCTATATTGCCGGCGCTTTTACCGGTGCCAGCAAATTGGGCAAGCCCGGCCTGCTGGAAATCGCCGACAAAGGAACTTTGTTTTTGGACGAAGTAGCCGAGCTGCCGCTGCCCACGCAGTCCAAACTGCTCAAAGCGCTTCAGGAAAAATGCGTCATGCGGCTGGGCGACACGAAAGAAACACCCGTTGACATCAAAGTCATTGCCGCCACCAACCAGAACCTGGAGAGTCTGGTGTCCGCAGGCAAATTTCGCCGCGACTTGTATTATCGCCTGAATGTGTTCAAACTCCGGGTTCCCAGCCTGCGTGAGAGAAAAGAGGATATTCCTCCCCTCACCGCTTATTTTTTGCGGCATTTTAACGAAAAGTACAGGCAGAACAAGTCTCTTTCTCCGGAAGTGCTGGAAGCGATCCTAAATCATGACTGGCCCGGCAACATCCGTGAACTGGAGCACACGATCGAACAAATGCTGGTGCTGTGCCCGGAAGATATCATCCGATCCGAACATCTGCCGGACCCATTGCTCGAAAATGTCACGGAATCCGAATCCATCCGTCTTGCGGGCTCTCTGCCGCTGAAAGACGCATTGGAAAGAATCGAGAAAAAAATCATTCTGAACGCGATCCGCAACTCCGAAACCTTGCTCGATGCCGCCAACCAATTGGGCATCGACCTTTCCACCCTGACTCGGAAAAAACAAAAATATGGAATATTTAGAAAAATGTGCGGACCCGCATAATTCATATGCAATATTGCACATAAACCCTCACAAGTTTTCGCGCAGCTTTTCCTCCTCTCTCAATATTTATATGCAAAATTGCACATAGTGATTTATCAAGGCGACGTCAGCGGATTTTCCGTTGACGTTGCCTTTTGTTTCATACCCGCGAACTGTTCCGAAAGGTCCAGATACTAGCAGCGATGGCTTTTTCCGCGGCGCGCACTCATCGTATGCGAGAAAAAAATTGCCCTGCGGCATAACTGCCGGGCATTCTCAAAAGGCCGGAAAACCTGTTGGCACTGTTCTTGCTAGTTTATATTGGCGTGGATCGTCTATGCCTCCACACATCAATAATAAGGGGGAAAAACCATGAGCAAACGGGAACAACTGATTCCCGAATTCGGTCCTTTCGCAGGCATGCGTGTCATCACAGCCGGGTCGCTGATCGCCATGCCGCACGCCGGCAATCTGCTCGCGGACTTCGGCGCCGAGGTTTTCCACATCGAGCGTCCGGATGCCGGTGATACCTGGCGTTCCATGCCTCCCTTCGCCGTGCATGGCGAGAAAAAAGTCAGCACCAGCTGGGCCCAGGATGCCCGCAACCGCCTCAGTCTGACCCTTGAATTCGATTGCAACATTCCGGAGATTAAAGAAATTTTCTACGGCCTGATCAAAGAGGCTGACATCTTTATGGAAAATCTCGTCTGGCTGGACAAGTACGGTATTTCCGACGAAGAGATGCTGAAGGTGAACCCCAAGCTGGTCATCGCCCATGTTAGCGGATTCGGCCGTCCCCAGTTCGGCGGCATCCCCGAAGTCTGCGACCGCGCCTCCTACGACATGATCGGCCAGGCTTATTCGGGGTTCATGCACCTAAACGGCGACAAAGAGCCTGCGCCCCCCGGACTGACCAAACCCTGGTCCAATGATTACATCTCGGCCCTGCATTGTGTGTTCGGCGTACTGGCCGCCTATACGAGCGCTCAGAAGACAGGCAAGGGGCAGGTAGTTGACGTGGCGCAGTTTGAAGCCAATGCGCGCATCATGGCCGACACCTTCGTTTCCTATACCGAAGCCAACGTCGTACGGACACGCACCGGAGCAAAATCTGTAGCGTTCCAGCCTTATGGCGTATTTCCGGAAAAAGAAGGAGCCTATGTGGCGCTCGGTGCATTCGGCCCCGGCGTATATGCCCGCTTTATCAAAGCTTTGGGGTTAGATGCGGAATACTTCAACTTCAAGGAGTGCGCTGCCACGCCTGCAGCCCTGCAGACTGAGAAAGGCATAGAACTCGACAAGATCACCTCGGAATGGATCGCGTCACGGACGGCCAAGGAAGTTGTCGAGCACATGGCTAAGTTCAAAGTGCCCTGCAGCAAGGTCAACACTGCCAAAGACGTCGTGGATGATCCGCACTGGCTTGGGCGGGAAGACTTCATACAATATCAGGACCAGACCCTCGATAAATCAGTCAAGGCGCTCGGGATCATTCCAAAACTCAGCGGAACACCTGGCAAAGTCTGGCGCGGCGCACCGACTCTGGGGCAGGATACGGAACCCATCCTGAGCAAGATATTGGGCTTCTCTCCGGAAAAAATAAAGGCGCTCAAGGACAAAAAGCTAATTTAATCGGGAGGCAATGACCATGGGTTTTGAATTAACGGAAGAACAGGAACTTATCAAAGCGGCGGCCCGCGAATTCGCCCTGACGGAACTGGAACCCATCGCATCGAAAACCGACCTGGAGGGCGTTTATCCGTCGGAAATCATGAAAAAACTGGCAGACCTGCAGATGACAGGGATACAATATCCGGTCGAATACGGCGGAGCCGGCGCCGATTACATGAGCTATGCGGTGGTCATCGAAGAACTGTCGCGTTCCTGCGCATCCACCGGAGTAATTCTGGCATGTCATCTTTTGGCCGCATCGCCGATTTACATTTTCGGAACACCTGAACAAAAAGCGAAATTCATTCCACTGATTACCGAGTATAAGACCCTGGGCGGATTCGCCCTGACCGAGGCCGGCGCCGGTTCGGACGCAGGCGCTCTGACGACGACGGCGACGCTGGATGGCGATTATTACGTGCTCAATGGATCAAAAACTTTTATCACCAACGGCGACGAATGCGGGCTGATGATCGTGATGGCCAAAACCACCCAGGGCATCGGAACCAAAGGGATCAGCGCCTTCATCGTGGAGAAGGCCGTATCGCCCTGGACCGTGGGAAAGCATGAAGACAAGATGGGAGTACGCGGGTCCCAAACCACAGAGATTTTCTTCAAGAACTGCCGGGTTCCGAAGGAGAACCTTCTCGGCAAAGAGGGAGAAGGTTTTAAAGTCGCCATGGCCACTCTGGATGGAGGGCGTATCGGCATCGGCGCTCAGGCGTTGGGAATCGCCCAGGCCTGTTTGGATGAATCGGTCCGCCATGCAAAGGAACGAAAACAGTTCGGCAAGCCTCTGGCCGCCAACCAGGCGATCCAATGGATGATTGCCGACATGCAGACGGACATCCTGGCGGCTCGCCAACTGGTATACACCGCTGCCTCGCTGAAAGACGCAGGCAAGCCGTTTTCGCTGGAAGCCGCCTGCGCCAAGGTTTTCGCCGCGGAAACAGCTGTAAAGCACTCCGTCAAGGCCGTACAGATCCAGGGCGGCTATGGCTATATGCGCGGGGCCAAAGTCGAGCGCCTTATGAGGGACGCCAAGATTACCGAAATCTACGAAGGAACCTCGGAAGTACAACGAATGGTCATATCTGGAATCGTTCTGAAGTAAAATCCTGAAACAAGAATGGAGGATCAATATGTCTCACTTCCAACTGACGGAAGAACACGAACTGATGCGCAGCATCGCACGGGAATTTGCCAGAACGGAAGTGGCCCCGGTCACCAAGGTTCTCGATCAGGCGCATGAATTCCCCCTCGCCCTTGTCAAGCGCTGTGCTGAACTGAATTTCCTGGGAATCCCGATTCCGGAAGAATACGGCGGAGCCGGAGCCGACTGCCTCAGCGAGTGCCTCATCATAGAAGAAATCGCCAAAGAAAACGGTTCATTGGCCCTAATCATCGACGCCCACACGTCTCTGGGCTGCTTGCCGCTCTTTTTGGCCGGCACCGAAGCGCAGAAGAAAAAATATCTGGTTCCTGCCGCCAAAGGGGAAAAACTGATGTCGTTCGGTCTTACCGAGCCTGGCGCCGGCTCTGATGCAGCCGCTTCAAAAACAGTAGCCGTGGCTGATGGTGACGAATGGGTGATTAACGGGTCCAAGGCCTGGATCACCAACATCGGATTCGCCGAAATCTATATCGTCACCGCCAAAACGGAACCGGACAAAGGCGCCCGCGGCATCAGCGCATTCATCGTCGAAAAAGGCACGCCGGGGTTTGAAATCGGGAAGCCGGAGAAAAAGATGGGCCTCCATAGTTCCGCCACCGGAGAACTCTTCTTCCGCAATTGCCGCATTCCCAAAGAAAACATGCTCGGAGGAATGAACAAAGGGTTTCCGCTATTCATGAAAGGCCTTGATGAAGGTCGCATCGCAATCTCAGCAATGGCCGTAGGCATGGCGCAGGGAGCTTTGGACCGTGCCGTCTCCTATGCCAAGGAGCGTATCCAGTTTGGCAAGCCGATTGCGGAACACCAAGCTGTCGCTTTCTACATCGCAGATATGGCGACAGAGATCGAACTGGCCCGTACAATGCTTTACCGAGTCGCCGCGATGCGTGATTCAGGAGTGCCCTTCACGCAGGAAGCAGCCATGCTCAAACTGTTCTCTTCCGAAATGTGTGTGCGCGTCTGTGATAAGGCCGTACAGATTCACGGCGGCAACGGTTACAGCCAGGAATATGAGGTGGAACGCTTCCTTCGGGATTCGAAGCTTCTGACAATCGGCGAAGGAACCTCGGAAATCTGCAAAGTGGTAATCAGCCGTACCGTTCTCTCATAGCGTATTATGCAATGGTCGCCGCAGCTGCGAGAGTATCTGCGGCGACCATAAAGAAAGGGAGATTCTCGATGCCAAATATCGTAGTTTGCTATAAATGGGTTCCTGATGAACAGGATATCCGGGTGAACGCATCTGACCAGTCACTGGATTTTAGCCGGACAAAATACAAGATCAGCGACTATGACCGCAACGCCATCGAAGAAGCCTGCCTCCTCGCCGAAAAAAACGAGGGCAGCAAAATAACCGCCGTTACTTTCGGAGCTGCAGCCAAAAACTCGCTTAAGGATGTTCTCTCGCGAGGCCCAGATCAGGTCGTCTGGTCTGGAGACGCCGCCTCAAATTCCGCCGACGGCTTTGTAACCGCAAATGTGCTTTCAGCTATTTTGAAGAAACTGGAAGGATACGACCTGATTCTTTGCGGTGAAGGCTCTGCCGATGTCTACGCCCAGCAGACGGGTCCGCGTATCGCCGCGTTGCTCGGCATTCCGGCCGTCACTTTTGTCAAAGAGCTACGCATCGAAGGGAATCAGATCATTGCGGTCCGCAAACTGGGCAACTGCACAGAAACCGTCACTGTTCCCTATCCCGCCCTTGTCACTTTGCTGCCGGAAATCAATAAACCTCGCATCCCGGGATTGAAGCAGGTTCTGGCTGCAGCAAAGAAACCGCAGACCGAGTTCACGACCGCAGATCTCGGACTCAGCCCGGCAGAACTCTCGCCCAAAACCCGCGTCAAAGAAATCCGCGGCTATGTGATGAACCGCAAAAATGTTCTCTGGAAAGATGGTTCAGCAGCCGAACGGGTGAATGAACTGTTGGAGGCCCTGAAAAAAGAAGGCGTTCTGGTATAAGGAGGAATACGACATGTCTTGTATCTGGATATTTTCTGAAGACACGCAGTTAAGCGTTCGTCTTCTCGGATTGGCGCGCTCGCTCGCAGAAGGAACCGCAGACCGTGTTGAAGCCGTGACGCTGGATGGTTCTGCCGCAGATGTTCTCTCTTTTTCAGGGGCCGAAACCGTGTATGTGCTTAAAGGAGAAAGTTCGTGGCCTGAGGCGTATGCAGATGCGTTTGCCAAGCTGGCGGCCGATGCAAAACCCGAGCTCATCTTCGTGGCCGCAACACTGAGAGGCAAAGACATAGCCGCCGGCGTGGCCGCCAGGCTACAGGCAGGTTTAGTCTCGGACGCGATTGCGGTCCATCGCAGCGGGTCCGGTTTTGAAACCGACCGGCTGATGTACGGCGGCCTTGCAGTTTGCACGGAAATCCTGGAAGGCACGACACTGGTGACTGTTCCGGCCGGCAATTTTGAACCGCCGGAGCAAAATCCCAGCCGGGCTGCGAACATCCTGACCATCGACGTTGATACAACTTCTCCTGCCCATGTTGGCGCTGTCTGCCCAATCCCTCGCATCGGCGCCGATATTACTGCAGCAGAACGGGTCGTATGCATCGGTCGCGGCATCGCCAAGAAGGAAGATGTTAAACTGGGCGAAGATCTTGCGTCAGCCCTGAACGCAGCTGTCGGTTGCACCCGCTCCATCGCCGAAGATTACGGCTGGATGCCTGAAGAAACGTACATCGGTCTTTCCGGACAAAAAATAAGCCCCAAACTTTACCTTTCACTCGGGGTTTCCGGTCAGGTGCAGCACGTCTCCGGCATTCGGGACTCAAAAATCATTGTTGGAATCGACATGAACGAAAATGCACCCATCTTTGCGGCAACAGACTACGGAATCGTAGGAGACCTGTACGAAATTGCCCCCCTGCTCACGGCAGCACTGAAAGCCCGCTCGGGCTGAGCCGGGATAAAGGAGAAAGACATGGGAGAAGAAGAAAAATTTGATGCGATTGTCATCGGCGCGGGTCCTGCCGGTTCAGCCTGTGCCCTGCGCCTGGCCCGGGCCGGAAAAAGCGTCCTGCTGGTGGAGCGCGGATCAGCCGCCGGATCAAAAAATGTCACTGGCGGCCGAGTCTATACCTGGGCGTTGGAAAAACTGGAACCCGGACTGCACGTTGAAGCGCCGCTCGAACGCAAAGTAGTTCGGGAACAGATCACAATCATAGATGACGGTGCAAGCGTCACTGCCGATTATTTCGAGCCGGGCTTCGCTGACGGGATTCCCCACTCCTACACCGTACTGCGGGCAACATTCGACGAATGGCTGGCTGCCCGGGCAGAAGCTGCCGGAGCAATCCTGGCTGCAGGAATACGAGTGGACGGCCTCGCAGAAGAAAACGGACGGGTCGTGGGAGTACAGGCCGGCGAAGACCGGATATTCGGCGATATTGTCATTGCAGCCGACGGAGTGAATTCACTTATCGCTCAAAAAGCAGGCTTGAGGCAAGACCTGACGCCCCATTCCGTCGCAGTCGGAATCAAGGAACTGATCCGGCTTGACTCATCAGTCATCGAGTCGCGTTTTTGGGTTGAACCTTCTCAGGGCGCAGCCCGGCTTTTTTTAGGCTGCACAGAAGGCATCCAGGGCGGCGGCTTCCTATACACAAACAAGGACTCCGTCTCTCTCGGCCTTGTGTTCTCGCCGGAAGAAGCCGCGCGGCATGGAAAAAAACTTCATGAAATTGTTCAGGATTTCAAACTTCAGCCTGCAGTGAAAATGCTTATTGACGGAGGTGAAACAGCCGAATATAGCGCCCACCTCATTCCCGAGGCCGGTTGGCACGGAGTGCCGAAAAAGCTCTACCGCGAAGGCCTGCTGGTCATCGGGGATGCAGCCGGCTTTGCCATCAATGGAGGATTCGTCGTCCGGGGAATCGACCTGGCTATCGCCAGCGGCATCGCAGCGGCCGAAGCGATTCTTTCCACCCAAAGCGCAGCGGCAGTCGGCCCGGCATACATGCATCAGCTGGGAGAAATAGGACTGACAGGAACGATGCAACGCTTTGCAGGATATCCGGACATCATGTCCAACCCAAGAATGTTCAAAGAATATCCTGGACTAAAACATGATATTATCCGAAATATGTTCACGGTTACAGGGCAAGTGCCGGACAAGATCACCGACGTCATCCGCCATGCTGTTGCCAGACACGGCGGGTTCGGCAGCGTGCTCTCCGATGTCTGGAAAGGATGGAGGTCCCTATGACGATACGCAGCATGAGCACCGAAGAGCTTCTGGGCCTGGACAAGTTTGAAGTCGACGAAGAAGAGGCGCATATCGTCATTGATAAGGCCCTATGCGCCAAGTGCACGGATAAAGTCTGCCTGCTCGTTTGTCCGGCAGTTCTCTATACCTGGAAAGACGATGAAATGCACTTCGACTATGCAGGCTGCCTTGAATGCGGAACATGCCGTGTGATGTGCAAAAACAAGGGGATTGTCAAATGGGAATATCCGAGGGGAACCTTTGGCGTTTCCTTCCGTTACGGCTGATCAAGGGCCAAGCTTCGGCAGCAAAAAGGCTGTGCAGATTTTTCAAATCCGCACAGCCTTTTGAATCTGTATTCAGCCGTAAAAGCAACGGTGCGACGGGAACGCAGACCGTCCTTATCCTGCAAATTCATCCTTGTAATGGTACAGCGCCGGTGAACCGCCGGTATGAACAAACACGACGTTTTGCCCCTTCTTGAACCGCCCCTGGCGGATAAGCCCCATCAGCCCAGCAAAAGACTTGCCTGTGTATACCGGATCAAGCAGAATGGCTTCCTGTCGTGCCATCAAGGTGACCGCTTCCACCATTTGCGGGGTCGGCAAAGAATAACCGGGTCCAACGTATCCTTCGACGCATTCCACCTTGTCCTCCGGGAAATCAAGGCCAAAACGCGCCGCTGTGGCTTTTGCGTCTTTAAAGATGAGCGGCTTCTGGGTTTCGTTCGGGCGGCTGATGTTGATGCCGACTACCGGAATCATGGTGTTGTTTCCCCAAAAACCGACAGCCAGCCCTGCATGGGTCCCGCCGCTGCCGCTGGTGCAGACAACGCAGTCAATATTCAGACCTTTGTCGAAAGCCTGCGAAATAATCTCCTCCGCGCAGGCAACGTAGCCCAGCGTTCCGACTTCATTGGAACCGCCGCCGGGAATGATATAAGGCTTGCCGCCTTTCCCGCGGATCTCTTCCGCCACTTTCTCCATGGCCTCCATCACGTTGGAGCCGCCCGGAACCACAGTGATTCCGGCAACCCCCATCAGATGAAACAAGAAGTTGTTTCCGGAAGCTTTGGGGTTGTAGCTGCCAGGCACCCGCTCTTCAATCACAAGGTGACAGGGCATGCCTTCCTTGCAGGCTGCCGCCAAAGTCAGGCGGCAATGGTTGGATTGAACTGCACCGCAGGTTATCAGCGTGTCCGCGCCTTTGGCAAAAGCATCCGCAACCAGAAACTCCAGTTTGCGCGTCTTGTTGCCGCCACCTGCCAATCCGAGCATATCATCCCTTTTGATCCAGAGATTCGGTCCGCCCAGTTCCTTTGTGAGACGCGGTAAAAATTCCAATGGAGTCTGACCTTCCGTATAACGCCGGCGGGGAAACTGAGAAAGATTCATGCTTACTCCACTCCTTAACAGTTCTTCTTTATCTAACCCAAAGTATAGTCTATAATTCAAAATAATAGAAATAATTTATTTTGATTTTTATGATAATTCATTGCTTATCATAAGCTGCGAAAAAATCGAATCGGGGGAGAGAATTCGTATGGATCAGTCTTTGCTGGTTTTTGTCACGGTCGTCGAAAAGAAGAGCTTTACCCGCGCGGCAGAGGCGTTGCACATGACACAGCCGGCAGTGAGCCAATACGTTCAGATACTGGAAAGGAACATCGGCACCAAGCTTCTGGACCGCAACAACAAGTTCGTCCAGCTAAACAAGGCCGGGGAAATCGTCTATCACCATGCCAATGAAATCATCGGCCTCTACACGCAGATGCAGAACCTGGTGGATGATACAATGAACAAGGCCAGCGGCAAGCTGGCCATCGGCGCAAGTTATACATTCGGCGAATATGTGCTGCCGCATGTCGTCGCATATCTGCAGGCGCAGCATCCCCTGATAAAACCCAAGATTACGATTGCCAACACAACAAGAATCTCCGACTGGGTGGACAATCGACAACTGGATATCGGAATCGTTGACGGTGAAATCCACCATAGCCAGTTGCCGATGGAAGCATTTGCGGATGACCTCATGTATATCGTGGCTGCAAAAAATTTCCCCTGCGGATATCGGAAGGTCTCCGACCTGGCGAACGAAACCTGGATTGTCCGGGAAGAAGCTTCCGGAACACGCAAGGCAACAGAAAAAATGTTTTCCGAATTGAACTTTCATCCCAAAAACATCATGGAATTCGGCAGCACACAGATTATCAAGGAATCCGTGCAGGCCGGACTGGGAATCACATTGCTTTCCCATTGCACGATCCAGAAAGAATTATCCCTTGGGATACTGAAGATAATCAATGCCGCCGGAACGCCCTTCCAGCGGAAATTTTCTCTGATAACACCCCCGACACGGTTCAAAACGAAAGCGACGGAAGTCTTTATCGATATTTTACGCGAGCATCGCGGTCTGCCTGATTTTTTTGGCAAGCCGGTCTGAGCCTTCTACCCGAGCTTTTCCTTTGCCACGGAAAGCATCAGTTTTATACGGTTCAGCTGATTCACCTCGCTGGCGCCGGGGTCATAATCGAGGGGGACAATATTGGCGCCCGGATAACATCGCCGCAGTTCCCCGAGCATCCCCTTGCCCATGATATGATTCGGCAGACAGGCAAATGGCTGCAAACACACGATATTATCGACTCCGGAGTGGATCAGTTCGGCCATCTCGCCGGTCAAGAGCCAACCCTCGCCCGTAAAATTCCCCAACGATAGGTGTTTTGCCGCAAGCTTGGCAATATGTTCGATCGTATACGGAGGCGTAAACCGCCTGCTATTCTTCAGGGCGTTGCGGAGATGGCGGCGATAATACTCCACCAGCGTGATAAACATGTCGCTTTTCAGTTTGTCAAAAAAGCTGCCGGACAGCAATTCATAGCACACTTTGCTGTCATACGCGGCATACAGAAAGAAATCGACCAAATCCGGAACAACCACTTCCGCGCCTTCGCTCTCAAGCAGTTCAACGAGGTTGTTGTTGGCCACAGGATGATATTTCACCAAGATCTCACCGACAATGCCGACACGCGGTTTCATGCGCCGTTCGTAAATTTCAAGGTTGTCAAAATCGCGGACGATTCCCTTGAGATTCAGTTCGAAGTTTTTCGCACCGCCCGCCAGTATGTCATAGCGGCATTTTGCCGTCCAATCATCATAGAGACGCTGGGCAGAGCCGGGATGTTTCTCATACGGTCTCGTCCGGTATAGCACCCGCATCAGCAAATCCCCATAAATAAACGCTACGATTAGATTCTTTAGCAGGGGAAGCGTCATCGGCAGATCCGATTTCGTCCCGCTGCGCAAAGAAAGAACCGGCACTTGGGGCATGCCTGCATCCGCGAGCGCTTTTTGCGCGATGGCGACATAATTGGTTGCCCGGCAACCTCCACCGGTTTGGGATAAGACGACGGAAGTGTTTTCCAGATCATATTTCCCGGATTTCAGCACCTGCAACAATTGCCCGACAGCGACGATTGCCGGATAGCAGGCATCATTATGCACATATTTCAAGCCTTCATCGATTGCCGCCTTATCCGGCATCGGCGCAATCTGCAGCCGATACCCGGCTTTTCGGAACGCGACTTCCATAAACTGAAAGTGGATGGGAGAAAGTTGCGGCGCGAGGAGAGTATGGCGCTTGTTCATTTCGCCGCCCCGTCCGCGCCTGCTAAAAACAACCTTTGAAGCAACGGGACTGTTTGGCGCAACCCGGTCTCTGTCACGGATTGCCGCCAAAAGGGAACGCACCCTGATGCGGGCGGCGCCCAGATTGTTGATTTCGTCCAGTTTGACCACCGTATGGATTTTATTGTCTGCTTCAAGGATTTCTTTCACCTGGTCGATGGTGACCGCATCCAGCCCACAGCCAAAAGAATTTACCTGGATTAATTCCAGATGCGGATGTCTGGCTGCAAAAGTTGCCGCAGCATACAACCTGGAATGATACACCCATTGATCGGTGACCCGGAGCGGTCTGTTTACCTTGGCCAGATGGCGGATGGCGTCTTCCGACAATACCACCAGTCCGTATGACTGGATGAGTTCCGGCAACCCGTGGTGAATCTCGGGATCAATATGATACGGCCTCCCCGCCAGCACTACGCCCTTGCACCCCTTAGCCTCCATATACGAAAGCGCCGCTTCTCCTTCGCGCCGGACGTCGGTTTTATACACTTCCAGTTCTGCATACGCTGCATCAACTGCGGCTATGATGTCGCGTTTTGCTATGTTTTCCTGCGCCAGTTCCTGCGTCAACCTGCTGATCAGCCGGTCACGGTTGTTCAGAGGCAAAAAGGGCTGGATAAAAGCGACTCCGTTTTCCTGGAGTGCATCGACATTTACCCGGATATTTTCCGGATAGGAAGTGACTATGGGACAATTGAAACAACCGTCGGCTGACGGGTCTTCCTGGATATTGAAAGGAATGCAGGGGTAGAATATCTTTTTCACCCCTTTTTTGACCAGGTCGCCAATATGTCCGTGGACAAGTTTCGCCGGATAACAAATTGAATCCGAAGGAATGGTTTCGATGCCCAATTCATATAATTGGCGTGAAGACCGTCCAGACAAGACAACCCGATAGCCAAGCCTGGTAAAAAAGGTGTGCCAGAACGGATAATCCTCATACATGTTGAGCACGCGAGGAATACCCATCACTCCGCGCCAAGCAGCATTTTCCGCCAGCGGTTCATATTGAAACACCCGTTGGTATTTGTATGTATAGAGGTTTGGCAGGCTGCTGCCTGCACGGACTTTGCCGCACCCTCTTTCGCAGCGATTCCCCGAATGGTATTCCTGCCCATTGGAAAAACGCTGTGTCGTGATGAAGCACTGGTTGCCGCAGAGCTGGCAACGATGGTGGGTTACGGCAACAGTCAGGGACTTCAGTTCAGTTGCCGACAACAGTGTGGTTTCTTCGTCGGGGGAGCATCTCTCGCGCGCAATGCGCGCAGCTCCGAAAGCCCCCATAATGCCGGAAATGTCCGGACGGACCACTTCCCGGCCGATAGTCTGCTCCAAAGCCCGCAACACCGCTTCATTATAGAATGTTCCGCCTTGGACAACGATCTTGTCGCCCAATTCTTCGGTGCTTTTCAAACGAATCACTTTGTACAGCGCATTTTTTACGATGGATATGGAAATCCCTGCCGAAATTTCACTGATATCAGCGCGTTCTTTTTGCGCCTGCTTCACTTTCGAATTCATAAACACGGTGCACCGGCTGCCCAAATCCACCGGTTTATTTGCCTTCAGGCCCAGCCGGGAAAAATCGTTTACCGTCATGTCCATGGATTGCGCAAAAGTTTCAACGAAGGAACCACAGCCTGCAGAACAGGCCTCGTTAAGCACGATGGAATCGATTGTGCCGTTTCGTATAAACAGACACTTCATGTCTTGCCCGCCGATGTCCAGCACAAACGTGACGCCTGGCAAAAAGTGTTTTGCCGCCATAAAATGGGCGACTGTCTCCACTTCGCCGATATCCGCCTGCAAAGCCGCTTTGATAAATTGCTCACCGTACCCCGTGACAGCAGACCCGGCAATCTTCGTCTTGCCGTTCAAGCAACCGTACATCTCCTGAATCGCGGCGATAACAGTTTCCAGCGGCTTGCCCCGGTTGCTGCCGTAATAGGAATACAACAGGCTTTCATCCTCGGCGATCAGCGCCAGTTTTGTCGTTGTCGACCCCGCATCGATTCCCAGGTATGCCTTTCCTTCATAGTTTTCCAGATCCGATCTCTTCACGGCATTTTTCGCATGCCTGTCGGCAAATTGCCGAAATTCAGTTGGATCGGCAAACAGGGGAGCCAGGCATCTTTCCCCTTCCAGGCGCAGCTCGAACAGCTTCGGAGCTCTCTCCTGCAGGACCTCAAAGGGATAGGGCTCGTCCTTCAGGGTCAATGCCGCACCGATGGCTACGAAGAACGGTGAACATTCCGGATGTATCGCCTGATCCTGTTTCAGGGCCAGCGTATCGGCAAACCGCCGTCTCAGCTCAGACATAAAGTAAAACGGTCCTCCAAGAAACGCCACTTTCCCGCTGATAGCCCGCCCCTGGGACAAACTGCCGATCGTCTGGTTCACAACGGCCTGAAGTACCGAAGCAGCGATATCTTCCTGCGCAACTCCTTCGTTCATCAGCGACTGGACATCTGTTTTTGCGAATACTCCGCAGCGGGATGCAATGGGAAAAACCGTACGGAATTTTTTCGCCAGCTCATTGAGTCCCAGCGGGTCAGTATTCAACAATACTGCCATATGGTCGATAAAAGCGCCTGTTCCACCGGCGCAAACACCATTCATCCGTTGTTCCACCGTATTGCCGAAATAGGTTATTTTGGCATCTTCTCCGCCCAGTTCAATGGCTGTGCCTGTGTTGGGCAAAAGAGACCGGACAGCGTGCGTTGCCGCGATCACTTCCTGGACGAAAGGCATACCGAGAGCCTTGGCAATGCCAATTCCGGCCGAACCGGTAAAAACAACAGAAAGCAGCCTATGGCGCAGGAAGTGTTGCGCTTTGGCTGCCATCCCCTGAAAAGTGGATATGATATCGGAAAAATGCCTTGAATATTCCTGAAAGACTATATTGTCCTTCTCGTCAAGAATGACCATTTTAATCGTTGTGGAACCGATATCAATACCAACACGCAGAGATTTATCCATATTGATGCGTCTCTCCTATTTGTAGCATGAATGCATCCCGCTCCATTTCATTTTATCCTTTGCAATGCAACCCATTTTTCCCTCAGGGTCTTCATTGCGAATATTTCATATGACTGCATACTGCCTGGGTTTCCCACCAGGCTGAAATCTTCACTACCACTATATTTTCACTATAAATATAAAAACCCCTGCCAGACACAATCATGGTTTGGCAGAGTTTTTTGAAAATACAGAACAGGGACTTTTCGCAAGAGGGTCGAAGACACTATGATACCAAAAAAGGATGAACGGCACTATTATTAGAAAAAGGTGAGATTTTGGACGCAGTTTTGGTCTTTTTTCTATTCTTCGGTTCGCTGCTCTTCAGTATTTTCAAAGGGATATCCATCATTTATCCGCTGCTTTTGGGGCTGGTCTGCTTTACCGGCATCTCCCTGCGCAGAGGATACAGGCTGGCCAATCTGGGCAAAATGATGCTCAACGGCTCAAAAATATCATTGATCGTTCTGAAAATTTTTGTTCTTATTGGAGCCATCACTGCCGTCTGGAGAGCCTGCGGCACGATTCCCTTCATCGTTTACTACGGCATCGTCTTCATGAGTGCGGAATACTTTGTCGTTTCCGCCTTCTTACTCAGTTGCATCGTCTCCTTCCTGCTGGGAACTTCTTTTGGCACGGTGGGAACCATCGGCGTCGTGCTGATGGTTTTGGGGAAAAGTGGTCATGTCGACATCAATGTTGCAGCCGGAGCGATCATAGCCGGCGCTTATTTTGGAGACAGATGCTCGCCCATGTCCTCAAGCGCCAATCTTATTGCCGCATTGACAGACACCCGGCTCTTTACAAACATAAAGAATATGGCAAAAACCACCATACTCCCCTTTGTTTTATCCATCCCCTGCTATATCTTTTTGTCTCTGGAAAATCCACTGACCTTCCATGGCAACCAGATTGGCAATGAAATTGCGAACTCCTTTGATATCGGCATCATTGTTCTGCTTCCAGCCCTCATCATTCTTCTTCTCTCCGCTTTGAAAATCGACGTGAAGCTTTCCATGGGCCTGAGCATTTTGTCTGGAATCCTGATTGCGATCTTTGTTCAGCATAGGACTTTCCTTGAAGTGCTGGAGTATATTGCAACAGGGTACCGGATGAATGAACCCGGCTTCTTTGCCGGCATCATTCAGGGCGGCGGCCTGTACTCCATGCTCAACGTCTCTCTTATCGTCTTTATCTCTTCCGCGTATTCGGGCATTTTTGAAGGCACCGGTTTGCTGCGCGAACTCGAACATTTTTTTGAAAGACTCAGTCAAAAAATCGGAGTCTTTCCCGGCATGATGCTGACAAGCATTGCCACTGCAGCTTTCAGCTGCAATCAGACTCTGGCAGTAATCCTTACCAATCAATTCGAACACAAGATTTACAAGAAGCGAAAATTAAGCAAATACAGACTGGCTCTCGACATGGAAAATACGGTGATTGTGATATCCGCACTGATTCCCTGGAATATTGCGGGGGCTTTTCCTGCAGCCGCCTTATCGGCAGATTCAGG
>CAZXCC010000032.1:0-18397 GCA_964638945.1 uncultured Veillonellaceae bacterium | reverse complement strand
CCCTACTGTTTTAACGCAGCGTCACTCTGCGAAATACAAAAAACCGCGTTCACAATCCGGAACGCGGTGAGAAAAATAGAGTTTTCTTTTTCCCTCAGCCTTCCATCACAGATACGGCACATTCCTTATCACATCTCAGGACTCTTGCCTTTCCATTGAGCTTTGTTTTCAGGATTACCTGCCCACCCCAAAGCCTGTTGACATACTTGATCGTCTCATTGGCATATCCCATGTCCAGTTCCCTGCCGTCAAAATCGTGCTCCAGCACAAGTTCACTCCCATCCACCCCAGATATGGAAATCACCGGGATGGCTCCCATGCCGCAGGAATTGGCGATCTGATCGCGGATGACCTTCCAGCCCTCCTCATCGGCTTTCTCTGAAACCACGAACTCGTCACCTTTTTTTTCATAGGCAAATAAATTCAGCTCCTGGCAAAGCTGCTTGTCCAGATAACGGCGGATAAAAGAACAGTCCCTTTCCTCCGCCCTAATCTCAAGCATTTTTTCTTTTCCTTCCCTTGCCAGATGTTCAAACATCTTAAACCCGAGAAAGTATGGATTGATGCTGCCTTCATGAGGCCGGACCACCAAATTGTGCCGTTGAAGAAACTCAAGGTGCAAATCCTGCGGCAGTTCCAGTCGGTTAAGAATCTGATAGTGCCAGTAGCTGGCCCAGCCTTCGTTCATAATCTTGGTCTCCATCTGCGGAAGAAAATAGCAACTTTCTTCCCGAACCATTCCGACCAGATCACGCTCCCAGTTTTCCAGGCGCCCTCTCAACGCCAGAAAACCCAGCAGATCATTTTTCAATCGTTGCGGCACCATTTCTTTTTCTTCCTTATCCCATCCTGCCCGGTCTTTCGGTCCGCACTCCCCCTGCAGACGCACCTGGAAGCGCAATGCATGAGCGGCATCCAGAATCCTTTCCACTTTGGTCTCGCCCAGACTGGGATCCTGAATATAGGAACGAACCCTGTCCGCATGCGCTTTGAACGTTTCCACCACCAGTTCTGCTCGGGTTCCCTGCCGAAACAACCGGTTGTTTTTGAAAAAATCATTGTGTCCATACACATGAGCCATAGTCAATATCTGCAACAGCAGCGTATTGTCCTTCATCAGGTAGGCAAGGCAGGGATTGGCGTTAATCACCATTTCATACGGCAATCCTGTCAAATTATACTGATAGAAGGTTTTCTGCCGATCATAGGTTTTTCCGAAGCTCCAGTGCGGATAACGCGACGGCATTCCCACATAGGCTTCGTAGCAGAGCATGTCCTCACAACTGCAGATTTCAAACTGCTGTTCATAAATATCCAAGCCGGCCTGCCGTACCAGTTCTTCGATCCGATGATTCCATTGTTCCAGTTCTTTCAATCCGTAATCAGTCACGACACTTCACCTCCGGCCTCCTTTTCCTTGTCCAGCAGGCGCCGGAATGCCGGCCACACGTCCTCTTTCTTCTTGATGTCGACCATAACGAAATTCTCTTCTTTCAGACCGTTTTGCAAATGACGCCAGATGGAATTCGCGTTTGTTTCCCCAGCCAGAATCTCGCCATATCCGAACAGATTGCATACCGACAGCAATTCTCCAGCCAGTTCCACGGCCTTGGGATTGTCTTCGGCCCAATTGTCGCCGTCTGTACAGTGGAATGCGTAAATATTCCAAATGGAAGGGCTATAGCGCTGTTCAATGATTTCCAGTGCCTTGGCATATCCACTGCTGATCAGAGTTCCGCCAGATTCCCCCTGATGAAAAAATTCATTCTCGTTGACTTCCCTGGCGACTGCGCTGTGGGAAACGAAGACCACTTCCACTTCCTGGTAGCGCCAACGGACAAATTGGTACAGCAGGAAGAAAAAACTGCGGGCCAGATACTTTTTACTCCGTTCCATGGATCCCGATGTGTCCATAATGCAGATGACTGCAGCATTGGAGTTGGGCCGAACATCTTCTTTGGTCCGAAAATATCGCAGATCCTCTTCCCGGAACGGTATCCTGCCGAAGACCAGCTGATTCTCCGCACCTGCGGCCACTTTTTCCAGGGTACGGTGCATACCCTGTTCCCGCTTCTTCTTTTCGATCACCGTGAGCTTTTTCGCCAGTTTGGGCGGAATTCCCTTACGTTGGTACCCGGAGCGTTTGCAGCGTTGTTCGCTTTCCTCCAGGGAATATTTTTTGCGTTCCATATCAGGCAACTGTAAATCTTCGAACAGGTAATTGATAATCTCCTCCATGGTAATTTCCGTTTCGTAGATTTCTTCGCCCGGGTCGTTGCCTACGGTTCCCGGAACAGAATCTTTTTGGCGCCCTGTCCGACCGACTACCTGTCCTCGTTCTTCTCCGCCGCTACCGGATCCGACTCCACCCGAATTATCGCCAAAAACGAAACGATATTCCTTGACGCCACGAATGGGAATCTTGATTTTTTTGTCCCGGTTTTGGCCGATGATACTCTCTTCTGCGATAATATCTCCCAGATTTTTCTTGATCGATTCTTCCACCAATTGCCGGTGCCGCTGACGGTCCCCTTGGGAACGGTCAGAATGGGCGGTCCGGCCTTCCTTGAAAATGGCCATGACTCATTCCTCCTCATCCCCGTATTTTTGTTCAGTCTTTCCACAGGTTATTTGCTGCATACTTCAGGATGACATTGCAGCAGTGCCGACAGTATCCGTTGCGCTGCATCTCTTCGACCATCGCGTCATACTTGGAATCCTGTTCATGATCGCGGACCCTGGTCTTGGTAATCACACGGGACAATTCCTTCACAGACGCAGTCAATTTTTTCTCGATGGCCTCTTTTAACGGTTCATAGCTGGCATAATTGATTTTTCCTCCGCTGCGCATTACGGAAAACATGTATGCAGTGACATCCTGACGGAAACCCAGAGCCGCCGAACCGGTTATGCCAATTTGCTCCTCGATGGATTGCAGAAATTTCACATCGGGTTCCAACTCTTCCCCGGTATTGCGGTCCTTGATCTTGGCACTGTTGACGAAGGCTTCCGAATGATCCAGATAATTGTTGAACAAACTTTCCGCCTGCTCGCGGTACCCGTGGATGAATGCCTTGGTTACTTCCTTTTCCAGGATTCTATGGTATTCTTTTTTCAGGGTATCCTGCAAGAACCCCAGATACCTTGTCTTTTCATCCTCCGAAACGGTCAGCTCTTTCACCGCTTTTACCAGCACATCCAATACCGCAATCGGATTGATGCAGTCATGTTCTGCTTCCGACAATGCCGTGTCCAGACATTTCATAATGAATCGGGTGGAAATGCCGGTCATCCCTTCGCGCTGGTTCTCCTCCCGCAATTCATTTACATCCATCCGTTTGGTAGTACCCTTCTCCACGATTTCTTCCCCATTGTAAATCTTCATCTTGGTCAGAGGGTTTACTTTGGAAGAAGGCGCCAGCCGGGTCAGGATGGCAAACATGGCGGCCATCTCTATGGTGTTCGGGGCGATATGTGCCCGGAAATTACTGTTACGGAGCATTTTTTGATAAATCTTCACTTCTTCATCCAACTCCATGCAATAGGGAACCTCAACCTTGACGATCCGGTCCAGAATCGCTTCGTTGGTGTGGTCAGAACGAAATTTGTTCCATTCCGCCTCATTGGAATGGGCGAGAATGATTCCGTCAAAATAGATCATCGCGCCTTTCCCTGGTGACGGCACCGATTTTTCCTGCGTTGCGGTAATCATCGTATGGAGATACTCCACGTCGTTTTTGAACACTTCGATGAACTCCACAATTCCACGGTTCCCGACATTGAACGCTCCATTCAAGGACAGTACCCGCGGATCATCCTCCGGATACAAGTCCAGTTTGGAAATATCCACGGAACCATACAGCACGGAAGTATCCTGATTGTTTGGATCGACAGGCGGTACGACGCCGATTCCCTTTCGGGAGCGGATGGAAAAATCAGACACTGTCACCGGATAATGTTCAAACTCTCCGTTGAATTCGTGTTTCAGGCGATAACGGCATACCGGACAGAGATCTCCTTCAATTTTTACACCCAGCGCCTTTTCAAATTCCGGACGCAAGTGCTTGGGGATCAAATGCAGCGGTTCTTCCCTCATCGGACAATCCTTGATGACATAGATGGATTCGCTCATTTCCAGCGCCCGCTTGATCGCTTCAACGATCGAAGATTTGCCTGCCCCCACCGGTCCCACAAGATACAGAACCTGACGGGACTCCTCCCCTTTCATGGAGGCGGAATGAAAATACCGGATAATTTTCATCAAAGTTTTGTCAATACCAAAAAAGTCATGCTTAAAAAATTCGTACCGTTTGATCGTATCGTTTCCATAAATCCTTTTCAGACGCGGATGATCCTCCGTCTTGACCAGCTCCACTCCCTGAGCCGTCAGTAGCTTATAGAGCCGCTGATGAGCCAGAACGCAGATTTCGGGATTCTCCCTGACCAAGGCAAGGTAATCCAGCAGGGTTCCGGAAAATTGCTGACGTTTGCGCTCTTCCCTGTCTTTATGAATCAATGTATCAAAATCGAACTTGCTCATCATTCTCCCCACCTTTTTCAGGGTCCGGTCAAGGATGGATGGGAGCCGTATATCGCATCATATTGGCCGCACCCGTTCTTAGTAATATTATCGAGATTGTCCCTTCGCAAAAACAGGAGTCTAAAGTCCCATCCATGACTTATTGAAGCATAGGGTAGTAATTCTTCTCTGCCTGACTCATAAGAAAAGACTTGGCTGGTGCCAAGTCCTTTTTGGACGCCGGCAGAAGCCTTAGTCGTTCTTATGTCTCCAGAAGTTTTACTTTCTGGTAGATTAAAAAAAACTCCCGCAATCGCAGGAGTTTTTCTGTCCCGATCCATTATAGAAAATCATATCGGCAGTGCAAATTATCCTGAAACGCCTATTTATTATCCAGATTGAGAACACAGGCAATCAGCAGTTTCGACCTTTCAAACAGGCTTTCCACAACGGCATATTCCTCCGGGCTGTGATTGCGGCCGCCTTTCACGCCCATGGAACATACGGTCGGCACCCCCGCCAGGATCGTATAGGCGGAATCTGAAGCACCTCCCACATATTTCGCATATGGCGTACCGAAACCGTTCTCTTCCGATGTCCTTTTGACCAGCTCAAACAGTTGCTTCACCGCGTCGGTCGTTTTCATCGGCTTGATCCCTTCCATGAAGACAACTTGGGTTGTTGTGCCATCGACATAAGTTTTCCCACCAACCGCCTGAACCTGTTCCAGAATTTCCGGCAGGTCATCCGGGTCCTTATAACGCACATCGATATCGATTTTCGCGTAATCGGGAACAGCAGTGGATGTCTTGCCACCCTGCATGACTCCCACATTAAAACTGATACCTTTCTCCTTGTCAGTCAGTTTTTGGACATCGATAATTTTGTGTGCGATCTCCAGTATGGCACTTCGGCCATTTTCCGGATCATTGCCTGCATGCGCGGCAATTCCTTTTACCTCCAGCATAATCCGCGCCACGCCCTTGCGTCCTACCACGATCCCGTTATCGACGAAACCGGTTTCGGTATTGAAGGCTGCCGCATATCCTTTTGCTTCTTCTATGAACACGTCAGGCGCGTTTGATCTTGCGTGCAGCACCTCTTCATCCCCAGCCAGAATCACTTTTATGGGCCGCGAATTGTATCCCGCGGCTTTCAATGCTTTGATCGCATAGAGAAAAGCGACAATACCGCCCTTCATGTCGAGAACTCCCGGGCCATAAGCCTTTCCTTCTTTGATTGTGAAGGGTTGCTGCGCAACGGCTCCTGCCGCGATTGCGGTATCCATGTGCCCCATAAAGAGGATACCCGGCTTGGAGCCTTGATCACCAATCTCCGCAATCAACATATTCCCTGCATTTTCAAACTGAACCATGCGGGAAGCAGCGCCTGCCTCATCCAATACTTTTTTGAATCTGGCGCCAACGAGATCTATGCCCGGCTTTTCGTGCGGGCCGCTCTCCATGTCGACAACTTCCCGCCAGAGCGACATCATTTCTTCCCGTCGGTCTTCTACAAATTGAAAAGCTTTCTGTTTTGGATGCATATTTCTCCTCCTCTATGCTTATGTGTAAAAACAAAGGCGCTTAGAGCAAAGATATTCCCGGATATTCTTTGTTCAAGGCGCCTTTGCCGTATGATCCATGGTTTCCGTTCATAGAAATCGTCGATTTATTTGAAATCTACCATGCGTAATCCATAGCTTGTTATGATATGTTTTAGTCTTTCTATTTTTGCCGTGTCCGGAGTGGAAAAACTTTGGCTTGCTGCTCCCACGGCATTATATTTGGTTGCGCCGAAATCATGGTACGGAAGCAATTCCACTCCTGCCACGCGTGTTTTTTGCCGCAGAAAATCGCACATTTTTCTTATGTTTTGTTCATCGTCGTTGATGTCTGCAATGAGCGGCACACGAACAATTGTATTCGGATTCGTCTCAGTTATCAGCACGATGTTATCCAAAATTCTGCGGTTGCCAACTCCGGTCAGTCGCCGATGCGTCTCGTCATCCATATGCTTGATATCCACAAACACGCAATCCAGCTGCGCAAAGATGTCTTTCACCGGTTCCCATGAATAGTGGCCGCATGTCTCCACTGCGGTGTCGATGCACTGGCGGTTGCAGGCCGCGACCAGCTGTCGAAGGAACTCAGGTTGCGCGAAAGGTTCTCCTCCGGAGAAGGTGACGCCTCCGCCTGATTCCCTATAAAACACTGCATCCCGGTTGATTACCAGCAACACTTCTTCGACCGTCACCACTGAACCCATGGACTTTCTCGCGCCCGTGGGACACACGTTGCAACATTGAAAGCAAGCGATGCATTTTGTCCGGTCAAGCGCACTTATATTTGCGGCGCCCATGGTAGCGGCGCCGGTTTTGCACACTTGAGCACACAAGCCGCAACCGCTGCATTTCGCTTCAAAAAACAGCACTTCAGGCCCAGCTTTCCAGGATTCCGGATTCGCACACCATTTGCACCGCAATGGGCAGCCCTTGAAAAAAACTGTGCTCCTGATCCCTTCACCATCGTTTACGGACCATCGCTGGATTTGAAATATTTTTCCACTACAGGGTTTCATAGGTCGTTCTTTCAATAATCGCATCCTGCGCTTCACGGGACAGGTTGACAAATTGCGTGCTGTAACCGGCCACCCGGACAAGCATATCCCGATAGTCTTCCGGATGTTCCTGCGCTTTTCGCAGCGTTTCGGGGGAAATCACATTAAACTGGACATGAAACGCACCCAGGGCAAAGTACGCCCGAATGATGGCTGCCAGATTCTTCAGGTTCCGCTCCGATTTCAGCAGTTCCGGCGCAAATTTCATGTTCATCAGGGTACCGCCGGAATGAATGTCATGGTTGATCTTTGCCACAGAACGCATCGCCGCCGTAGGACTGGTCAAATCAGTGCCGGCATGAGGCGAAACACCTTCCGTCAATGGAGTCTTCGCTTTTCGTCCGTCAGGAGTGGCGCCGATTACGCTTCCTGCAGGAATATAGTTGGAAATGCCCATAAACGCCGAGTTGAACGGGGAACCAAAATAATCATTATATTTCCGGATTACCGCATGATAATATTCGGTAATTTCCACAGCGATCGAATCGACATAATCAATATCATTCCCATATTTCGGGCAGGCGAGCGCCGCTTGCCGCAGTTCTTCATAGCCTGACCAGTTGGCTTCCAGAGCCTTGCAGATCTCTGACAGCGTGGTTTTCTTTCCTTCAAACACCAATTTTTTGATCATGGCCAGAGAGTTCGCCAAATCAGCTACCCCGATCCCTGTGAGAACAGGACCGACATTGTATTTCGCTCCACCTTTGCTCAGATCTTTGCCTTTTTCCATGCAGCCATCCACGAGCAGCGAGAGATACGGTCTGGGAACCATCTCCGCATGGATTTGCTGCGCTGTAATCGTTCCAACCACCGAATGTTTGATTAGGTATGCGACCTGTTTGAATACAGCCTGTTTGACTTCTTCATAGGAGGCAAATTCAGCGGCTCCTTTTTCGTCCAATCCCATATGCTTTCCTGTAATCCGGCTCTTCCCACGATTCAATGCATATTCAATCGCCGCTGCCAGGTTAATGCTCACCGCCGATGTCCATTCACCCACCTTTCTGAAGTGAGGAACGACACATCCGCAATTGCTCCAATCCCTCGCATCTTCAGGCGATAACCCCGCTGCAACCAGCATGGCCGAACCCACCCGGTCGTTATGAACCGCTGGAAATCCGGTTCCGGCGCTGATGAGTTTACACACCGCCAGCAAAAACTCATCCGGGCTGTCCGGATGAATTCGCACGCTGAGGCCCGGCTGGTGCGTCTTGACATTCTCGGTTGCCTTCAGACACATGTAAGACAGGGCATTGGTAGCGTCACGTCCGTCACGTGTTCTGCCGCCCACCGTCAGATTCTGGAATGAATTATATCCTGCAAAGAATTTGGCGGTATTGCTGGAAATGGCCCACACCCACTCCGACAGCTTGATCCATAGTGCCTCGATCAATTCCTGCGCTTTGTCCGTAGTAATATTTCCGGACTCGATATCTTTTGCGAAGTATGGATACATGTATTGGTCAAACCGCCCCAAGTTCAATGCAAGCGAATTTTCGGAAAGAATGGATCCCAATTGGGTAAACCATACCATCTGCACTGCTTCATGAAAAGTTGTCGGCGGGTGTTCCGGAACTCTGCTGCAAATGTCAGCGATATTGCGCAATTCCGCTTTTCGCGCAACGTTATTTTCCCGATTCGCCAGTTCCGCCGCTTTCTCTGAATACCGACGTGCAAGCGCCATGATTCCCTCGCAGACGAGAACGGCCGACTGATAAAAATCGATTTTTTCCAACGCTTCCGGCGTTACAGGTTCCAATTTTCCCAACTTCGCCAAAGCCTCTGCTTTCAGTCCGCCAAAACCTTTTTTGAAAATCACGTCCAGATAGTCGGCGGTAACTTCCCCTACTGCGTTTCGCCACTTGGAATCATTGTCAATGATGCCTGTATCAATCAGAATATTGGCGGTTTCAGGATTGATGCGAGACAAAAAGGTTTCTTCAAGCGACTTGCCTTGCCAGTACGGGAAAATCTCATTGCGCAGCGTGCGTTTTGCGATATCGTCGACACAATAGGGATCCTGATTGCGACTCTCGAAAGTATCCATTTCCGCTTCGACCCATTTCCACGAATACTCTGGACAGATAATCCCGGATTTGCGGAATTCTCCTATCGCCCCGACAAGCAATTCATTATCGAAGATGGTGACAGGTATGCTCTCGCACACGGCCTTGAACGCTTTGGCCCGTCTGATAATCACCGATTCTCCTTCTGTCTGCTTATGCGAAGCTGTAAATGCCAAAGCCCTTTTAATACTGATCGAAGGCTTGGAATCAATATACGACCTCTTGAATTCTTCAATCCGTTTGCTTGACATGAAAATTCCTCCTCGTTTTGCTACAGCATTCAGCAAGATATTAGCAACAGCAGCACCCTTCACATATTTTCGATTTTCGAAAATATACCATAATCTTTTTTTTACGTTTCAAGGCATTTTCTATACCTGATTAGCGGGCTAGATATCTGCCCAAGTTTTTCTTGGCGTCGGTCATATGTTTGCGCAAAAGTTTCTGGGCCGCTTTGATATCGCGCTGCACGCAGGCGTCCAACAACATACGGTGTTCTTTCTGCGATTTTTCCTGATGATGCAGCGTTGATAAGTAAAGACGCATGTAGCGTTCCACATTGTTGTGCAAGTTTTGTATCAGTGAAAGCAGCTTGGGTCGGTTGGCCGCGCGGTATAAAATCTCATGAAACTGCCAGTTCAGCGAACCCCAGAGTGTGCTATGGCTTTCCGCATCAGTTTTTTTCAGAATCTCCCCGGCAGCCACAAAATCTGCTTCCGTCAAATTGGGAATCGCCAGCTCCACGGCACCTAATTCCAAATACAGCCGAATATCAAAAATCTCCTGCGCTTCCTCCGCAGACAACTCGCTGACCACTGCACCGCGATTGGGATAAAATTTGACCAATCCCTCCGCTTCCAAGCTTTTCAGTGCTTCCCGCAAGGCGCTCATGCTGACATTGAATTTTGTCGCCAGTTCTTCTTGCTTCAGCTGGACACCGCCGCTCAGTTCGCCGGAAAGTATGGATTCCCGAAGACTATTCGTAATCATAGCCGGTAATGTGCAATAGGACGACTGCATCTGCAATTTAAAATTATAGTTTTTCATGTCCTAACTATAATAAATTATACCCGGTCATATAAACAAAATTTTCGAATGTATACAATATTTTTCTATTTTATTAATCACACTGGTATCCTTAAAAAAACGAAAGCCGTAATGCACCGATGCGAAGCATCTGTCACTACGGCTGACCAAATACAGCTTACTTGATGACTTCCCGGCCGACCATCATTCTCTCCATCGATTTTTCATCCACTTCGTATCGTACACCATTCTTTTCATCCGGTACGATGAGGGTGCATCGTTCAGTAATATTGACATGCGGGCTCGTGATGTCTTCCTTGAAATAACGGTTGCTGGCGGCGATGTCATGAGCGAGCAGTGTAAAGTTCGGCAGGCTGGCAAACGAGATATTTTGCACGCGTCCAATGCCGAGTTCGGTCATGCCGCCGACCCACACGGGAATATTATGCTGCATGCACAGATCGTGAATCCTGACAGACTCGCACAATCCACCGCACCGGCTGGATTTGATGTTTATGATTTTGCAGCTGCCCATTTCGATGGCATGCCTTGCAGTGTCATAGGATACGATGCTTTCATCGAGGCAGATCGGCGTCTTGATCGCTTTCTGCAGAACGGCATGATCGATGATGTCATCTTCGGCCAATGGTTGTTCAATGTATTGAAGGTTCAGATCATCCATCGCACGGAAAAGGTCGATATCCGCAAGAGTATAATCCGAATTCGCGTCGACCGTCAAAGTGATGTCCGGATAATGACGGCGAATTTCACGCAACACTTCAATATCCCAGCCTGGTTTGATCTTTATCTTTGTACGATGGTAACCTTCCGCCAGATATTTCTCGATCTTTCCGAGCAACGAATTCACTGTCGGTTCAATGCCGAGACTTACACCGACCTTGACCTCATCTTGTGTTCCACCCAGCAGAGTCTTCAAGGATTTACCATCCCGTTGGGATTTCAGTTCCCAGAGCGCGTTCTCCACGGCGGCTATGGCCAGCCGGTTTCCGCGTATAAAGGACATCTTCCGCATATATTCGGCTGGATCCTGAATGTCCTGATGCAGAATCACTGGGGCAATGATATTTTTGATGATATGGAAGCAGGTACCATTGTCCTCCGGATTGTACAACGGACCGTAAAACGCTTTGCATTCACCGTATCCGGCAAGCCCTTCCGAGTATACCTTGATAATCAGCGCATCCCTTTCGACAAAACGGGTGAAGCTTGTTTCAAATGGGTGAAGAAATGGGTTTTTCACATGAATCATATCAATCCGGTCTATTATCATTGAACATAACACCTCTTCATTTTCATTCAGGCGGACTGCCAGCTGCATTCCGCCAAAGAGAGCCCCCTTACTTGCCGCTCACAAAAATCAACCGGGCAACACCTATGCCGCCGGCAATGATTACGATGGAAAGCAGAGATCCAGGCAACCCGACCTTGGGAGCAATAAAAGTAATTGCAAGGCCAACGATAATTGTCAGCACACCTATTTTCAGATGCCTGCGGGAAAGTTCAGCGTAAACAGCGCCAAATACTGCCGGCAGGATGAAACCGAATGCTTTTGTAACAAATTTGGGAACCATCGGCATGATGGCAGCCCCGATAAAAGTAAACAAGGTGAGAATCGCCACCGATACGAATACCGAACCGGCAATCCCAATAGTTGCCATCACATCTCCTTCAGGCGAACCTGGCTCGGCTCCGGCTACTCTTTGCGCCATCGTGGCGGCCGGAACGCGGATATCGGCTACATTGCCGCACAACCAGCTTATATACGAACCACCGATACCCAGCATCGGATAAAAGGACAATGGCTGCACAATCCAACTGACGCCAAAAGCACTGAGAGCCACGGCATAAATCTGTATGAGGTCTGTGACTTGCGGCATTACGCCAACAACGCCGGCAAGATAGAGAGCCGGAACAAAATTGGCGATAAGTCCTGCAATAATGGTAAACATGCCAATACGTGCCGACTGAGCCTGGAAATCATAATTGCCTTCCATACCGATCCTCCTCATCTACTTGTAAAATGATCAATCAGGGGTCTGTCTAAAAAAAGTATGCTGCAGTAAACATACCGATCAGCATGGCGATTCCCAGCGCCGGTTCCTGCAGGCGCGGATAATTGCCGGCATATTTTGAGATCAGGTACATGGCAACAAAAGCGACAATTCCCGCAACAAACTCCCCGCCTCCTTTAATGAGGGCAGGACTCCAAAGGGAAGCAAACAGGCCGATCGCCGCTCCGGTCATAATCAGCTTAACCCAGGCGGGATTATATTTTTGATTCATTTTCTTAATTGCTGAGTTCATGCGTTTGACAAAGATCAATGCCACCAACATCCAACCGGCATTATTCATGGCCATGCCCCAGATAGCATAGCTGAAAGCCTTGAGGTCAAAAGCTGCGGACCGCATTTCAACGCCATACACTTTCGTCGCCAGCGCCGACATTGCAAGTTCAGTCCGGGCGGCTCCGATATCGTTCATCCGCATCCAGGTCGTAGGCCCGCCCAACACGGCCAGCAAGGCAAGGAGAATGACCACAGGAGCCAAAGATGGTCCTATCGCCGTGATCATGGCTGCTCTCATTCCTTTGATGCAATCACTGCGGGACATTCCCAATTTATCTGCCGCTTTGAATCCTTCCCGCAAAAAAAGCATACTCTGGACTACTACCACGATAACCATGACGCTGGAGGCAATCCACATTCCTGGACTGTTCATTACCGACTGCAGATTCATAGTACCCCTCCTTTATAATCGAACCAGGATTCAGTCTATCGCAAAATCTCTTTTTTCTCGTAGGTGAACTTCTCCATCAGCTCCGGAATCGGTTCAAATCCGATTCCCGGTTTGTCCGGCACCTGAATCATAGCTTCACGGTCGATAACGACCGCCGGAGTTGTCAGATCCACTTTCCAGTACCTGTCGGAAGCCGGCACGTCACCGGGGAATTTATAGTTGGGCAGAGAAGATACTGCGATATTATGTGCGCGGGCGATTCCGGTGTCGAGCATTCCACCGCACCAGACGGGAATGCCATGAGACATGCAGAGGTCGTGGATATTACGTGCTGCGGTCAATCCACCGACACGTGCCACCTTGATGTTGATGGTTCCGGCACTGCCCAGTTCTATCGCATGACGGGCGTCATCAACGGAATGGATGCTCTCATCCAGACAGATTCGTGTTTTCAATGCTGCCTGCAGTTTTGCATGATCGACAATGTCATCGCAGGAAAGCGGTTGCTCAATCATGATCAGATTCAGGTCATCCATCGACTTGAACAGTTCAATGTCTTTCAAGGTATATGCGGAGTTCGCATCCGCCATCAGCATGACATCTCCAAACTGTTTGCGGATTGCCGACAGATATTGGATGTCTTTTCCCGGTTTGATTTTGACTTTGACCCGCCGATACCCTTCCTGCATGTGCTTTTCCACTACCCTCACCAGGTCATCGGGGCTCCCCTGGATGCCGATACTGACACCTGTCTCGATCTTGTCCTTTGTTCCTCCAAGCGCCTGAGAAACCGAAATCCCCTTCTCTTTTGCATACAAATCCCAGATTGCACAATCAAGGGCTGCCTTTGCCATGTTGTTTCGCCTTATGTGGGCAAACATCGTATGTACTTCTTCCGGAATGGAAATTTCTTCTTTGCTGAAAAGCAATGGAATCAAAAAATCCTGCATGATATGCCAGGCTGTTGTCACTGTTTCTTCATTGTAATAGGGGTGTTCAAAAGCCGAACAGTCACCGTAACCGACGTGATCCTGCGAATGAACCTCAACGGCGATGAAGTGTTTATCTGTCATTCGGGCAAAACTGACTTCAAAGGGAACCTTAAACTCCATCTTCATTTTGCGTAACACTATTTTTTTGATTTTCACGCTACATCCCCCTTTATGTTACAAAAAGTGTTCAAGCCGAAAACACCAAGTTTCGCACCTGACAAATCTTTGCTATATTATAGTAAGAATTCTCACGACAATATATCGCCTTAAAGTCGTCCAAAATTATCGTTGAAAGTTTTTCCCCAATGAGAGTCCCTTCTTATAGAAGCCATTCATAATTTCTGAGGGAACCATGCCGCCGCCAGTTGCCCACGCAACATGAACGGCTCCCTCCACCTGCACAGGCAGTCGGATCGGACCCACAAAGCCCGCCAATGCAGAAGGTTCCAGAAAAACCGCTTCGGTATCAGCCAGCAGCGCCAGCAGTCGGTACAGCTGTCGATCCTCCACCGTATATACGCCGCTGATGAGTTTTCCCACATTTTTGCCGACAAAACCGGAAGGACGCCCCACAGCCAGTCCATCCGCTTCAGTGATGTTATCAATTCCAAAATCCTGAACCGAAACTGCATCATGCAACCCAGTCATCAATCCAAGCAGCATCGCCGGAGCATGCGTCGGTTCTGCGAAATAGCAGCGCACATTTTTCCCAAAGACCAGCTTCAGCCCGAATGTAATCCCCCCGGGTGAACCGCCGACCCCGCAGGGTAGATAGACGAACAGCGGATGCTTGTCATCAATGGTGATATTCATATCGTCCAGCTGCTTCTTCAGCCGAAGCGCGGCTACCGCATATCCTAAAAACAAATCCGATGAATTTTCGTCATCGATAAAATGACAGTTCGGGTCCCCTTCCGATTGCTTTCGGCCTGCGGCTACCGCTTGGGAAAAATCCGCATCGTATTCAACGATATGAACTCCTTTTGAGCGAAGCAGATCTTTCTTCCATTGCTTTGCATCCGATGACATATGCACAGTCACTTTGAATCCCAGCTTTGCACTGATGATACCGATGCTCAAGCCCAGGTTTCCTGTCGATCCCACAGCGATAGAATAGCCTGAATAAAGTTTTCGAAACGGTTCACTGTCGATGATGCTGTAATCATCGTCTTCCCGTAGCATCCGATGATCGATGGCCAATTTTTCTGCAACTTTCAGCACTTCGTAAACTCCGCCCCGCGCCTTGATCGATCCGGCTACGGGAAGATGGCTGTCGAATTTGGCGTAGAGCGTCCCCTGTATCTTTTTCTGAAACAGGTCTTCCAACGCCTTATGCATGCAGGGAACCGGTCTCAGTGTTGATTCGATGATTCCCTGCGTGGCCTGCGTTTCCGGAAACGCCCTGGCTAAATAGGGGGCAAAGCGGAGCAGACGCTTTTGGGCATCTTCGATGTCCCGTATCCCCAGAGCCAGAGGAAGCGAAGCCGCTGATTCCACACATTCCGGGTTCAACCACCATACTTCCCGCATGGCGATGCTTTCCTCCAGCAGCGGATATTTCGTTATCCATTCCGCCAAAGTCATTCCCATTATTATCGTATCCTTCATAGGCTTCTCATCCCTCCGGTCAATTGATTGTGTTTTTCGACGCAGGTCTCTTCCTGCTCAAATTTCAGACTGCATCGATTGATAATGCGAGCAGCTTGGCCCGTTCCACAAGTCCATCAAGGAAGATATACTCGCGATCACTGTGGTTGAGGGCGCCCAGGGCTCCCATCGCACAAATCGAAGGTGCTCCGGCCCGAACAGTCCATCCGGCATCCGAGGCTCCACCGCCGACCTTTTTCTCGATATCCAGCCCCAATTTTTTTCCCTGTTCTCTTACAATCTCATAAAGGTTCAAATTACCTTCTGTTACTTCCATCGGCGTAAACCGTTCCCGAAGATTCGCAACCTCGGTGGAAGTACCGGGAACAACCGTCTGTGCTGCAATTTTCCGCAGGCTTTCAATTCCATATTCGCCGTCTGCAGCGCTCAGATATCGCATATCGATGACTACGGAGGCGTAATCCGCCACAGCATTGGCCACCGTTCCGCCTTTGATGACACCCACGTTAAAGGTCAGTCCCCGGCTGAAATCTGTCAGATTGTTCACGGCGATGATCTTGTGCGCCAGTTCGACAATGGCACTCGCCCCTTTATCCAGGTCTGCGCCGGCATGAGCGGCAATCCCTTTGACAATCAGCTCAGGATGGATATTTCCCTTGCGCCCCACGAGAACCGCCTGACCGGCACTTGCCGTTTCCATATTGAACACCGCGTCTTTGCCTTTTGCGTATTGCTCAAACAATTCAGGCGCATTGGTTTTTGGATGTGCGAATTCTTCATCCCCGGCAAAGAAAACCGTGATATTTTTATCATTCCAGCCCGATTCATAAAGAGCTTCCAGCGCAAAGAGCGCGATTGTGATTCCGCCCTTCATGTCCAGCACTCCAGGTCCGAACGCTTTGCCCTCTTTGATGGTAAAAGGCCGCTTGGCCGCTGTACCTAAGGGAAACAGCGTGTCCATGTGGCCGATGATCATAACTTCCTTGCTGCCTGTCCCTTTCTTTTTTGCCAGCAGATGCGTACAGGCCCCCGGACAATCCAGATATTCAACATCAAACTTCATTTCCTGCAGCTTGTCGCCGATAATGTGGGCAACTTTTGCAACTCCCTCCGGACTGTCATCTCCGGAATCTATATTTACCAATTTCTCCAGAAACCCGATCATCTTGTCATGCTTTGCTTCAATCGCCTTCAATAAATTCTCCACGTTGCCATTCCTCCCTCATCATTTCATCTGGACATTCTTTTATTTTACTTTTAGAATAGTCCGATTAATGTTATTATACGGTTAAAGGTTATGCCCTAATATTGTCTATAATCTGTCTCAAATACCCGATGGTAAACTTATGCCATCCTGTTTGGACAGCATGGGAGAGTGAAAATGAAAGTAGGAATCATCGGCCCATCACAAGTCGTAGCAAAAACCAACCGGATCATTAAAAGAGAATTCCCGCAGATTGAGCCGATCGACTATATTTATTCAATCTATACGGAAACACCCGCCATCCTGAAGTACCATCAGCTCGAAGTGGATGCCCTGTTGTTCACCGGGAAAACACCGTATACACTGGCCGGAAAAACCATTAAACCGACTGTTCCCTGGGAATATGTCCCCCGAAGCGGCAGTTCCCTGATGCGGATATTGTTGCATGCAAAACTCTGGACTGATTATGATATCTGCAATATCAGTTTCGATACCTACAACCAGGACTTGCTGTATGAAGCCTATCAGGAAATCGGCATCTCTATCGAGAAGCTTAAAATCTACATAGCAGGAGAGCAAACACTCTCTGAGGAATATCAGACCCATATCTGTGATTTTCATAAGAGAAACTATTATGAGAACAAAGTCTCCTGCTGCATAACCGCTTTGCAGGGAGTGTACGACGAACTGCTTGCCTCTTCAGTCCCCTGTCTGCTGCTGGAACCGACAGCCAACATCATCAGGGAAACCATCTATAAACTGCAGCTAAAGTATTTGGTAAAAGTAAGCCAACAAAGTCAATTGGTAACCATCTGCATACAGATCGATGCGTCCAGTGAGCATTCTTTACTTGCCGACAACGAATACCAGTCTGCCCTGAACCGGATGAAAGTATCGGAACAGATATATTTATTTGCGCAGCGTATACAGGCTGCCGTCATCGAGATCGGTGACAGAAACTATCTGCTTTTTACTACAACACAATTATTGGAAAACGAAACCAATAACCTAAAAACCATCGAACTGCTTCATGCCGTCCAAAATAGCACTTCCAGTACTGTGAGCGTGGGAATCGGTTACGGTCAGACTGCCAACGAGTCGAAAGCCGGTGCGAACCGCGGAATGCTTCATGCAAGCAAAAAGGGCGGGAATCTTGCCTTTATCGTCTATGAAGGCAAAAAAATCATCGGTCCGTTGGAAAACATTACTAAAAATCCAGGGAAATCAGACCCCATCATCGATGAAAAATTTTATCGTATTTCGGAAAGAGTCGGCGTCAGTATCAACACGGTGTTCAAATTGCACTGCATTATTGAGCAATATGGCAAAAACGACTTCACTGTCAAGGAATTGGCACCGCTCTTTGGAGTAACGATTCGAACCATGAACAGAATCATCGAGAAGTTTGATGCCCATGGCTATACAAAAATTATTGGAAAACGAATCATTGGGAGCTCCGGTCGGCCCAGCCGAATCATTCATTTTTACCTGGGATAAATTTCTTGTTGGAAAAGCAGGAGTCCCTATAATCGAGTAGGAGGGGGCGGCAAGCCCCCGACCTCTCACACCACCGGACATGCGGGTCCGCATCCGGCGGTTCCCAAAG
>CAZXCC010000031.1:0-18514 GCA_964638945.1 uncultured Veillonellaceae bacterium | reverse complement strand
ATGGAAGCAGATTCTTTAAAATCTATACTGGATGCACCCGATGATACAGCCTGGTTTGATGACGAAATGTTGAAAACGGCTCATTGGCTCAGTGAATACTATGTCTGTTCACTGGGCGAAGCGATGCGCCTGTTCATTCCCGGCAAATCAGGCGTCAGATCCGAACAGTATTACCAGAAGTGTATGGAAATTAACGATTTCGAAATGAAAAGTCCTGTTTATGACTTTATCCGCAGCAAGGGACCTGTTGCTTTTTCTCGCCTGAGAGCAGAGTTCGGGGCCGGCTGTCGCACTGAACTGCAGCGCTTGCTGAAGGAAGGCCTGATAGAAACCAGACGTCGGCTCGGGCAAAAGGCAGCGATAAAATGGCAGAGAATCTTGCGTCTGGCGGTTTCATCCGAAAATGCAATGGAAGCCGCATCCGTTATGAAAGGCAAAACAGCGCAACAGCGTATATTAGAAAGATTGGCAACAGAACAAACCGTTCCGGTCGGGAAAAATGAAAACGGAATCCCCTGGGATTCTGCTGCCAAAGCGTTGGTGAGAGATGGGTTTGCCTTTGAAGACCGGATACGGGTTCAACGAAATAGTTATTGTGATATTCAAGGTACCTGCCCGACAGTGGATACAACAGTTGACCAAGATAAGGCCTTGACTCTCGTGCTGCCGGCAATAAAGAGTCGTCGGAATCAAACTTTTTTGCTATATGGTGTCACAGGCAGCGGGAAAACGGAAGTGTATCTGCAAGCTGCTGCAGGTGCGCTTGCAGTCGGACGACAAGTGTTGGCGCTGATTCCGGAAATCGCTCAGACAAGTCAGCTCTTACGCAGGTTTAAGGCCCGTTTCGGTTCTTCTGTAGGCGTGGTGCACAGCAAATTGTCAGTCGGGGAAAGACGAGATGTATGGGATCGATTCCGTACAAAGGAAACAATGATCGCTATTGGCACCCGGTCAGCACTCTTCATGCCTGCTGCCGATCTGGGACTGATCATCGTGGATGAAGAACATGAGTTCACCTATAAACAGGAAGAGTCACCGCGCTATCACGTTCGAGAAACAGCCCTTCACCGCGCTGCATTGCATGGATCAACAATTATTTTCGGCAGCGCAACGCCATCTTTGGAAACGTATTATGCAGCTGCTTCAGGCAATCATACGCTGGTCGAGATGCCGCAAAGGGTGGATGGGTCTTCGTTGCCTGTCGTGGAGATTGTGGATATGCGCGAACAGCTAAAACAGGGAAGAAAAACAATCGTATCCGCACCTCTCGAAAAATTACTCCGTGATACTATGGAAAAAGGAGAACAGTCAATTTTACTGTTGAACAGGAGAGGGCACTCAACCTTCATACTGTGTCGGGAATGCGGATATGTGATGCGATGCGAACATTGCAGCGTACCGCTTGTCTATCATATGCAGGGAGGTCAACTTCGCTGCCATTACTGCGATTCTTCGCATGCCGTTCCAAACATCTGCCCATCCTGTCATGGCCGGTACATCCGATATTTTGGCGCAGGTACCCAGAAGCTGGAAGAAGAACTTCTCGCATTACTGCCAGGCGTTCGTCTGGCAAGGCTTGACCAGGATACCACCGGCAAAAAAGGCAGCCTGGACCTCCTCCTTGACGGATTTCGCGCCGGTCGGCATGATATTCTGCTGGGAACCCAGATGGTTGCCAAAGGTCATGACATTGAGAATGTCACTGCTGTAGGAATCCTGGCGGCTGATTCTTCTCTGAATCTGCCTGATTTTCGGGCTGCAGAGCGAACCTTTTCTCTGATCATGCAGGCGGCAGGACGGGCCGGTAGGGGTTCGAAACCTGGACGAGTGGTAGTACAGACGTATCATCCGTCCCATTATGCAGTACAAGCCGGCGCAGCCCAGGATTTTGCCGCATTTTACGAGCAGGAATCAATTTTTCGCAGGGAATTGAATTATCCACCGTTTGCTAAATTCATCAAACTGACAACAACCGGCAAAGATGAGGCTGGTGCCATGCGCACAGCAGACACTGCGGCAGACCTGTTGCGCAGCAGATTGGAGAAGCTTTCTGCGGACGTTGTTGTTCTGGGACCGTTTGTTGCACCTATGTCAAAAATTGGCGACACATACCGTGTCCATATTCTGGTTCAAGGAGAAGACTTGAAGACTGTCAAACAGATTTTAGTGGAAACCGGAATTGCCTGGGCACGTGATATCAGCATAGATGTTGACCCGCTGGCTTTGATGTGATAATGGCGTTTCATGGATTTTTTTCGCCCCATATGGTAAAATTTTAATATTAAACTAAACAGTCAGGAGGCCAACCATGTCCGTCCTCGATATCCGTAAAGCGGGAGATCCTGTGCTGAAAAAAACTGCACGGCCTGTTCAAAAAATCAATAAACAAATCCGTACATTAATCGACAATATGATCGAAACAATGAATGAAGCCGATGGAGTGGGCCTTGCCGCACCACAGATCGGTGTTTCGTTGCGTGTTGTTGTAATTGACGTCGGAGGCGGAGTTATAGAATTGGTAAACCCGGAAATCATTGAGTCTGAAGGCAGCGAAACCTCTGTCGAAGGTTGTCTCAGTGTTCCCGGCATGTATGGCGATGTAGAAAGGTTTACCTGTGTGACAGTAAAAGGCTTTGACCGAAATAACGAACCTGTGACGATTCGTGGCGATGGGTTGTTGGCCCGCGCACTACAACATGAAATTGACCATCTTGAAGGAATTTTGTTTGTTGAACGCGCTCAGTCAGTTTTTCGGGAGCGTAAGGAATGAAAGTCCGAAAAGTAGTTTTTATGGGTACGCCGGATTTCGCCGTACCTTGTTTGCAAGCCATTGTGAATGCCGGATATGAGGTGTGCGGAGTCGTCAGCCAACCAGACCGTCCTAAGGGAAGAGGACGTAAATTGTCTCCGTCTCCTGTCAAGGAAGCCGCAAACCAACTTGGTCTGCCTGTGGTAACTGTTGAGCGGGTGAAAGAGCCCGCCTTTTTGGACCAAATGATTCGTTGGGCTCCTGATGTGGCTGTGGTTGTTGCTTTTGGTCAGATATTGCCTGAAAACTTGCTGAAAATACCAACATATGGCTGCATCAATGTTCACGCCTCACTCTTGCCTGCCTATCGCGGGGCTGCACCCATACATCGGGCCCTAATCAATGGAGAAAAAGAAACAGGAATTACGACAATGCAGATGGATCGCGGCATGGACACTGGCGATATGTTGCTTGTTGACCGGGTTGCCATCACACCGGACATGAACGTCGGACAATTGCACGATCTGCTCAGCCAGCGTGGAGCGACCCTTATTGTCAAAACCCTGGACGATTTGTTTGCTGGCGCTTTGAAGCCGGTTCCGCAGAATTCTGCCATTGCCACCTATGCTCCTATGCTGGACCGGTCTCTAGAACGCATCGACTGGCAAAAAAGCGCAGGGGAATTGCACAATCTTGTTCGTGGTATGAACCCCTGGCCCGGGGCTTATTGTATTTGCGACAACTTCATTCTGAAAATCTGGCGAACAAGGGTTCAGCCTGCAACCGGTATTCTTGTTCCGGGTCGCATCCATTCCATCAGTCAGGACGGCGTTCTGGTGGAAACGGGCCACGACATGCTGGAACTGCTTGAAGTCCAGCCGGAGTGCAAACGCCGCATGTCAGCGAAGGACTGCTCCTGTGGCTACTGCCTGATTCCTGGAACGGTGTTGGAATAGGAGAATGGAAATGCGCATCGAAATTCCGGCCCGACCTAAAAAGCGCCTGTTTTTAGCTCTGATTCTGGCCAGTGTATTGCTGGCCATTTTGTCTACGCTGGGAATCTGGGTTGTCAGTCGTCCCGGCCTGACCAGTATCAGCCAGCATTTGCCATTGATAATCGGTCTTCTGCTTACTTTTATTGCATTAGTGGCTATTGGGGGCATCGCAGGCATAGTTCTGGCAATCATGGGTTTTCACACTCCAAGATTTTTTCTTGGACAGGCCTGGTCAGTCATCAACCTCGTCTTTCCGATGGCCATCCGAATCGGCAAATTGTTCGACATCGAAAAAGAAACGATAGAACGTTCCTTTATCGAAGTCAGCAATCACCTGGTTCGTCAAAAAATCATTCGTGTCAGGCCGGAGCGACTGCTGATCCTGACGCCGCACTGTATCCAGCTGGATACCTGCCCTCATAAAATCACCCGTGACGTTCGCAACTGCAAGCGTTGCGGGCAGTGTCAGGTGGATGGTTTATTGAAACTTGTCGACAAATATGGCGTTAACCTGGCTGTTGTCACAGGCGGCACCCTGGCCCGCAATGTTCTGAAATCCTTGCGCCCGCAGGCCGTGCTGGCCATCGCCTGCGAGAGGGACCTGACCAGCGGTATCCAGGATGTTTTCCCGTTACCTGTAATCGGTGTGCTGAATGAACGTCCTTTTGGTCCATGCTGTAATACACGCGTCGATTTGAATCGGGTCGAGGAAATCCTGCAAAGCATGGTGGAACCGCTCGGAAAGGCGGTTTCGTGAATATGGCGGCTGCAGTGATCAATGCCCGTCAAGTGGCGCTTCAGGTTTTGCAGGACGTGTTTCCGGGCGGCGCTTATGCAAATCTCGCATTGTCCAAACACCTCAACGCCGCAAAACTTTCGCCGGTGGACCGTCGCTTTGTCACAGAACTGGTATATGGAACAACGAAGGCCTGTGGTACGCTGGACTGGATGTTGGGCCATTATATAAAAAAACCTTTATCACAAACGGATCCAATGGTTGTAAATATCTTGCGTCTCAGTATGTATCAGCTGATTTTTCTTGACAAGATTCCAGCTTCCGCCGCCGTAAATGAAGCGGTAAACTTGACCCGTAAACTTGCCAATCCCGGAGCCAGCGGTTTTGTGAACGCGGTGTTGCGGTCGGCAGTCCGTGAGCCGGATAAAGTTCGTTATCCAAGCCTGGAAAAGAATCCTGTCCGTCACATCGCATTGCGCGAGTGCCATCCCGAGTGGCTGGTGCGACGCTGGATTGCACGCATCGGACAAGAAGAGACAATGGCATTATGCAAGTTTGACAATATGCAGCCGCCGTTGTCACTTCGGACCAATACCCTGAAAATCACACGGGATGAACTGCTCCAGAAAATTATTGAAACCGGATTCGAAGCGGAACCCTCCCGACTTGCACCGGAAGGGATTCTCTGTCATAAAGCCGGAAATGAACCTTTTCAACTTTTGCGCGATGGCCTATGCCAGGTCCAGGATGAAAGCTCCATGCTGGTGTCCCATGTCGTCCGTCCCGAAGCAGGTGAGTTTATCATCGATGCCTGCGCGGCGCCGGGTGGAAAAAGTACGCATCTGGCCGCTCTGATGAAGAATCAGGGACGTGTGTTGGCCTGTGACATTCATGAACATAAAATCGGCCTGATTACCGATAACGTCCGCCGGCTCGGAATCGATTGCATCGAACCCCGGCTGCAGGATGCAACAAATCTGCATCAACATTTTGCTGGACAAGCTCACCGCGTATTGGTGGATGCACCTTGTTCCGGTCTCGGCGTATTGCGTAGACGTCCTGATGCCAGATGGCGCAAGGAAGAATCATTAAAAGAATTGCCTGCCCTGCAGAGTGCCATTCTGGCCAGTGCCGCCCGATGCGTCAAGCCGGGAGGGGTTCTTGTTTACAGCACCTGTACTCTGGAAGAGGCTGAAAACGAGTCGGTTATACAGCGATTCCTGGCCGTCAATCCGGATTTCTCCATTGATTCTGCCGGTGCAATGCTACCGGGTCCCCGTCCTGAAACCATGTTGACGCTATGGCCCCAACGGGACGGCGTCGATGGTTTTTTTATCGCGCGAATGCATCGCAGCGCAGAAGAAAGGGCATAATATAGAATGAAAATTAATCTGTTTGGACTGTTTGTTGAGGAAATCGCCGCTGAGTTCGAGAAAAACGGCGTGGAGAAGTATCGGGCATCACAGGTCGCCGATTGGGTGTATCGACATAATGTCACTGATTTTGATGGAATGACAAATGTTCCGGCTCCACTGCGGAACTGCTTCAAAGGATTATTTAGTATCGACCGTCCAACGGAGGAAACTGTCAGCCACGCAAAAGACGGACGTACAAGCAAATATCTTCTGCGTTTTTCTGACGGTTCAGCGGTCGAGACTGTACTGATGCGTCAAAAGTATGGCAACAGTGTCTGTGTTTCGAGTCAGGTAGGCTGTGCCATGGGATGCAGATTTTGCGCCTCCACACTGTCGGGATTGGAACGCAGCCTGACAGGCGGCGAAATTCTGGCTCAGGTAATGCATGTCCAAAATCGTCTGGGACCGGATGCGAGAGTGTCTTCCGTCGTTATTATGGGCGGCGGCGAACCTCTGGCCAATTTGGACGAAGTGTTGCGATTCATGCGCCTCGCACATGAATCGTATGTGCTGGACATGGGGTATCGTTCTTTCACTGTTTCTACCTGCGGACTGGTGCCAGGCATCCGTAAGCTGCAGGAGCAGGGTCTCCCTGTAACACTGTCGATTTCCCTTCATGCTCCCAATGACGAGATTCGCTCACGTATCATGCCTATCAGCCGAAAATACCCTTTGCAGGAATTATTGGCTGCCGCCAATGAATATGCTTTGGTGACAAAACGACGGGTTACTTATGAATATACCCTGATTGCCGGAATTAATGACAGTCCTGAAAACGCAAAGGAACTTGCCGGCCTCCTGCGGGGAAAACTTGCGGCCGTTAATCTGATACCGTTGAACGCAGTTCCTGAAACAGGACTTCAACGTTCTTCCCCTGAAAAGGTAAAACAATTTGAAGACCTGCTCAAAATCAGGCGCATCAATGTGACAGTACGTCGCGAAATGGGTTCGGATATCGATGCTGCCTGCGGTCAACTACGTCGGAAAAATGACAAAGGAGGGGTCCGATGAGCCCAGAAGGGTTGCTTGATGCCCGCTATCGCCTCCTTGAACGTATCGGCGGCGGAGGTATGGCTGAAGTGTATCTGGCGGCAGACGAATTGCTGGACCGTAGGGTGGCGGTAAAGATCCTCCGGGCGCAATTTACCTGCGATGAGAATTTTATAGCCAGATTCCGTCAGGAAGCCAAAGCTGCTGCACGCTTGTCGCACCCTAATATTGTCAGCATTTTTGATGTCGGCTGCGAAGCGGACACTCATTATATCGTCATGGAGTATGTTGCCGGCGAAACCCTGAAAGACCTTGTCAAGAGGGAAGGCCGTCTTACACCGTTACGCGCGCTGGAAATCGCCTCGCAAATCGCTGCGGCTCTGAAACATGCGCACGAAAACAACATCATCCATTGTGACATCAAGCCTCACAACATACTCATCAATAAGGACGGGGCAGCAAAAGTCACAGACTTCGGCATAGCCAGGGCCGTTTCTTCGCAGACTACAACCCAGGTTGCCGGGATTCTTGGTTCTGTACATTATCTTTCCCCGGAACAGGCCCGGGGTTATTCTGTAGATGCAAAGTCAGACCTGTATTCACTGGGTGTGGTCCTCTATGAAATGTTGAGCGGTTCGCCTCCATTTGATGCAACAACGCCTATTGCCATCGCAATGAAACATCTGCAGGAGGAACCGAAGGCTTTAGGGGAGGTATGTCCGGAAACGCCGACCAGTTTATCCGGTTTGGTCAAAAAAGCCATGTCCAAGAACCCTGCGGACCGTCATGCAAATGCCGGTGAATTGTTATTGGATATGGAACGTATCCGGGCCATTCTCCAGGATGCAGATATTTCACAAAAACATGATTTGTCAGCAGCAAATGCAGACAAAAAAAAGAAACAAACTCCCGGAAAGAGCGTTGTATCATCGTTGCGGAAACTTCCGCGCTGGGCCTGGGGTCTGGGTGTCCTATTGCTGCTTGGCTTTATCGGAGGCCAGATTTTGGCGACTGGCAGTCTTGGCGGTGGCAAAGAGGTCATGGTGCAGGATGTTGTCGGCAAACCGGCGGAAACTGCACGATCCCTGTTACAAAACGATAATCTGCGTGTTCGCATCACAGAAGCATTTGATGAGAGGGTGGCTGCAGGTTATGTAATTTCGCAACAGCCGGTCAGTGGGCAAATCGTCAAAGAACAACGCATAATAGAAATCATAGTCAGTAAAGGTACGGAAATGGCTTCCATCCCGGATCTGAAAAATTTGCCGAGACGGGAAGCTGAAGCACGAATCCGCAGTGCTGGGTTGAAAGTGGGAAGAATTGAAGAACAATATTCCAACGAAACATCGAATGACGCTGTAATCAGTCAGAATCCGAGACCTCCGGGACAAGTTGCAAAGGGAGTCATCGTTGATTTGGTTGTCAGCAAGGGGAAAAGTCCTCGCCAGGTCGTCATGCCCAATTTCCTGGGAGAGCCCCTGCAAAGTGTATTGGCACGTATCGATGCATTGCACCTCAGGGTGGGAACCGTCAGGGAAGTAACCACTCCAAGACATTCGCCGGGAACAGTCAGCGGTCAGGCGCCTATGGCAGGAAATCAGGTTTTTGAAGGTACCACCGTTGATCTGGAAGTGGTGAAAAGTGATACAGGGATCCCAAAACGAGCCAAAATCCAGGCTGTAGTTCCGGAAGGAGCAATCTTCCAAACTTGCCAGATCATAGTAAATGACGCAAACGGAAAACGGATTGCATATGAAGGTGTTCATAAAGCAGGCGAACGTTTCGAAAAGGTCGTGGAAGGAACTGGTCAGATGACGGTACAAGTGCTTGCCAGCGGAAAACTGATTCAAGAGCAGACTTTTTAACGCATGGAGAAAAAGACGTCTTCCGGTGTTGTTGTGAAAGCAACAAGTGGTTTCTATATCGTACGCAACGGCGATCAGGTCATTTCCTGCAAAGTGCGTGGGAGGATGAAACAGAGTCGTTATTCCGTATGCGTCGGTGACCGCGTTCTCTTCACATTGTCAGGGCCGGGTGAAAGCGAAGGATCGATTGAGTCCGTGATTCCTCGAGACTCTTTTTTGAGGCGACCCGAAGTGGCAAATGTGGATCAGGCAGTCATGACTTTTGCCGCCAGTCACCCACAGCTTGATCTGGGGCTTTTGGACCGCTTTTTGGTCCTGGCGGAACTCTCTGCAATCCCTGCTGTCATTTGCATCAATAAAATCGATCTGGTTAATCCGGAGGATTTGCAGCCCGCGTTGTCCATCTACGAAAAAATCGGATACCGCGTACTATTGGTTTCAGCAGTCACCGGCCAGGGAATCCCTGAATTGCAGCAACTTCTTTTTGGGCGTGTCAGCGTTTTTGCCGGGCCGTCCGGGGTTGGGAAATCTTCCCTGCTGAATGTGCTGGAACCGGGTCTTTCTCTTTCGACAGGCGAACTCAGTTTAAAAATCAGCCGCGGCAGGCATACAACGAGATGTGCCGAACTCTTGCATCTCTCCGGCGGCGGATATGTTGTGGATACGCCGGGCTTCAGCTTTACTGAATTCCTGACAATGGAACCGGAAGAGCTGCGCTTTCAATATAGGGAATTCCGTGACAAGCTGTTGAATTGTTATTTTTCCTCCTGTTTACACCAGAAGGAGCCGCGTTGCGCCGTAAAACAGGCGGTTGTCTCCGGCGAGATTGCGCAGGGGAGATATAATTCCTATCTTGCGCTCTTACAGGAGTTGCAGGATACTCATGCTAGGAGGTTCTAAAATGATCAAAATCGCCCCTTCCATTCTTTCAGCGGATTTTGCCAGACTGGCTGACGAGATAGCACGGGTTGAAGCCGCAGGCGCAGACTGGCTGCATATCGATGTCATGGACGGCCATTTCGTACCCAACCTTACCCTCGGTGCACCAGTCGTTGCTGCAATCCGAAAAGTGACCAAATTGCCGCTCGACGTGCATCTCATGGTGACGAACCCTGCTGAACTCGTTGATGCGTTTGCAGCTGCAGGTGCAGACTGGTTGACCGTACATGTGGAAACAGATCCACATCTGCACCGTCTGATCGGACGTATTCGCGAACTTGGCGTAAAACCGGGAGTGGTGCTTAACCCGGCTACAACCCTGAATACATTGGAAGAGATTCTTCCGGAAGTTGACATGGTTTTATTGATGAGCGTCAATCCGGGTTTTGGGGGACAGAGCTTTATTTCCTCCACCTTTTCTAAAATTGTCCGGCTCAAGGAACAGATCCGGCAAAAAGGGCTTTCCACGCTAATTGAAGTGGATGGAGGAATCAATGCAGTAACAGCGCCCCAAGCGGTGCAGTCCGGTGCAGATATTCTTGTTGCCGGTTCCGCTGTTTTTGGCAGTCCAAACCTGCGGCAGGCAATTGAAAATATAAAACAAATCCGCTGAGTGCTTGCATTTTCCTTGACGCAGTGCTATCCTTATAGAGGTGAACTAATTGAATATGAGCCTTTGGGGCATGGTGCGAAAGAGAAATCTTTCTATTCCTGACCGGCGGTATAGCCCGCGAGCCGAGAGGTTGATCCGGTATTGATTCCGGAGCCGACAGTATAGTCTGGATGGGAAAAGGCAAATGATAGGCCTACTATAGGTCTGGGTTTCTTTTCCCAAAGAATTTATTCTTTGGGATTTTGGTTTTTTTGGGAGGCTAGCTTTATGGGGAACATCAGCGACGAAAAATATATGAAGGATGCTCTGGAATTAGCCAGGCAGGGGAAAGGACGAACCAGTCCCAATCCTATGGTGGGTGCAGTCATTGTCAACAATGGCCGGATTGTAGGACGAGGCTGGCACCAAAAAGCCGGTACGCCTCACGCGGAAATTCATGCATTGGCAGAGGCTGGAACTGCTGCAAAAAACGCGACACTATTTGTGACGTTGGAACCATGCTGTCATCAGGGGAAAACCGGGCCGTGTACAGCTGCAGTAATTGCAGCAGGCATAGAACGCGTGGTCGTTGCAATGGTCGACCCGAACCCGCTTGTAGCCGGTTGCGGCATCAATCAGCTGCGTGAACATGGCATTGCAGTGGAAACGGGTATCCTGGCCGAAGAAGCAGCAAGGCTGAATGCGCCATTCATCAAATGGATCAGTTGCCGACTCCCTTTTGTCACGCTGAAGAGTGGAATCAGCCTGGATGGAAAGATTGCAACTCGCACGGGTAATTCGCGCTGGATCACATGCGAAGAATCGCGATTGGAGGTTCATCGCCTGCGTGACGCTTCCGATGTAATTCTAACAGGGATCGGAACGGTACTTGCAGATGATCCGGAATTGACAACCCGCCTGCCGGAAGGTGGAAAATCACCTGTCCGTGTGGTTGTAGACCGATTGGCTCGTACTCCGCTAACCGCAAAACTTGTCAACGACGGAAAGGTTCAGACAATCATCGCGGTCACAGCAGAAGCACCTCCCGAAAGAACTGCAGCATTATCTGCTAAGGGTGTAGAGGTTCTGTTGGTGCCAAAGGGGACGGATGGCAGACTGGACTTGGGAGTGCTGTTGCGAAAGTTGGGGGAACGCTGCTACACCAGCATCCTGGTTGAAGCTGGCGGTACACTGAATGAATCATTTTTATTTGGCAATTATGCCGACAGAGTTGTGCTTTTTATGGCTCCCAAAATTATCGGCGGGAGTGCATCGCCTGGGCCATACGGTGGTCTTGGCTGCGACTTGCTCACGGATGCAGTGGAACTGGAGGATATCTCCGTTTCACATATCGGTTCGGATATTATGATTGACGGGTATGTCAAGCGAAGGGAGAGTCGTGATGTTTACAGGACTTGTGGAGGAATTGGGTAAAGTACGAACGGTTGTACGGGGTGCTCATTCGATTCGTCTGACAATCACGGCTGCCAAGGTGCTTGGCGATGTGAAAATCGGTGATAGTATCGCGGTAGACGGAGCATGTCTGACAGTGGTCGAATTTACCAATAACTCGTTTACGGCGGATATTATGCCGGAGACGTTCGACCGGACTACATTGTCGGAGCGAAAACCAGGCGATGCGGTAAATTTGGAGCGGACACTTCGTGTCGGCGACAGGCTGGGCGGACACATAGTGGCCGGACATGTGGATGGAGTTGGCAGTATTGAATCAATAACACGCAATGATAATGCAAATATTTTGCGCATCAATTGTCCGGAGCAATTCAGCCCGTTCTTTATTCCACAGGGCTCAGTGGCATTGGATGGCGTGAGTCTGACAATCGTTGCATGCGGAGACAACTGGTTTTCGGTTTCCCTGATCCCCCATACACGCGATGTGACCATCCTGTCCGAAAAAAAAACCGGTGACAGGGTGAATATCGAGACAGACGTTCTGGGAAAATATGTGCACAGGATGCTGAGTGCGGGGAAACAGCAAAAGAGTGAAAAGGTGCCGATTGGGCAGGATTTTTTGGCAAAACACGGATTCCTGGATTAGAAAGGGGAGAAAGTTCATGGGAGTAAAGTTCAGTAGTATCGAGGCTGCCGTGGAAGACATCAGGGCCGGTAAAATGGTGGTTGTGGTTGATGATGAAGATCGTGAAAACGAAGGAGATCTTGTCATCGCTGCATCGAAAGCAACTCCTGAAGTCATCAATTTTATGGCCAAGTATGCCAGAGGATTGATTTGCGTGCCGATGAAAGGGGAACGGCTTGATGAGCTTGGCATCGGCCCGATGGTATGCGACAATACGGATAGTCATTGCACCGCTTTCACTGTTTCGGTGGATGCGCATGACGTAACTACAGGCATATCTGCTCACGAGCGGGCATTTACTGTAAAAATGCTCATCGAAGGCGCAAATGGACCTTCGGACATTCGGCGTCCCGGCCACATTTTTCCGTTACGTTATCGGGAGGGTGGAGTGCTCCGACGGACAGGACATACGGAAGCTTCCATCGACCTTGCAATTCTGGCCGGACTGTATCCTGCGGCTGTAATTTGCGAGATTATGAATGAAGACGGTACCATGGCTAGAGTTCCGCAGTTAATGGATTTTGTCGCCGAACATGATATGAAAATCATTACGGTGGCAGAGTTGATAAAATATCGTAAGCAGCATGAACGTGTAGTGGAGAAAGTTGCCGAAGCTGATTTTCCGTCAAAATATGGTACATTCCGTTTAGTCGCCTATGAAAATGCTTTCGATAAACTCTGTCACGTAGCTATTGTCAAAGGCGACGTCGCCAACAAAAAAAATGTGATGGTGCGTGTTCATTCCGAATGCCTGACTGGTGATGTGCTCGGTTCGCTTCGCTGCGATTGCGGCGATCAATTGGGTGTGGCGTTGCAACGTATCGAAAAAGAAGGCTGTGGCGTCCTGTTGTATATGCGTCAGGAAGGCCGTGGTATAGGTCTGGCAAATAAAATTCGTGCCTATGCCTTGCAGGATGACGGTAAGGATACCGTGGAAGCCAATGAGCTACTGGGATTTGCCCCCGATATGCGCGATTATGGAATTGGGGCCCAAATCCTTGCCGACCTGGGATTGACAAGCATCCGCCTGCTGACGAATAATCCGGAAAAACGTGCAGGATTGGAAGGCTATGGACTCACGATCACGGAACGCATTCCGGTGGAGATTCAGGCGAATCCTTTTAATCAGAAATATTTGTCCGACAAGAAAACAAAAATGGGTCATTTATTAAAAGGCACAACAGATGAGGGGGAAGTAAAATGAATGTAATGGAAGGAAAACTGACTGCGGAAGGGTTACGCTTCGGCATCATCGCCGCCCGGTTCAATGAATTTATTACCGGTAAATTGTTGTCCGGCGCTATGGATGCATTGACTCGTCATGGGGCGGTTGAAGAAAATATCACTTTGGCTTGGGTTCCAGGTGCGTATGAAATTCCATTGGCAGCGCAAAAAATGGCCGGCAGCCATAAGTTCGACGCGGTAATTTGCCTCGGAACAGTAATCCGTGGCGGTACGCCTCATTTTGAATATGTTGCGGGAGAAGTAGCGAAGGGTGTAGCACATGTGAACCTGCAGACAGGAGTTCCGACAATTTTCGGAGTTCTGACAACGGAAAATATTGAGCAGGCAATCGAACGTGCAGGCACAAAAGCTGGTAATAAAGGCTTCGATGCCGCCATGGCAGCCATTGAAATGGCGAACCTCATGAAAAACATGGAGTCAAAAGATGTCTGACCACATCGTCAGAGCGCTGGCGCCCGGTGTCCGTGTCGTCGCAGCCATCACTACGGAGCTTGTGGAAGAAGCCAGACGGCGTCATGATTGCTGGCCGATTGCCACAGCGGCCCTGGGGCGGACAATGACTGCAGCACTCCTGCTGGCAGAAACCCTCAAAGGGGATGAAAGCCTGACTGTACGTATTTCCGGTGATGGTCCACTGGGAGATATCGTGGCTGACAGTCATGCGAAACATCTTGTCAGAGGATATGTCCGCAACCCTCACGTGGAACTGCCGCCTACAGGTGGCAAGCTTGCGGTTGGCGCCGCAGTCGGTTCCGGATTGCTCCATGTTACCCGTTTCAATCCGCAGAAGGAAGTTTTCACTGGAACCGTTGCACTGGTTTCGGGCGAAATCGCAGAAGACGTTACGCAATATCTGCTGGAATCGGAGCAAATTCCTTCAACGGTAGGACTTGGAGTTATGGTAGACACCGATGGAAAAGTAACCGGAGCCGCAGGTTTTTTGGTTCAGGCGATGCCTGATGCAACGGAAGATGTATTAAAGACCATTGAGCAAAATCTTCCCATCGTGGCATCCCCTTCGCAGCTGGCAGAGGAAGGCATTTCGGCTGCTGGCATCATTCGGCTTTTATTGACAGGCTTGTTCGGCACCGTCTATGATGCTGAGCCGGTTCAGTTCCGTTGTACATGCAGCAAAGAACGGGTTACCTCGGTTCTCTCCAGTCTTGGCAGGGATGAACTGGATTCCATGGTCGCGGAAGGGCAGTCCGAAGTTCGCTGCAATTTCTGCAATGAAGCATATCAGTTTGAAGCAGAAGAACTAAAAAAAATTGCGTCCCTGTAAACAGTCCATGTGAATTTTTTACAACAAAAAAGACTGGAAAATTCCAGTCTTTTTTATTTTCATATCGTTTGAACGAAACAAAGAAAAGGGAAATTAAGCGCGGCTAACTTTACCGGAGCGCAGGCACCGGGTGCAGACATTAACACGCGTGATTTCACCTTTGACAAGAGCACGGACTCTTTGAATGTTCGGCTTCCAGGTCCGTTTGGTCTTCAGATGGGAATGGCTAACATTGAATCCGCTGCGTTCCCCTTTGCCGCAGACTTCACACAGATTGGCCATCAACTACACCTCCTTCAGCATTGAGGTTATTTCGTTTGCATTTTGAACAGCAAAACTATTTTAGCATAGCCCAATTGAAAAAAGCAAGGTGTTCGGAAAATGCATTATAATTTATCTGCACGGAGGTGCAGGGAAGTTGAAACTGTTCACAGAAAATTATTGAAAGATGATATTCATTTCATTATCTATCAGAACAGGAGACCCATTATATGACGAACATGCCCATTACCAGCCTGAAAGGCGTTGGGGATGCACTGGCAGCAAAATTATCCAGACTTGGCATTACCTGCGTCAATGACATTCTTGAACATTATCCCCGCCGCTATGAAGACCGAAGCTGTCTGCGAACCGTCGCCGAAATGGTTCACGGCGAATTTGCAACTTTTGCCGCGAATGTCATACGCGGAGAAGTCAACCGCGTTCGCGGCAAATCGATCGCCCGCCTGATCGTCGGAGACCACACCGGGCAGGCGGCTCTTGTCTGGTTTAACCAGCCGTATCGCGCCACCAGCTGGAAACCAGGCAGTTCTGTGCTCGTCTATGGTCGGGCCAACCGTTTTCGGAATACATTACAAATCGAATCACCGGAAATTGATAGTTCAGAACCCTCTGATTCACTGAATGTAGCCAGAATTGTACCGATTTATCCGTTGACACAGGGGCTCGGCTCCCGTGTCCTTCGAAAACTGATCGCTGCAGCACTGGCTATGCCGGCAAACGATAGGGAGATCATACCGGCGGATATACGGCAATCCTATCGTTTGATGGAAAGAAGCGCAGCATTGCGGGAGATTCATTTTCCCTCCGATTGGAATACTATGCGTCAGGCAAAAAGGCGCATCGTATTCGAAGAATTGTTTTTGCTGCAGTGCGCTTTGTCTGCATTGCGAAGCATACGAATTGACGATCGCCGAAGTGTGCCGCATATTCCCAATGGAGATTTGATACGACGGCTGGAATCAAAACTTCCTTTCCTGCTGACACGGGATCAAGAGTCGGCTTTTGCCCAAATCAGTCAGGACATGGAGAACGCAAGACCTATGCACCGATTATTGCAAGGTGATGTAGGTTCAGGAAAAACAGCGGTTGCTTTGCTGGCACTGGCAAAGACAGTAGAAAACGGACTTCAAGGTGCACTGATGGCTCCAACGGAAATATTGGCTGAACAGCATTATCAAAGTTGTGTTGCGCTATTGGATGAACTTGGAGTACGAACGGCACTGCTGACAGGCCGTGTCAAAGGAAGTGCGCGAAGGGAACTGCTGCGTCAGCTGCTTGAGGGAGAAGTGGATATTGTTGTAGGCACGCAGGCATTGTTGCAACCTGATGTGGCCTTTCGAAAACTCGGCCTGGTTATCACCGACGAACAGCACCGGTTCGGAGTGGGACAGAGAGCAACTCTCCAGGAAAAAGGTGAAATACCACATGCGTTGGTGATGTCGGCAACGCCCATCCCGCGCACCATGGCACTGACACTTTATGGAGATATGGATGTATCTGTCATACGCGAGCTTCCTCCAGGACGAAAACCAATCGTTACCGCTGTTCGTTCCGGCGAAATCGCCCGGGAAAAAGTCTACAAGTTTTTGGTGGCGGAAGTGGAGGCGGGCCGCCAAGGCTATGTCGTTTGTCCTCTTGTGGAAGAATCGGATAAGACGGAAGCGCAATCGGCCGTTTCCGTCTTTCATGAACTTACTTCCACCCTTTTACGGGGAATTCGCTGCGGCATGCTGCACGGACGCATGACTCCGGATGAAAAAGAATCGGTGATGCGTGATTTTGTTGCCGGTCATATTGGAGTGCTGATATCCACGACAGTCATTGAAGTCGGGGTGAACGTTCCCAATGCGTCGGTCATGATCGTGGAAGATGCAGACCGTTTCGGACTTGCGCAACTGCATCAGCTCCGTGGTCGGGTGGGTCGCGGCGCTGAGCGTTCTTACTGTGTTCTCATGCATAGCGAGGGAACTGCAGTTCCAGAAAGGCTACAGGTGCTTTCACAGACTGCCGACGGTTTTGTCATAGCGGAAAAAGACCTGCTATTGCGCGGTCCAGGCCAATTTCTTGGTTATAGACAGCATGGACTCCCGGAAATGAAGATTGCCAGCCTTGCAGATGATGCGCAAATTCTCGAAGAAGCACGAGCTGCCGGAATATCGCTGATGCGAGATCCGGAGCGCCGCCTCCAGATGAATGTTTTTTTGCAAGATCGGTTTGAAAGGTTTTTTCATACTACGTTCGCAGGTTGAAGGTTTCATCAAACGAACGCAGAATAATAAGGAATAGAAACATTAACAAAGGAGGCCAAACCTATGCCGATAGTTCAGGTTGATATGCTTGAGGGAAGAACTCTGGAACAAAAACGTGAAATGGTAAAAAAAATGACGGAGGCCATTGTTGAAACCGCAAATTGTCCGGCGGAAGCGGTAACCATTATTATTCGCGACATGCCGCCGACACACCTCGGAAAAGCCGGCAAACTTCGCTCGGATATGTAATCATGAGTACGCTGAAATATGCGGCGTCAATGGAAAAAAGTATCGGAGCGAATATCGAAAATCTCAGGGAAGGCTGTTCGCCGGAGCTTTGTGACGTACTGATCCTATTGGCGGAGTTTCAGCGAGAGTTCGAGATGGTACTGGTAAGGGCAACATCGGTGTCGCCGGAGCAAAGCCTGCCAGCGCTCGACACAGCTCACTTGCTTGGTGCAGATGATAATTGGCGTAAGATGACCAGCGCATTCTCAGCCGATTCACCGCCCAATGCTCATGATTTCACCGTATTATGGAGCATACACGCCATGTTCGACAAAAGCACACAATTTTACCAACAAGCTTCCAAACAAAGTGTACAACCTCATGTCCGCCTATTTTTCAGTTCCATCGCCGAACTGAAATTGATGTTGCGACGACGGATAGACGGTATCGAAAGAATCTTGGCAAACCAAGTGTGGAAGGAAGTTGGTTTTGCCCCAGGCCTGCTTGGAAAAGAATAAACTTGTCAGGGGACCGTTTTCCGGTCCCCTGACAAGTTTCGGGAGGTACGCCGGATGCCGGCAGAAAAAGAGCTTGAAATAAAATTGGCTGTACCTGATCTCAACATTTTTGGCAGAATTTTATCTGATTCCGCCATAAATTTGATGCAGACGAAGGAGGGCCCCAGAACACGTCAGTTTGAGGCCCTGTATTTTGATACCGTTGATTTTTCTCTGCAAAAAGCAGGAATTGCCTATCGCATACGACGTGAAGGTGACGAATGGGTTGCTACGATAAAATCTGATAATGGCAGTAAGGGCGCCTTGTTCTACAGGGAAGAGGTAAACGAAA
>CAZXCC010000030.1:5160-18654 GCA_964638945.1 uncultured Veillonellaceae bacterium | reverse complement strand
CGACTAAGGCTTCTGCCGCGTCCAAAGGACTTGGCACAAGCCAAGTCTTTTCTTATTACAGGGTTTTCTGCAATTCTGGCGAAGTACTATCGTGAAAATCGAGGCTGGAGGGACAAGCACATTGAAAAAATGGCGCAGAATTTTATTTTTGTTTGTGATGGCCGGGATGCTTGCCGGATTTGCTTTGGTTGAAGCGGCCGAGGAAAAGATGAATATCGTGAAAATCAGATATGACGAAGGCGGAGGGAAGGTTTTCATTCCGGAAATTCACGGGATGAAAGATGCAAATACGCAGGACTTGGTCAATGCAAGACTCAAGGATGCCATTCTGGCCCGGAAAAATTCTGCACCCAACAGTTCTCTGAACGGAGATTTTACTGTCAGTTTTTATAATGAAAATTTGCTGGGTATCCATTTCAAGGGATACAGTTATTCCCGGGGGACTGCTCATCCCAACAAAATTGACCAAGGTTTCCATATCGATCTGACAAACGGCACGATATACAAACTTGCCGATTTGTTTATTGCCGGGACTGATGTTACGGGCCGGATAAGGAGTTTGTGCGCGACAAATCAGGAGCAGTACCGCTTACAGGTTGATGGCCTGTGGGATGGATGGAAATACGAGGATTTCAGCATTTCCTGGGAGGGAGAGGATGCAGCGTTTCTGTTATCGGATAAAACGGTGAGGGTCTATACGATCCCCAGTTACGCAAAAGGTGCGATTAGTGGTTATGGGATTCCTTATGCCGATATGATGGAGCTCATCGACCGGAACAGCAGTTTGTGGATGAAAATTCAAGCGAAACCAATGGGGTTGATCACCATCATCCCGGAGCCATAGACAAAACTGAGATGTCAAAATAGTGTCTTTGGAAAATCCAGCAGTGCGATAAGCGGGAAAACAAGCAAAAACAACAAACGCGCCATTTTGCCCAAACAGGGGAAATGGCGCGTTTGCTGTCCGATCTGCATTATGTTCGGGTAATGACTGGGACTTTAGTACTATGATAAATAAGACTGTAGTCTCAAGGGGTTGGCCGGCAGGTGTGAAATAATGATAGATATCAATAATGCCGCAGGCGTGAGGATGATTTTGCATGATTTATTTCGATACATTGTCAGGCAAGCTGATTATTGACACGGAAATCGAACCGCTCAAGGAAACGATTGTCATTACCCGCGATGCGAGCGGAACCCACATAGAGCATAGAGAAAAAAAGAAGAAAACTGCAGAGAAGAATCCTGACAGGTTCGTTGCTGCATTCAAGCCCAAATCTGTTTTGGGAATTTTGTTTCAATGGTGAGTCGGTTTGCGAGGCTGGTGTTCTTCAGAACACCAGCCTCTTTTTCATCAAGCTGAGAGGCAGTGGAATTAGCAGGCCGATTGCAAAAATCAGACAACATACATGGAACCATAGACGGGATGAGAGTGTTCCAAGTGCGAGCGCCCGGCAGATTTCCACACTATGAAAGAGCGGGTTGAGCCAGTTGATGGACTGTACCCAGTTTGGCAGGCCGGATACCGGAAAATAGAGACCGCCAAACAAAAAGAAGGGCATAATGACCAAAGTGATGTAATAGTTGAGATGGTCAATGTTTTTGACGGCTCCGGTATAGCAGACAGCCAAAATGGAGAACAATGAGCCGGGAAGAAAAAGAAAGAAGGGAATTATCAGGGCATATGCCGACTGAATCTGTCCTAACACGGCAACAACGATCAAGATGATTGTTCCGAACAGAACGCTTTTCAACGTACCATACAATAATTCGCCGAACACTACGTCCCTGACAGTCACGGGCCCGGCAAGGATTGCCTGAAGCGTTTTTTGATAATACAAGCGCAGGAACGTGCCATAGGTGCATTCGAAAGTTGCCGCATACATTGCGGACAAGGCTACCATTCCCGGAGCGAGGAACTGCATGTAACTCATCCCGTCGATCTGCTGCACCATTGCTCCGATGCCGAATCCAAGCGCAGATAAGTACAACAACGGTTCCGCAACGTTGAACATCACATTGTGGTGCCAGGTACGGGCAAAAACCCGCAGATGACGACGCAGAACCCGAATTGCTCCAGTCATGATTCTTCCCCTTTGCCGGTAAGTTTCAGAAAGACATCTTCCAGGGAAGAGGGGCGGAGAAAGCAAGCGTGCTGAGGAAGACCCCAGTTTTCGATTTCCCTCCACAGCCGCTTTCCTTCATTGGTGTACAAGAAAAGCCCATCCATAACCTGCAGGGCTTCGCCGCCGAACGTTGTCACTTTTTCCGATATGTCATCAGGAACTGAATCCAAAGGGACTCTCACTTCGATGACATAGGCGGGGACGTGAAGAGCAACCAGCGTTGATGGGCTGCCTTCCGTCAGAATGACGCCTTCGTGCATAATGACCAATCGGTCACACAGCTGCGCAGCCTCTTCCATATAGTGTGTCGTCAGTACCATGGTTACGCCTTCCGATTTCAGGCTTCGCAGCTTTTGCCAGACCAGATGGCGCCCTTGTGGATCCAGTCCTGTGGTCGGTTCATCCAGAATCAGCAGTTTTGGACTGTTGAGCAAGGCTCTGGCTATGATCAGGCGCCTTTTCTGACCTCCGGAGAGCGTATCGACCAGGCTGCCCTCTTTGTTTTCCAGTCCCATGTATGCAAGCATCTCACGGCTTTTGCTTCTGGCATGGCTATGGGAAAAACCAAACAACCCCGCATAGACTTCAAGGTTTTCCAGCACAGGGAGGTCGGGGTCCAGATTGTCTTCCTGCGGGACAACACCCAGCCGTTGCTTGATTTCCGGCGGCGTGAGGAAAACCGGTTCTCCAAAGAGGGTAAGCCGGCCTTCCTCTACTGCGGACAAACCATAGAGCATACGTAAGGTTGTTGATTTGCCGGCGCCATTGTGTCCCAGCAGACCAAAACATTCCCCTTCGCGGATAGCAAAAGAAATTCCCTTCAGCGCATGGAACTCGCCATAATGCTTGGATAGGTTTTCGGCAACCACGATGTTATTCATAAACACATTGTAACATAGGGTGGAAAATTTGTTGAAGAAAGTGCAGCGGGGACAAAAAAAGACCCGCTGAAACACGGGTCATGTTGTGAGTTTCATAGGGATAGGACTCAGGGAATGCTTACTGAAAAGCGATGCTTGCGATGTAGACGTTGCGGACGGATTGTTTGCCGAGTACCTTGGTTGCGGAATCGGCCACAGCTTTTTTGAAGGCAGTCTGGTTTTGCGGCTCGAGGTCTCTGGAGTGGCATCGTCGGATGGTTTGCAATAGATTGTCCTGAAGCATCAAAAACTCACGACCTGGATTTTTTGCATCTTTGGGAGCTTTCTCTCCGTCCAGCTCCAGAAAAAGCTGTAATCGGACCAACCTTCCATCTGCGAGGCTGGTCACGATGAATTTTTCTTTGTCATTGTTTGTTAGGGAGTACAAATACGTTGATTTGGCGGAAGCAGACACTGACTGGTTGCTGTGCAGCGCCAACGGCACTGCGATTGCAACGGAGAGGGTTGCCAGCAGCAAAACAAAACCGCCGATAATGTACTTGATCATAGTATCCATCCTCTTTTCGCAGAAAAAGCAACCGGAAACATACCGGTTGCTTTTATCAATCAGAATATCGGCGACCTCGCCAATAATCCACCGGCAGCCTGGCAATCGTAAGCGACAGTGCGCCATTAGACCCAAAGCTTTGCGTCGCCGTCTTTCGACGGGTTTGCCCATTATTCAAATGCATTTCTAAGACAATTTTACTCCATTTTTTCTTTTCTGCACTAGGACTAAAGTCTCAAAGTGTTTCTTTTTTTGGTGAGTTTACCATATCGACAAACTGATTGACGGGTTGCCCGGGGCGAACCATTGGACTCACCATGCAATCGGAATCAATGTTGGCGACAATGACGGAGGGGCCCTTCTTGCGCAAGGAGCGTGCGAAGGCATCGGCAAATTCCTGCGGGGTGTTTGTAACGACGCCGGAAACGTTGCAAGACTTGGCAAGAGCTACAAAATCGAAGTCGGGCAGCGTCGTGGCGGAATAACGGCGGGAGAAAAAGAGATGCTGCCATTGACGAACCATGCCGAGAGCCCCGTTGTTGACGATGACACATGTGATCGGCGCATTTGCCTGTGCCACGGTGAAAAGCTCCATCCCTGTCATTTTAAAACCGCCATCCCCGGCAATCAGGACTGCATGATGCCCTGGGCAGGAACAATGCGCTCCTAGCGCAGCCGGTAAGCCGAAACCCATGGTTCCGAGTCCTCCGGAGGTTAACCAGGTTCGGGGCTGCCTGATTTCCAGATGCTGAGCTGCCCACATTTGATGCTGCCCAACGTCGGTAATCCAGAGTACCGGATTGTTTGCTGCAGCAGCCGACATGTGGCGCATCAGCCAGACCGGATTCAACGTGGTGTTATCGCAGTTTTCATGATGCGTATTCTGCCAGTTGGAAATTTGTTGCAGCCAATCGGTTCTGTCCGTTTGCCTAAGCTTTGCGAAATGCAGGGCAAGGTTGGCCAGTGACTGATTCAGGTCCCCGTCAAGGCAAATATCGGCGCCGATGTTCTTATCAATCTCTGCTCTGTCAATATCGAGATGGATGATGGTTTTTCCCTCTGCGTACCGGAGGCGGTCGCCTGTAATGCGGTCGCTGAATCGTGTTCCGACTGCTACAAGCAGATCCGCTGCAGCTACTGCCATATTTGCGGCTTTGTGCCCGTGCATTCCGGTAAGGCCAAGGTAGTACGGCATGTTTGACGGCAATGCGCCGAGACCCATAAGAGTGCTGACTGCGGGAAGATTGGCCATTCTGCATAAATCAGACAGGGGGGCCGAGGCATTCGCAATGACTGCGCCGCCGCCGGTCAGAAGAATGGGGCGTTTTGCCCGTGCAAGCATGGAAGCAGCCTGTTTGACCGAATCGCCCGGGACGGTTGATTTCAGCTCCGATGAATCCTGAAGAGTCATTGCGGGGTTGATGGGAACGAAATCTGTTTCAGCCAGAAGAATATCCCGCGGAACATCGATCAGTACAGGCCCGGGGCGGCCGGTGGATGCAATGCGAAATGCATCGGCAATGGTTTTTGCCAGTTCCTTGATATTGCGCACCAGAAAGTTGTGTTTCGTGATTGGCATGGTCAGGCCGGTAATGTCGATTTCCTGAAAAGCATCCCGCCCCAGGAGAGAAGTTCCTACCTGCCCTGTGATGGCCACTATCGGAGAAGAATCCATAAAAGCGGTGGCGAGCCCTGTGACGAGATTTGTTGCGCCTGGGCCGGAAGTGGCGATGCAGACTCCGACTTTGCCGGAAGCTCGTGCGTAGCCGTCCGCGGCATGGGCCGCTCCTTGTTCATGGACAGTCAGAATATGCTTGATGGGGGCGTCATAGAGCGCATCATACAGAGGCATGATTGCTCCTCCGGGGTACCCGAATACCGTATCGACGCCCTGGGCAAGAAGGGTTTCTATGATAATCCGGCTGCCTGAAAGTACCATGATTTTATTTTTTCAGCCAGGGCATCATGCCGCGAAGCTCTTTGCCGACGACTTCGATCGGATGGGAAGCTTTCTGGCGACGCATGGCATTGAATACCGGCCGGTTGGCTTGATTTTCAAGAATCCAGGTTTTCGCGAATGTACCATTTTGAATTTCTGAGAGGATTTTGCGCATTTCTGTTCTGGTTTGCTCTGTAATGATGCGAGAACCGGTCATGTAGTCGCCAAATTCGGCAGTGTCGCTGATGGAATACCGCATTGCGGCCATACCGCCTTCATACATCAGATCGACAATCAGTTTCATTTCGTGCATGCACTCGAAATAAGCTGATTCCGGCTGATACCCGGCTTCAACCAGCGTCTCAAAACCCGCACTGATCAATTCGGTAATACCCCCGCATAGGATAGCCTGTTCACCGAACAGATCGGTTTCAGTTTCTTCCTTGAACGTTGTTGCAAGGACACCGGCACGTGTTCCGCCGATTCCTCGCGCATAGGCCAGTCCGATTTCACGCGCCAACCCGGTGCTGTCCTGATGAACCGCCAGCAGACAGGGGACGCCGGTTCCTTCCACATACATCCTTCTCACAAGATGTCCGGGCCCTTTTGGTGCGACCATGAAAACGTCGATATCCGCCGCAGGTTGGACCTGACCGAAGTGAATATTGAAGCCATGCGCGAATGCGAGGGCGGCGCCCGATTTGAGATTGGGCGCTACATGCTCGCGAAATACCGCTGATTGTTTTTCATCCGGAATCAGCATCATTACGACGTCGGATGCAGCCACCGCTTCGGCTACTGAAGCTACCCGAAGTCCTTCGCTTTCCGCTTTGGCCCAGGATTTGCTGCCCTTGTAAAGTCCTACTGTGACATGGACACCGCTTTCTTTCAGGTTCAGGGCGTGTGCATGCCCCTGGCTGCCATAGCCGATAACGGCTACCTTGCGATCCAACATAAGATCCCAGTTTGCATCTTGGTCATAATAGAGCTTCTTCATTGTATTATCCCCTTTCTTAATTGGACACGATTTCTGTACTTACGACATCAACCAGTTTTGCCAAATGCCGTTGCAACTGGACGGCAGCAGCCTGTTCGCAGGAGAGCACGGCCTGGACCTTGACTCGTCCCGGCTGTTCTGCGGTGGAAAAAGCCAGACTTTCGATGGGAACTCCACGCCGGTAACAAATACCGGTCAGACGCAGCAAAGTATCTTCCTGACGGTGAAGTATCACGGATAATAGCTGTTTCATGTTGTTGCCTCCTTGTAAATAAAATAAAACGCCCCCGACGTCACGTTGAAAAACGTAGCGTCAGGGGCGGAGGTTCCCGCGGTACCACCCTGCATTGTACTCATCCACCGGCCATCACCGGCTGTCCTTTAACGCAGGTCTTACGTCTTAACCTACAGCACATCAACGAAAATATCGTCGATGAGTTCGGCAAGCAGTTCATGGGTGATTTAGCATAGCCGCTTCGCACCGGTTCGCACCAACCACCGGCTCTCTGAAACGAAGAATGCGTCTTTGCCGCTCCCAGTCATCACAATTAAAAGTTCATGATGAAGTTGTATCGGATTTTGTATACATTGTCGCAAAACAAAATGCTGATGTCAAGTGGGGAAGATAAAATATTTTTAAGTACAACAAATGTATATTGAGAAAGGACGTTTGTCGAACGGCTTTGTTGTTAAAAAAGTATCAGTTGTTGACTGCAAAAAATACAAAACGAATATTGCGCCATATTTCAAGAAAGAATGGCATTGGATGGACTTTCTGAATTATAATGAATACATAAAAAAATGGAGAATTATCATGCGATACGAAGGAACAATATACAGACCTCCCAGTGAAGCGCACAGCTTGCTGATTCAGTGCACTGTGGGCTGTCCCCACAACCGTTGTACATTTTGCGGAATGTACAAAGACAAGCGTTTTCGGATCCGTTCCCTGACTGACATCAGACAGGACCTGGCGGATGCCCGCAAACACTATGGCGCGGAAATACAGAGCATGTTTTTGCCTGACGGGAATACCATACTCATGAAAACCAGCGAGCTGGTGGAGATACTTGAGTATGCCCGTGAATTATTCCCTGAATTGAACAGAATCACCATGTATGGTTCCGCCCAGTTCATCAACAGGAAAACGCAGGCGGAATTGTCGGCGCTGCGGAACGCGGGACTGGACAGAATTCATTCAGGCATGGAAAGCGGTGACGATATCACCCTGACGAATATTTGCAAGGGGTCCACTGCAGAGCAGATCGTCTCTGCAGGCCGCAAAGTGATCGATGCAGGCATGGAACTCAGTGAGTATGTGCTTATCGGGATAGGCGGGCTGGAGAGAACAATCGAACACGCTACGGAAAGTGCACGGGTTCTGAACGAAATCGGCCCTCATTTCATACGTCTGCGAACGCTGATTCCTATGCAGGGGACCCCTTTGTATGAAGTGTGGAAGAAAGATGGGTTCCAATTGTTGCGGCCCCATCAGGCTTTGCGGGAAACGCGGTTGTTTATTGAAAACCTTACTGTGGAAGACGGAAAACTTTTCAGCGACCATGGTTCAAATTATGCATGGGTTCATGGGCGTCTGCCGGAGGACAAACAAGCGATGCTGGCTGCCATTGACGAACTGATGCAATTGCCGGAAGAGAGATTTCGCCCTCCGGAAGAAGGCAACTTATAAAACTCCAGTCTTTTTATGGCAAAATACCTTTAGGAAAAAGGAAAAATGGAAATCATGTCGAAGCATTGAAAAAGATATAGTTGAAAAGCTGAACTGGATGCGGGAGGACCCTGGTGGAGTTTTTTTTGGTTCCATTGCTCGCAATTGCGGGAGTGACAGTCGGGATTCATAAATTGGCTGGATTGTGCTTTCATATTCGGTTGTCGTGGAAATTACTGGCGATGCTGGTCGGATTCGCGTGGCTGATATCATTGGTGCTGCCAGGCATGTTTTTTCATTCTGCCGGCTTTGCCGGTTCAGTTGGGATTTCACTGGTTTGCGCCGTTGGGTTCGCCTGGCTGGCAACGGTATATGATGCCAGAACTCATGCAGTGCAAAGCGACACGGTATCTCTGGACAGCCATGATGCTCCAGGCGAATTGAACTGGACGCCTGCGGCTGAAAATGCATTCCCTGTAGTGCCCGATTTTGTGAGTCAGCAAAAAGAACAAGTACTTGAAATTGCCGTACAGGAACATACACCGGCAGAACCTGTCAAACTGCCGGTACATCTTGCGCCTGTGGGGGAAAATGTCGGACAGGCACTGGAAGAAGATGTTTTGCCGATACAGGCTGCTGAGACTCATTCCTTGTCTGATGCGGAAGAATATATTCCTGTCTCCACGGAAGATAGCATCCCAATCCAAATAGCAATGATTCCGGAAAAACCGCTGACTGAAGCGATGATTCAGCCTCCTGCTGCGATGGCAGTTGAGACGGTGGAGGGGACGTCGGCGAGGATGCCGGAAGAAACCTTGGAAGGACCGATGATTCAGTCTCCGGTTGTGATGGCGGTTGAGACGGTGGCGGATATGCCGGCGAAGATGCCGGAAGAAACCTTGGAAGGACCGATGATTCAGTCTCCTTCGGCTGTGATGGCGGTTGAGACGGTGGCGGATATGCCGGCGAAGATGCCGGAAGAAATGACCGGGGATGCTTTTGAGGAACCCGGCGGCTTGGTTCTGGCAGCTGCGGCGGGCGAAGACACGATTGAGCCGATGCCGGTGGAGGCGCCAAACCAACAGGTATTTCCGACGATTGCGGAACAACCTGCATCCGATTCACTCGAAGATTTGTTGGAATTTGCATTTGAACAAAGGAGTTGCCGCAACATATCCGGCGCTCTTGATGCGTTTCGACTCATTCGGCTGCAGTATGGCGACAGTGATGCGGTGGCCTTGGTTTCAGCCGAACTTGTAAGTACGTTGCAGAGTTGCGGCGATTATGACGGAGCGATGACGGAGTTGGACCAGGCGTTGCAGTTGCCTTTGGTTCAACGTGACAATAGAATGGTTCAGGTTTTTGCACAAAAGAAGAAGTATCTGCAGGCACTGCAAGATTTGCTCCGGGAGCAAGGCAAGCCCAATCTCCCGTTTGAACAGATACCGGCTGAATGGTCAGATTGGCTGGAAAAGAAATTGTCGGCGGGTCCCAGTACGCAATCATAATATTTTTTAGTGTGGAGGTATATTCATGAAAAAAAGTGCGGACATCCTCAGATTGCCGGTTATCAGTATCAGCGAGGGAAAGCAGGTCGGCACGGTGAAGGAGCTTGTCATAGATGCTTCTTTGGGTTCTGTCGTAGCGCTGGTTGTGGATGACGGTTCCTGGTATTTGGGCGCCAAGGTGCTTCCCTTCAATGCTATAACCGGTCTGGGCGAGTCGGCTGTTATGGTGGAAAATACCAATACTCTTACGCCGGTTGCATCGATTCCTCGACTGGAACAGCTTATGGCTGCCGGGGTCAAGGTGATTGGGACACGGACACTTACACGTTCGGGATTCATGGGTGGCAAAGTAGTGGAAATTTCTATAGATGAAACAGGTCGAATCAACTTCTGTGAAGTGGAAGAAAATATTGGCGAACGGATGCAGATTTCTGCTCAACAGATCGTAACGTTCGGCAAAGATGTCCTCATTATCAGTGATTCGGCCGATAACAGAGGCCCGGTGGGTGGACGTCCCATGGAAGGGATTGTATCCCGCGTGATACCAAACTCTGTAGCGGCTCCTTCAGAATCCGTTGCGGCAGTCCCAACGGATGATGCTGCGCAGCTTTTTGAAGAAAAGCAGCGACGTTATCTTCTTGGGAAAAAGGTGAACCGTCGAATTTTAGCAAATGATGGTTCCCTGATCATCGAGCAGGGTTCTGAAATTACGGAAGATGTTTTGCAGAGGATCCGTGAAGAAGACAAAATGATCGAACTGACGATGAACTTGCGATTGTAATAAAAAAAAACAACGGTTCATATCGTTGTCGTAACGGCATTAACGGCAATTGGTCGGAATCCCCGCTGATGCGGGGATTCTCAATCTGTGGCAGAGTGATTTTGTGAGGATTGGAAGTGAACTCCGACGCGGTTTTGCAGTTATTTTTTACTGATACTATTATTGGGAAGCGTGCTGCTTTTGGCTAATGATGCCGCGTTGGCCGTATCCGGCACAATTTATCCCGGACTGAATGTTGCCGGCGAACCTGTCGGCGGGTTGTCGATAGGAGAGGCCGAACGCAAACTTTCGGCGGCTCTTACGAAACGAAAAGAAAAGCCGTTATTGATCCTGCAGTCCGGTGATAAAAAATGGGAAGTTCCCTGGACGGTTGTCGCCGAGCAGCCAGAACCCTCTCAACTGGCCCGTCAGGCATTTGCAGCCGGCCGGACAGGTTCTTTGCTGCAACGCTTGCATGCACAGTTTTTGCTGAAAAATGGTGGATTTTCGATTCAGCATGATTTAAGCGCAAATGCGGAAAAATTGAAAGCCATTGCAATGACTGCCGCTGCTGCAGTTGACCGTGCTTCTGTGGATGCTTCGGTGACCGAGACGGCGGAAGGCATTCGCATCAGCGGAGATAAGCCAGGTCTGAAAACCGATGTTGCGGCTACAGTCAAAAATATGCAGCAGGCTGTCGCAACGGCATCTGCGGGTCCGGTGGCATTGGTAACCACTCCTGTTCCTGCCCGCATCGCAACAAAGGATTTGCAGGAAATCACCGGATTGTTGTCTTCGTTTTCAACAACATTCAACCGGTCTGACGAGAACCGGTCCCGAAATATTGAGATTGCTTCCCAGGCTCTTTCCGGTGTCCTGGTGAAACCGGGCGAGGTTTTTTCTTTCAATGACAGGGTTGGATTGAGAACTCCCGAGAATGGCTATTTGCATGCGATGACGCTGACAAGTACGGGGCCGGTGATGGACTGGGGCGGTGGCGTTTGTCAGGTTTCAACCACCTTGTACAATGCAGCTCTGCTGGCTGATTTTAATGTTGTGGAACGCAGTACGCATTTTGACCCTCCGGCATATGTTCCTTTGGGACAGGATGCGACAGTGGCTGACGGGCAAATCGATCTGAAAATGAAAAATACGCGCACCTTTCCAGCGTATATAAAAAGCATGATTGACGGAGATACACTGGAAGTCCGTATCTATGGCAAAGTGGATAAGACATCGCCTACAGTTCGCATTGAGTCTGCGGAACGGACGGTTCATGTGATGCAAACTATCGTGAAGCAAGACCCAACGTTGCCTCTGGGGCAGGAAGTCGTTGAATCTCCTGGAAGCAACGGTTTCAACGTGACGGTTTACAGGGTCAAACTGCTGGGAAATCGCGAGATTAGCCGTGAAAAAATTTCAACGGATGAATTTGCGGGTTCGGACAGGATTGTCCGCGTGGGAACGCGCAGGGTAGGAGACCCGGTCGTGAAATGAGAGAAATGCCGATAACAGACCATAAGGGGAGATTCTGATGGCCCGGTATATTGTCAGGAGATTAATTCTATTATTCCCGATTCTTTTTGGTGTATCACTGGCGGTATTCCTGGTGATGCACCTTTTTACGGTCGATCCGGCCGAGATCATTTTGGGGCAGCATGCCACCCCGGACCAGGTAGCGATAGTCCGTGAGGAACTCGGACTGAACAAACCGATTACCGTACAGTTTTGGGATTACATTTCCAGAGCTGTTCGGGGAGATCTCGGACAATCGGTGATTACCAAGACCTCGATAACGGAGGAACTGATGAAACGCTTTCCGGCAACTGCTGAATTGGCGGTGTCGGCTATTTGCATCGCTTCCGTGCTTGGCATCAGCCTGGGCGTGGTATCCGCGGTGAAGCAGAATTCCCTGTTTGATTATGGTGCGATGGTAGCCGCACTTTTAGGCGTCAGTATGCCGATATTCTGGCTGGGATTGATGATGATCATCGTTTTTTCTGTTACCCTTGGCTGGTTGCCTGCATCAGGGCGTATTGCCATAGGGTTCAAGCCGGAAGACATCACGGGACTCTATCTGGTCGATTCCTTGCTGACAGGAGACAAGGAAGCTTTCTGGAATGCGCTGAAACATCTGATCATGCCGGCTCTTGCGCTCGGAGCCTATTCCACTGCGATCATTGCCCGTATGACGCGGGCGACGATGCTGGAGACCATACGGCAGGACTATGTCCGCACTGCCAGGGCGAAGGGGCTTCGTGAACCGGTGGTCGTTGTCAAGCATGCTTTGCGAAATGCGCTGATTCCGATTGTCACGGTAATCGGACTGCAAATGGGAGCATTATTGGGTGGAGCGGTGCTGACGGAAACCGTTTTTTCCTGGCCGGGCATCGGTTCATACATAGTGGATGGAATCATGGTATCGGACTACCCTCGGGTTCAGGGCGCAGTATTGCTGATCGGCACGATTTTTGTGCTGGTCAACCTGATTGTTGATATTCTTTATTGTTACCTTGATCCCCGGATCCAACACAATTGAAGTGGGTGAAGCAAAAAATATGGCAAGTCCGAAAACGAAAAATTCTCCGGTGACGGAGATGGAAGAGCAACCACAAAAAGGCCATCGCCTCGGTCATGAGTTTATAAAGCGTTTTGCTGCATCAAGACCCGCGATGATCGGGCTGATCTTGTTGGCAGTTCTTGTTGTATCCGCTATTTTTGCTCCAGCGCTGGCGCCATTCGATCCGTATGAATCGAACCTGCCGAACTCTCTGAAACCACCCTCGGCGAGCCATATCTTGGGAACCGATGAACTGGGACGTGACATTATGTCACGAATTCTTTATGGCGCCAGAATTTCTCTGCTTGTCGGCGTGGAGTCCGTGGTTTTGGCATTGATTTGCGGAGTGGTGCTCGGGGCTGTCGCCGGTTTTTACGGGGGAAAAGTGGATACGGCGATCATGAGCGTCATGGATATTATGCTGTCTTTTCCGAGCATCCTGCTGGCGATCGCTTTTATGACAGTGCTGGGACGGGGTGTGGAAAAGGCGGTCATTGCCATCGGCAT
>CAZXCC010000030.1:0-5060 GCA_964638945.1 uncultured Veillonellaceae bacterium | reverse complement strand
GGTTCCGGCCGGCAGACGATTTTTAACGCACCCCATATCGTCATGTTTCCCGGTCTGGCAATCACGGTGACGGTAATGGCCTTTAATCTGCTGGGAGACGGGCTGCGGGACGTGCTTGACCCAAGGTTGAAATGAGGATGCACTATGGTGGATAAAACGATGCTGTTGGAAATAAAAGACCTGCGCACGTATTTTCATATCGGAAAACGTATCGTCAAGGCAGTTGACGGGATTGACCTGAATGTCAGCCAGGGGCAGGTTATGGCTATTGTCGGGGAATCGGGCTGTGGAAAGAGCGTGACATCCCTGTCGGTCATGCGCCTGGTTCCGACCCCTCCGGCGCGTATCAGCGGCGAAATCCTGTTCGGCGGCCAGGATATCCTGAAGATGTCGATGGAAGAAGTACGGGCAGTGCGCGGCAAAGAAATATCGATGATTTTTCAGGAGCCCATGACTTCGCTGAATCCGGCGTATACAGTCGGAGAACAGATTGCCGAAGTGGTCCGGATTCATTCAAAAACCAACGCCTGGAGCAGGGCGGTTGAAATGCTGGACCTTGTGGGAATCCCCAGTCCTTCGGCGCGGGCGAAGGACTATCCCCACCAGATGAGCGGCGGCATGCGGCAACGTGTCATGATTGCGATGGCTCTGGCCTGCAATCCGAAACTCTTGCTGGCAGATGAACCGACGACGGCGCTGGATGTGACGATTCAGGCGCAGATCCTGGATTTGATCCGAAAACTTGCTGCCGAGTTTAATACGGCGCTGGTGCTGATCACCCATGATCTTGGGGTTGTGGCTGAAATGGCCCAGGATATGGCAGTCATGTACACAGGGAGGATCGTGGAACAGGGAACGGTGGAGGAGGTATTTGCCTCGCCGCTGCATCCGTATACCGCAGGTTTGCTGGAATCCATTCCACGGCTGGATGGCGCCAAGAAACACCTGTTGCACGCGATTGAAGGCATGGTGCCGGACCTGTCCTGCCTTCCTGAAGGTTGTACGTTTGCCAACCGCTGTCAGTACGTGCAGGACCTTTGCAGAAAGGAACGTCCGGCATTACTTGGACAACCGGATGGTCGTTCGGTTGCCTGCCATTTTCCGCTGGGAGGCATATCATGAGTCAATGTGATGTTTTGCTTGATGTTCGCAACCTGCATAAACATTTCCCCATCCGAGGCGGAATTTTCGGTCGACCGGTTGGGATGGTTCAGGCAGTGGCCGGTGTATCGTTTCAGGTAAAATCGGGTGAAACATTGGGACTGGTTGGAGAGTCCGGCTGTGGGAAGTCGACGACGGGAATGTCCATATTACGTCTGATAGAGCCTACGGCAGGAGAGGTTCTTTTTGACGGGAAAAATGTTGCCACTTTCGACCGGGCGCAGTTGAAGTCTTTTCGGAGGCAGGCGCAGATAATTTTTCAGGACCCGTACGCGTCATTGAATCCACGGATGTCAGTCAATGACATTTTGGCGGAACCGATGTTTCTTCACAATATTGCTTCCGGACCGGACAGAACGAAACGGATCGGCAAGTTACTGAAACTTGTCGGGCTGGGACCCCATCACGCAGCTTTATATCCGCATGAATTTTCCGGCGGGCAACGACAGCGTATCGGTATTGCCCGGGCCCTGGCAGTGGAGCCCCGGCTCATCGTTTGCGACGAACCGGTTTCTGCGCTGGATGTGTCCATTCAGTCGCAGATCCTCAACTTATTGGTAGAATTGCAACAGGAACTGGGATTGACTTATTTGTTCATAGCGCATGGCCTGAATGTCGTAAAGCATATTTCCGACCGCATCGGTGTCATGTATTTGGGAAAACTGGTGGAACTGGCCGATGGGGAACAGCTGATAAACCGACCTTTGCATCCGTATACCCGAACGTTGTTGTCAGCCATACCGCTCCCTGTTCCAGGCGCCAAAAAGAACCGGATTATTTTGCAGGGCGATTTGCCAAGTCCGGCGAATCCTCCCCCTGGTTGCCGTTTTCATACGAGGTGTCCGGAATGCATGGATATTTGCCGCGAACAGGAACCGTCTCTTGCCGAGAAGGAAGGAAGGTGGGCCGCCTGTCATCTGGTGAAGTAATTTTAATTATGAACAGGATGACTAGCAGGGTTTTTCCCATTTACCCATAATATTCATAGTGTTGTAGTATGCATGTGAACACAAAAAAGGAGGGTTACGATTGAACAGGAAAATTCTAGCAGGGTGTCTGATTCTTTTGTTTGTTGCCGGACTTGCATTGGCAGGCTGCGGCGGAGAAAAGAAGGCGGAAGCCCCGAAACAGACGGGTGCAAAAGATACGCTGATCTTTGCACAAGGCGCGGATCCCCGGAGCCTTGACCCAGCCTATTCTGACGACGCAGAATCATCCAAAATCACTTTCCAGATTTATGAAGGCCTCGTTCGTTATAAAAAGGCCAATACCGAGATTGAACCGGCTCTGGCTACGGAATGGACCATCAGCCCCGATGGAAAAGAATATACCTTTAAGCTGCGGAAGGGAGTCAAGTTCCATGACGGGACTCCATTCAATGCGGAAGCAGTCAAGTTCAGCATCGATCGTCAACTGGAACCAAACCGCAAAGCCGACATGCCCTATGCTAAATTTGTCTATGAAGGAGTGAAATCGGTTCAGGTAGTCGATGACTCCACCGTGAAAATTACTCTGGACCGGCCGCTTGCCGCGTTCCTGCCCAATATGGCGATGACGCATGCAGCATTCATTGTCAGCCCGACAGCAGTAAAGAAATACAATGGCAATCTGGGTGAGAATCCTGTTGGTACCGGGCCTTACAAGTTTGTCAAATGGGAAAAGGGACAATACCTCGAATTGACGACAAACGCAGACTATTGGGGTGACAAGCCCAAGGTCAAAAATGCCGTGTATAAGTTTGTCAAGGAGAATTCTGTCCGCGCTTCCGACCTGATTGCAGGCGGAACCGACATCATGGACGGTGTGGACACGAATGACGTCAAAACTCTCGAAAGTAAAGGCATGGTGATGTTCAAGCAGCCTGGCATGAACATCAATTACATGGGATTCTATTGCGACAAGGGACCCTTCAAAGATCCTGAACTTCGCAGGGCTATCAGCATGGCCATCAACCGGCAGAACCTGATTGACTATCTCTATCTGGGTCTTGCCAAACTTCCCAATACCATGTTGCCTGATTTCGTTCCCGGCTATTCCAAAACCGCCAAGGCGATCGAATACAACCCGGAAGAAGCCAAGAAAATTCTGGCCAAACTGGGCAAGTCCAATCTGGAGATTTCTGTAATCACTTACTCCAATCCTCGTCCCTACAATCCGGTGAACGGCGAGAAGCTGGCAGCTGCCATTCAGGCTGAATTGGCAAAAATCGGCGTGAAAATGACAATCAAATCGTATCCGTGGAAAGAATACCGCGAAGCGCTGAAACAGGAAGAAGGGGATGCCTTCTTCTACGGCTGGACCGGTGACAATGGCGATGCCGACAATTTCCTGATGCTGCTTGACGGCGGGCAGATCAAATCGAGCCTCAACGCGGCGCATTATTCGAATCCGGAATACGACAAGCTGCTGGAACAGGGACGCACTACGCTTGACCCGGCCAAACGGGCAGAAATCTATGCCAAGGCACAGGACATCATCATGAAGGATGCTCCCTGGGTCTATATCAGCCATGGTGTGGTTCTTTCCGCATATCGTCCCAATATCAAGGGTTTCTCCGTGCACCCGATCGGGAAACACTGGCTGAACCTTGTGAGCAAAGAGTAGTAGTATTGCCCTAACATCGATGGGCCACCTCTGGTGCAGAGGTGGCCCATTAAATTTTTCTTGCAGTTTTCTGGTGATATGGTACAATCATATCGGGTTTTTTCCCGCGGAATCAAAGGGTAAAAGGGGAGTGGATATGCAAAAGGAGTTTCATTTGTCCCGGGCCGATGTAGGGAGGCTGGCGGGCGAGTTCGGCACACCGCTGTTGGTAATGTCTGTCGAACAGATTAAGCAGAATTACCGGTATCTAAAAGACCATATGCCCCGGGTCAATCTTCATTATGCGGTCAAAGCCAATCCTGACGAACGGATTGTCCGCACGTTGAAGGACCTGGGGTCTTGTTTCGATGTTGCCTCGGATGGAGAAATCCTCCAGCTGCAGGCGCTCGGGATTGAGGGAGCGCGCATGGTATATGCCAATCCCATAAAACCGGTCCATGGCATCGAGACGGCCAGACGTGCAGGTATATTGAATTATATGGTCGATAGTGAACCGGAAATCGAAAAGATGGCCAGAGTTTTGCCGGGCGCCAGCATCTTGGTGAGAGTGCGCATGCAAAACCCCGAGGCGCTGATCGACTTGAATAAAAAATTCGGAGCAGAACCGGAAGCGGTGATGCAACTTTTGCTCAAAGCGCGCGAATGTGGGCTGGACGTAGCCGGCTTGGCTTTTCATGTTGGAAGTCAGACGACGCATTATGGCGCGTATATGAATTCACTGAAGGTTTGCCGCCAGTTGTTTGACGAAGCGGCAAAAAATGGGATGAATTTGCGGATCCTTGATATTGGAGGCGGATTTCCCATCCGAGCTCCCGGCGGAGCAAAGATCGATGTAGCAGGCATGCTGGCGGAGATTACTGCCGGGTTGGACGAACTCTTCCCACAGACAGAAATTTGGGCTGAGCCGGGCCGCTTTATTTGTGGCACCGCAGTGAAACTGATCACCCGGGTCATCGGCAAGCAACATCGTGACAGCCAGGACTGGTATTTCTTGGACGAAGGCATCTATGGAACTTTTTCCGGTGTTATATTTGACCACTGGGATTTTGAAATGCTCACCTTCAAGGAAGGGCCGGCTGTATCCGCAATATTCGCGGGGCCAAGCTGCGACTCGTTTGATGTGATTTTTCGCGACAAGGAAACCGTAGCCCTCGAAGTGGATGATTTGATATTGGTGCCTAACATCGGTTCTTATTCCTCTGCTTCCGCAACCACCTTCAACGGGTTTGCCAAAGCCAAAGTCGTGGTATGGGAAGAAGTCCGCGAAGTGGCGCAGCTGGAAGCGGCCGTATAAC
>CAZXCC010000029.1:0-18762 GCA_964638945.1 uncultured Veillonellaceae bacterium | reverse complement strand
CCGGCACTTCCGCCGGGGGAAAAGCGCACGCTGCGCACGATGATGGCGACTGACGAAGAGTGGAAGAAGATCAAGGCGTTTGCGGCGGATCTGAAGAGGCCGAAGGATGCGCAGGAATAGATGATGTCCACTCGTCAGACACAACTTCCATGGTATTCCTGGCGTGGTGGCACTCATAAAAAATTTGGCGTAAAGGCTGGTTCGGTTCGCCCGCACCAACATTATTTTGCAGACAGCCGGATTACGTCCGGCTGTCTGTTTTTGTCAGGGACGGATCCCCAGGATACTGGCCGGATATGAAGTGAAAATGCAGTATCTTGCTTTTTTCTTCACAGGAGGAAATCCATGGCAAGGGGAAACTCGAAGCGCGTCGAAAATAAGTAGTAGCATAAGAGGTATTATTTCATATAAAAAACGGAAGGATATGGGGGCCAATTGTCGAAAAAACTAAAGTTATTGATGTAGGAGGTTCGTTTATATGGAGCTAAACTTATGGGAATTACAGCAACTCCTGCAAAAACAGGGTGTACTGATTAATTTTTCCGGTCGGTTTACGCAGAAAATTATTGAAGAACTGGGGGAAGCGGTAAAAAAATATCTGGAAACGGATGCGACTTCGCAGGATGACACCTATAACGTTTTTTCGGTGTTTATCGAACAGACGCAGAATATCAGGAACTATAGTGCACAGAAGAGCGAAACTCCCATTGGGGAGCGAATATCGAATTCCGGCATTGTCGCTATCGGCAAGTCGGAAGCAGGGTATTTTGTAACTTCAGGCAATATTGTCGAAAATACGGATATTGGTTCACTCACATTGCGGCTGGATGAAATTTCGAATCTGGATAAGGCCGGTCTGAAGAAGCTGTATAAAGAACAATTAAAGAAAGAGCTGCCGCCGGGCTGCACCGGAGCAGGACTTGGCCTCATTGATATGGCGCGTCGTGCGAGCCGTCCGCTGCATTACTCGATAGTGCGGCTTGATGACCAATTATCGTTTTTTACTTTGAAGGTCCATGTATAGGAGGATTTACCATGAATGGTTTATATATAGAGAAGACAAAATCATCCCCGGAGGTGCGTTTTGATCTGGAAAGTTACAGATTGCGCATTGAGGGGCAATCGTATCCGGAGAATGCCTTTAAATTTTACGAACCGATTTTTGCATGGCTTGATGAACATTTGCAGCATATTGAACAGGAAATGGTGCTTGAATTTTACTTTCACATGCCGTATATCAATACAAGCAGCTCCAAGTGCGTGATGATGCTTTTGGAAAAATTGGAGAATGCATATCGGGATGGCCAAAAAATTGCCATCCATTGGTATTATGACAAAGAGAATGAAACTGCCCTGGAATGTGCCGAAGAATTTAAAGAGGATCTTACCATGCCTTTTCAAATAAGCCCGGTTGAAGAAGAATGACCAATCCTGAAGAAAAGGGCATCGTATACGATAAGGGAACCATAAAAGTCGTCATATTTGCCTGTGTGATCATCGTACTGTCCGTTTTTCTCACAGGAGGGTCCGGTTATTTCATAACCCGGAATGCCGTCGTGGACAAGTTGAAATCCCGGGACCTCGTGTATGTGATTGATTCGATATCTTCAAAGATTGACGGCCGGATTGAGCGGGCCAGGGAAACGGCTCTGATATTGGCAAAAGACCCGACGATCATTCAATGGATTACGGGTGCGGAAAAAGATGAACAGCTGGGGGAATACTCCAAAACCAGGATAAACATCATCGCCCGGGATTATGATTATGCGAATGCTTTCATAGTCAGCGCCATTACCAATCATTATTGGGCTGAAGGGTCAAAGCTAATTCAGGTTATGTCCGAAACCGATCCTAATGCGCAATGGTTTTTTGATGCACTGAAATCCCGAAAGGCTGTCGATTTGAATATAGACTACAACAGTGCGCGGAAAGACACCTTCGTCTTCCTGAATGCTTTGGTAGGTGAAGTCGAGAATCCGGTGGCGGTTGCCGGTGTGGGACTGAGTCTGCAGGAGATTGCCCAGGAATTTCAGCGATACAAGGTCGGTGACAAAAGCAATCTATGGCTTGCGGACAGTAACGGCAAAATTCACCTTTCAGATGATTTCAGCCATAATGGGAGATACCTCAATGATTATATCCCGACACAAGTGGTAGCGCAGATTATTCAGGAGAAAGGAAATACCGCCTTTACACCCCAGGTCATTGAATATGTAAAAGCAGACGGAGAAACGATGGATCTGGTCTATCAGTCTACGAGGTCCACGGACTGGAAGCTGGTGTTCCAGATTCCCCGCGGAGAAAGCATAGCGCTGCTGGGAAGCATCAAGTTAAATACCGCGATTGCCAGCCTGATCTCCATTGTGTTGATGATATTCGTTTTTTATGTTGTTTCGCGCCGGATCGCCGATCCATTGGCGCGAGCGCTTCTTCTTACGCAGGAAATGGAAAAACTGGTCAATGAGCGGACACGGGATTTGGCTGAGAAAAATCAGAAAATCGTCGACAGCATTGATTATGCGAAAAGGCTGCAGGAATCGATTCTGGCAACACCGGAAGAGCTGCACAGCGTTCTGGGCGAGTATTTTGTCCTCTGGAAACCTCGTGATACGGTAGGAGGAGATTTTTACTGGGTCCGCCGGATTGACAACGAAAGAAGCCTGGTTGCTCTTGCAGACTGCACGGGACATGGCGTGCCCGGGGCGTTCATGACGATGGCGGTAAATGCAATTCTAAATCATATTGTGGATCAAGAAATTATCGAGCCTGCGGCTATCCTGTCGGAACTGAACCAAAGGATCAAAGAAACCCTTCACAGAAACGAGCAGGACCAAATGACAGATGACGGCCTGGACATCGGAATCTGCCGTATCGATGGCAACGAACGTCTGCACTTTGCCGGAGCAAAAATCCCTCTCTTCATTTTGCGGGAGAAGCAAGTCAATCTCATCAAGGGGGACAATCGGAGCATCGGTTATCGGCGCTCCGGCAGGGACCTGAAATTTACGACGCATGACTGGGCTGTTCAGCAAGGAGATATATTTTATCTGACAACAGACGGATATCCCGATCAAAATGGCGGAGAAAAAGATTTGCCGCTGGGCAGGAATAGACTGATGCGGATTATCGCAGAGCAGGAAACAAAAGAAGTGATGCAACAGCAGACTGCCTTTGCAAGAGCATTGCACGAATACATGGGAAGCGAACCACAGCGCGACGACATCACAGTGGTGGGATTTTCATTGAAATAGTGGGTGAATGATTGATTATGCATAAAAAAAGTGACGGAAATTTATTTGAAGAGGAACAGGAAGTCCTGCACGCAGCGTTGGCAGCTATAGCGAATCCTCGCTATAGCGAAAACGAACTCATGCTACACTATCAATCTTTGGTGGACCAGTACCAGAAATTACTCAAAGCGACCCGAAAAATATTTCGCATCAGTGATATTCAGGGACAGAGTCTGCAACGGCACCAGAACGAGATTCAAAATTTGATGGATAATGTAAATCAGGGGCTTTTGACTTTCGGTCCTGACTTAAAGGTGGACAGTCAATACAGTGCCGAATGTGTGAAAATCTTTGGGAAAAAAATTGGCGGCTTGGCTATCAATGAGCTTTTGGGGCAACGCAGCGGAACCTCGCCGGAGAAACTGCGGGAAATCCTTGACTGTGTATTCTCCTGCCACAAGGGGTTCGGACAGGCGGAGTTAACTCAGTTTCCATCGGATTTTCGTCTGAACGAAAAAGATGTTCATATCGAATGCAAGCTGATACCCCAAGCGGATGACTCTACGGATCATCCGCTCGTTATGATGATCATCACGGATATTACTGAGAAATTGAGGGCGGATGACCAAATCAAGTTTCTCAGTTACCATGACAAGCTGACGTCGCTCCACAACCGGGCCCATATAGAAAGGATACTGCCGGAAATGGAGAAAGCGGAGGCCATGCCGTTAAGCATCATAATGGCAGACATGAATGGATTAAAATTGGCCAATGACGTTTTTGGGCACCAGCAGGGGGATTTGCTGTTGCTTGCCCTGGCAAGGTCATTGCAGAAAGCATGCAGAAAGACAGATATCATTGCACGATGGGGCGGAGATGAATTCGTGATCTTGCTTCCAGGGACGGACAAAGAAGCTTGCCGGAAAGTATGCGAACGGATCCAGCAGGCCTGTGATGAAGTGACTGATTGCGCTATTCCTCTTAGTGTCGCCATAGGGACCGCAACAAAAGACGCGGGAACCGTCCGGTTGACGGAAATGTTCAGCGTTGCAGAAAACAAAATGTATAACGATAAATTGCTGAAAAATCGAAAAGTGCGCAAAGCTATCGTTGCGAGCATGGAAGATGTCCTTATCAGCCGCAATTTGGAGAATATAGGCCATCTCAGAAGGGTGAAGGAACTGGTCCAGGAGTTTATTGACTCCTTGGGGGTTGATCCGTCCATCGCGCCTGTAAAAATCCTGGATCAACTTGTTCAGCTTCATGATATCGGCAAAGTCTCCATTCCGGCAGAGATATTGCGCAGCGACCGCCCCCTGACGCATATCGAATGGGAAATCATAAAGAGTCATAGTGAAATAGGCTATCGCATGGCGCAGTCCATAGGGGAACCAGCGGTTGCCGACCTCATCCTTGCGGTTCATGAGCGGTGGGATGGAGGCGGCTATCCGCTGGGGCTTATCGGAGACCAAAGCCCCTTTTTGGCTCGGTTGTTTGCGATTGTTGACGTCTATGACGTTATTTGCCATGACCGTCCGTACAGACTGGCTGTGGACCGAAATGCAGCCCTGAAGGAAATCGAATCCGGGGCAGGGTCCCAGTTTGACCCAAACCTCACAGAACAATTTGTAAAAATGATGAGAGGCAAGTCACAATAACACCGATTTTCAGGCAGAAAACATTTTCATTCTGTCGTAATTTTTGGGGGGTTGTGTTTTTACACAGCCTCTTTGCTATAATAGCAACATCATTTATTTATGGAAAAGACTCTTATTCGATTGTAAGTAAGATTGTATGAGGTACATCATGGAAATCTGGAAAAGGAATCTGGCAGTCTGCTGGTTCGGTGTCTTTGCCATTTCTTCCGGCATGAGCCAGATACTCCCGATTCTTCCGCTCTATATCGAACAACTTGGTATCCACGACACGGCTGAAATCGCGCAATGGTCGGGATGGGCATTTGGCATCAATTTTATCAGTCTGGCTATTTTTTCTCCCATCTGGGGCAAAGCTGCCGACAAGTATGGAAGAAAACCGATGCTGTTGCGCGCCAGCCTGTGGCTGAGCATCATCATGACCTGCATGGGTTTTGCACAAAACGTCTACCAGCTGGTCGGACTCAGGATGTTGCAGGGTGCACTGGCCGGTTTTATTTCCGCAGCCATCACGCTAATTGCCGTGCAGACGCCGACTGAACATTCCGGTTGGGCACTGGGGACCATCTCGACGGCCTCTGTGGGCGGAACGCTGTTGGGCCCGCTATTGGGCGGGTTCGTTTCCGATACTCTGGGTATGCGAAGCGTGTTCCTTTTTATCGGAATCTTGTCTTTGCTCGCTTTCTTTTTGACATGGCTGTTTGTCCGGGAAAAATTCACCCGTCCGGAAGAGAAAAGTTCCAACTTCCATGAAATATGGGGATTGCTTCCTGATCAAAAGCTGATTGTTTCCATGTTCGTCACGACATTTGCCCTGTCGGCGGCGCTGATGTCAGTTCAACCGATTCTCACCGTTTATATTGCGCAGCTGGTTCAGGGCGGCGCCTATATTGCCCTGATTTCCGGAGCGGTGTTCGCATCTTCCGGATTGGCAAGTATGCTTGCTGCTTCGTGGCTGGGGAGTCTCTCAGACCGGATCGGTCCTCCCAAAGTCATGTTGGGAGCATTGATTGCGGCGGGTGTACTTTTCATTCCGCAGGCGTTTGTGAAAACAGCCTGGCAGCTGGGAGTGTTGCGGTTTATGATCGGATTGGCAACTGCCGGTTTACTGCCTTCCATCAACTCCCTGATCAAGCGCAGTACGCCGGACACGCTTACGGGCCGGATTTTCGGCTACAACCAGTCTGCGCAGTTCCTGGGGTCCTTTGGCGGTTCAGTGCTTGGCGGCGGTATCGCCGCCATGTGGGGAGTTCAATCCGTATTCTTTTTTACGGGTATCCTTTTGTTGGCAAATGCTGCCTGGGTTTATAAAATGGTGTATCGGCAGTGTTGAAGAAAGGATAATACTGGAGAATGACGAATAAAACATATCATAAGACAAAAAGCAGGGATATCTTTCGCTGAAATCCTGCTGGAAAGAGAGGAGCTGTATGAGTACAGGCACCAGCTTTGCCAAGAAGTATCTTGCCAGCATCGGACTGCTGATCTGTCTGGTGGTCCTCTCTGTCTTCTGGGGCTTTTATTTTCGATCGACCGAACTGATCCAGAAGCAGCAGCTTTATCAAGGCCAGTCGTTCTTTCAGGAAGTCGTGCTCACCCGCCAATGGGTCGCCATGCAAAATGGCGTCTATGTCAAGATGGGACCGGGAGTATCGGTCAATCCCTATCTTTTGGAACTGAATGTCCCCGGATTGCATGTCACGATCAAAGATGAAAACGGGCAACTGTATACTTTAAAAAACCCGGCCCTTGTCACTCGTGAAATCTCTGAACTGGCAGAGCAGAAAGGTTTATTCCGGTTTCATATCACCAGTCTCAAACCACTGAACCCAAACAACGCACCGGATCCTTTTGAAAGGGATGCGTTGGAAAAATTCAATCATGGCGTCAAAGAAGTAACCTCCTACGAAACACGCAACAATGAAGTTTTCTTTCGTTATATGGCCCCGCTTACTACGGATAAATCCTGTTTGGTATGCCATGCGCATCAGGGATATAAGGAAGGCGATATTCGGGGCGGCATCAGTGTTACAAGCAGCGCTACCGAAACTGCCGGAAAAATCGCTGAAAGCCGTATTTTCCTGATCCTTGCCGCAATACTGATCATCCTCTTGATTTTGATCATCATCTATCTTGTGGCACGTTCTTTTATCAAAGACCTGCGGTCTGCAGAAAACAAACTGGTTGAAATGGCCACGCACGATTTTCTCACAGGACTTTTAAACCGTCGTGAGACATATCGCAGACTGGGCGAGGAATTCCAGCGCTACCAACGCTCACAGGAGCCTTTTTCCGTCTTGTTGCTGGATCTTGACCATTTCAAAAAAGTGAATGATGTGTATGGCCATTCGGCCGGTGACATCGTTTTGCAGTCGGTTGCAGAAGCGATGCGCAAAGGGGTCCGGCCGTATGATCTGTGCTGCCGCTATGGGGGAGAAGAATTCCTTGTCATTTTGCCTGATGCAAAAGAAGAAGAGGCAGTTTCCGCAGCGGAGAGGCTCCGGTTCGACATTGCGAACCTGGAGATATGCGCGGCGCCGGATACCGTTCTTCGGATTACCGCAAGTATCGGCGTAGCAACGGTGGTCAACGGGGAGGATATTGATCAGCTCATTTCCCGTGCCGATGAGGCAATGTATGTTGGAAAACAACAGGGCCGCAACCGCGTCAGCGTCGCTTCAGCCCCCGGCATTGAACACTAATCTGCATGTCGGTTCTGATTAACGGGAAGTGGTTGACAATTGTCCCAATGGCGGTGTAAAATAATTTTCGTCACGATGCGGAAGTAGCTCAGCGGTAGAGCATCGCCTTGCCAAGGCGAGGGTCGCGAGTTCGAATCTCGTTTTCCGCTCCATATGCATGGTGCCCGGCAGTTTCCTGCCGGGTTTTTCGTGTAGATTGTGTTTTATTGGGGATAATGTTACAATTAAAGTCAATGCAAAGGGCTGAATTCGGCTCCTTGCCGAAAAAGCTCGCGCACGATTCGAAGGAGGACAATACGTGAAAGTAACAGTAGAAAAGCAGGCACACAACCTTACCCAGATGGTTATCGAACTCCCGGTGGAAGACGTTGCCAAGGCGTTTGACAAAGCGTATGTCAAATTGGCTCAACAGGTAAATATTCCTGGGTTCCGCAAGGGAAAAGTGCCGAGGAAAATATTGGAGTCTCGCATCGGTGCAGATGGAATGCGGGCTGAGGCATTTGATTTTATTATTCCGGATGGCTACCGCAGGGCGGTTGAGGAATACGCCATTGATCCCGTGGGACGGCCGGAAGTCGAGGAAGTGACCCTGAATGAGGGCGAACCCTGCGTGTTTACCGTGAAGGTTGTTACCCGACCGGAAGTAACGCTGGGCGATTACAAGGGTCTTGAAGTGGAAGCCCCGGTGACGGAAGTCGGAGACGCCGAGGTGGAAAAACAGATTGAATCTTTACGGGAACGGCACGCGAAAATGGTTGTTGCCGAGGATGCTGCACTGGCACAGGGCGATTTTGCCATGATTGATTTTGATGGTACGATTGACGGCAAACCTTTCAATGGCGGACAGTCAAAGGGCTATCCTCTGGAAGTGGGGTCAGGCAGCTTTATCCCTGGTTTCGAAGATCAGCTGATCGGTGCAAAAGCCGGTGAAGAACGGGATGTGAAAGTCACGTTCCCAACGGAATATTTTGTGCCCGAATTGGCAGGCAAAGAAGCAGTTTTTGCTGTCAAGGTCAATGATGTGAAACGCAAAGAGCTTCCGGTGCTTGATGACGATTTTGCCAAAGAGGCAAGTGAAGCAGCCACGCTGGAAGAAATGAAGGCGAAAATCCGTACCGACCTGCAGGAAGCAGCGCAGAAAAAAGATGAGTCCGCTTTCCGTGAAGCGGTAATCAAAAAAGCAGTGACAAATGCGACTATGGAAATTCCTGACGTGATGATTGATGATCAGGTCGAACACATGATTCAGGATATGGACATGAGCTTGCAAAGCCGCGGTCTTTCTCTCGAAAAATACCTCGGTTACATGAATACGGACATGGCCGGCTTAAAAGAGCGCTACATCCCTGCGGCAAAAGAAGAAGTCGAAACCGAACTGGTGCTGGAAGCCGTAGTGAAAGCGGAAAATCTGCAGGTGTCCGATGAAGAATATGCCGAGGAAATTGAAAAAATGGCGAAGGCATATAAAATGTCTGAAGCAGAAGTGAAAAAGATGTTTGCAGACAAAAGACATACCGAAGCAGTAAAGGAAACGATTCTTCGCCGCAAGGCCGCGCAGCTTATTGTGGATGCGGCCGTGAAATCCTGATAGGAGAAGGTGGAAACCGTGAATTTTGTGCCGATTGTCGTTGAACAGTCCAATCGGGGGGAACGGGCCTATGATATATGGTCCCGATTGCTGAAGGACCGTATTATATTTTTGGGCGGACCTATCGATGATACTGTTGCAAACCTAATTATCGCCCAGCTTTTGTTTTTGGAATCCGAGGATCCGGATAAAGATGTCCAGATGTACATCAATAGTCCGGGTGGTTCCGTGACTGCAGGCCTGGCGATTTATGACACCATGCGTTATATCAAGCCGGATGTGGCGACAATCTGTCTGGGATCGGCCGCCAGTATGGGAGCGATGCTGCTTTCCTCCGGTACCAAGGGGAAACGGTATGCCTTGCCCTATTCGCGGATAATGATTCACCAGCCATGGGGCGGAGCCCAGGGACAGGCTACGGATGTGGAGATCCATGCACGCGAGATATTGCGCCTGCGGGAACTTTTGAATGAAATTCTTGCCGAGAACACAGGCAAGGCGCTGGAAAAGATCCAGCAGGATACGGAGCGCGATTTCTTTATGTCCAGTGCGCAGGCAAAGGATTATGGCATCATAGACTCCATCATGTCCCGCAAGGGGACCGGCGGAGAACAGGCCCGATAAGGGGGTATGGCTTTGAAGTTTGGAGAAGACAAAGGTCAGTTAAAATGTTCCTTCTGTGGCAAACTGCAGGAACAGGTAAAAAAATTGGTGGCCGGACCAGGGGTATATATTTGTGATGAGTGTATAGAGCTCTGCAATGAAATCATTGAAGAAGAGCTCGGCGAAGAAGTTGCCGCCGGCAGTAAGGAATTGCCGAAACCACGCGATATAAACCGCATTTTGAACGACTATGTCATTGGTCAGGAAGAAGCGAAGAAAATCCTTTCCGTGGCCGTCTACAATCACTATAAACGAATTGAAATGGGCAACAAGGCTGCTGATGTGGAATTGCAGAAATCCAACATCATTATGCTGGGGCCGACTGGTTGCGGCAAGACTCTGTTGGCGCAGACGCTTGCCAAAATACTGAATGTACCGTTTGCCATGGCGGATGCGACTTCACTCACCGAAGCGGGTTACGTTGGCGAAGATGTGGAAAACATCCTGCTCAAACTGATTCAGTCGGCGGATTATGATGTCGAAAAAGCGGAACGGGGCATCATTTATATCGACGAGATTGATAAGATCGCACGCAAATCTGAAAACCCTTCCATCACCCGGGACGTTTCCGGTGAAGGTGTGCAGCAGGCTTTGCTGAAAATTCTGGAAGGCACGGTTGCCAGTGTTCCGCCGCAAGGGGGACGAAAGCATCCTCATCAGGAGTTTATTCAGATTGATACCACAAATGTGCTGTTTATTTGCGGCGGTGCTTTTGATGGCATCGAAAAAATAATCAGCAATCGGGTCGGCACGAAGACGATGGGCTTCGGTGCTGAAGTCAAGAGCCGTGAGAACAGAAACATCGGCGAGTCTCTGCGTCAGATCATGCCGGAAGATCTCCTGAAATTCGGTTTGATTCCTGAATTTGTGGGACGACTGCCTGTAACGGTCACTTTGGATTCTCTGGACGAAGATGCTTTGGTACGGATCCTCACGGAACCGAAAAATGCGCTGGTGAAGCAGTATCAAAAATTGCTTGAACTGGACGGCGTTCAGCTCGAATTCAAGGAAGAAGCTCTGCGTGCAGTGGCCCAGGCTGCGTTGAAGCGCAAAACAGGGGCGCGAGGTCTGCGCTCCATCATTGAAGAAGTGATGTGCAATGTGATGTATGATGTGCCGTCACGGACTGATGTGAGCAAGTGCATTGTCACCAAGGAGGCTATCGTCAACAAGGATGAGCCCATTCTGGTGACCAGCGACCGCGGTAAAGCAAAAAAGAAGGAAGAGTCGGCATAAAACCAGTATTCTTCCATTGGGTTTACGACAAAGAGTTGTTCCGGGAGATGATTCTTCCGGAACTTTTTTTAACCTGGTCGAGGCCCCGCTGCAATTTGAGTCCTGATCCACACAGGTTTTCCAAAGAGGATTTTCTGAATGCGTGTGCGAATTTATTTAACAGCATGGTATTAAAAGTGTAATGTATATTCTAATGCGTTACCGAAGGAAGGGGACGTAAAATGTTGGAAGCAAGGCATAAAAATAATAAAAACATGATTTTGCTGCCATTGCGCGGTGTATTGGTGTTTCCTTATATGATCATCCATTTGGATGTGGGAAGGGAAAAATCGATCAATGCGCTGGAGCAAGTGATGATGCAGGACCGTCTGATCATGCTGGCAACCCAGAAAGATGCACAGAACGACAAACCGACACCGGAGGATATCTACGATTCCGGAACGGTTGCCGAGATCAAACAACTGCTCAAACTGCCGGGCGGTACGATGCGCGTGCTTGTGGAAGGTCTTCACCGCGCAAAAATTGTCCGGTATACCAAGGAAGAACCGTATTTTGAAGTTGAAGTGCACGAATTCCATGAATCCGTTGCCAAAAAAACTCCGGAAATGGAAGCGCAGGCTCGGATGTTGGCGCATCACTTCGAGCAATGGTCCAAGCTGAGTAAAAAAGTTCCCCCGGAAACCATTGCTTCTGTGATCACGGTAGAAGATCCGGACCGTTTGTCTGATCTGATTATCGGTCATTTGCCTCTCAAACTCGAAGATAAACAGGAACTGCTGGCTGCTGTGGATGTAAAGCAGCGGCTGGATTTGCTTGCAGATATTATTGGCCGAGAGATGGAGATTCTGGAAATCGAGAAGAAGATCAGCGGTCGTGTGCGCAAGCAGATGGAAAAAACGCAGAAAGAATATTTTCTGCGCGAGCAGATGAAGGCTATTCAGCAAGAGTTGGGCGAAAGGGACGAAAAAGCTTCCGAAGTGGAAGAATACAGGCAGAAAATGAAGGAACAGGATCTGCCGAAGGACGTGGCGGAAAGAGTCACCAAAGAGATCGACAGGCTGGAAAAGATGTCACCGATGTCTGCTGAAAGCGGAGTCATCCGTACCTATCTTGACTGGCTGCTCGGGCTGCCCTGGTCGAAAGAGACTTCAGACCGTCTGGACATCGATATTGCGGAGAAAATTCTTGAAGAAGATCATTATGGACTGGAGAAAGTCAAGGAACGCATTCTTGAGTATCTTTCGGTGCGCAAACTGACGGAAACGATGAAAGGGCCGATATTGTGCCTGGTAGGACCTCCTGGTGTCGGCAAGACCTCACTGGCCCGATCCATTGCGCGTTCGATGGAACGGAAATTCGTGCGTGTTTCTCTGGGCGGAGTTCGTGATGAAGCGGAAATTCGCGGCCATAGACGGACTTATGTAGGCGCACTGCCCGGACGTATCATTCAGGGCATGAAAACCGTGGGGTCGAAAAACCCCGTGTTTCTGCTGGACGAGATTGACAAGATGAGCTCCGATTTCCGGGGTGATCCGGGTGCTGCTCTTTTGGAAGTGCTGGATCCGGAGCAAAATAATACTTTCAGTGACCATTATGTGGAGTTGCCTTTTGATTTATCGCATGTCCTCTGGGTCGTGACGGCCAACGCCTTTCACAACATCCCCCGTCCGCTTCTGGACAGGATGGAAATGATTACGATTTCCGGCTATACACAGGAAGAAAAGATCCAGATTGCCAAGAAGTTCCTCATCCCCAAGCAGCAGAAGGACCATGGACTGACTGGACGCCATATCGCTTTTCCGATTAACGGCATAGAGAAAATTATCCGCAACTATACCCGGGAAGCAGGAGTGCGCAATCTGGAACGCGGTATTGCAACCCTCTGCCGCAAAGTGGCACGTCAGATCGTCCAGAAGAAAAAGAAAGCGTTGCGGATGACTCCGGGGAATATTGAACTTTTCCTGGGACCGCCCAAATATCACTGGAATGAAGCGGAACGTTCAAGCCAGGTGGGGGTGGCGACCGGTCTGGCCTGGACGGAAGTCGGCGGAGATGTGCTTCCCATCGAAGTGACCACGATGAAAGGCAAAGGCAGTCTGACACTTACCGGGCAGCTTGGCGATGTGATGAAGGAATCTGCGCAGGCCGGCTTCAGCTATATCCGTTCCCGCGCCAAAGAACTGGGCATCGAAAGCGATTTTTACGAAAAAATGGACATTCATGTTCACCTGCCGGAAGGAGCGATTCCCAAAGACGGCCCTTCCGCGGGGATCGCGATGGCTACGGCGATGACGTCTGCGCTTACCGGAATCAAGGTGCGCAATGATCTCGCCATGACGGGTGAGATTACATTGCGCGGCAGAGTGCTGCCTGTAGGCGGCATCAAGGAAAAAGTACTGGCGGCGCATCGTGCAGGCATCAAAACCCTGCTGTTGCCGCTGGAAAACAAACGTGATTTCGTTGAGATTCCGGAAAATGTCCGCAGCGGATTGGAGTTCATCTGGGTGGAGCATATGGATGAGGTGTTGGCAACGGCTCTATTGAAAGGGGAAAGGGCTGCCGAATGCGCTGGGAAGTAATAAAAGCGGAATATGTGGCATCGGCTGTCAAGGCATCGCAGTTTCCTGTGGGCGAAGAGCCGGAGATCGCCTTTATCGGCCGGTCCAACGTAGGGAAATCTTCGCTGATCAATTCCCTGTGCCGACACAATGGCTTGGCGCGTACAAGCGGCGAACCGGGAAAAACCCGGACTGTGAACTTTTACAGGTTGTTGCTGAAACGGGAGGACGGAGTACGACGTGCGCTTTTCCTTGTTGATTTGCCCGGCTATGGTTATGCCAGGCGCAGCAAGAGCGAGAGACAGGATCTCCTGGAGTGGACGCAGGATTATTTTCGTTCCTCACAACGGCTGAAGCTTGTGGTGCAACTGCTGGACATCCGGCGTGAATTGCAGCCTCTGGATATTTCTGTGAATGAATGGCTGCAGGAAATCGGCCGGAATGTACAGGTCGTGGCAACAAAGCTGGATAAACTGAGTCGCGGTCCTGCTGCTGCTGCCCTGCGCAATTTGAAGGGGAGCCTGGGAATGCCGGCGGAAGATCCGATTATTGGATATTCCGTTCTGGCGCCTGCCGGACGGGATGAGTTGCTGGAATGTCTTGTAAAAGCGGTGGGTTTTGATGCAATTGACAAGGTTTGATAAAGCTTTGCTGAATCTGGTCCAGACCGGACTTCCTTTGGAAGCTGCGCCTTTTGCCGCAATAGCGGATCGTCTTGGGTGCAGCGAACAGGAAGTTCTCGAGCGGCTGGAAGTTTTGCGTGCACAGGGGATGATACGCCGGCTTGGGGCGTTTTTTGATGCGGAAACACTTGGTTATAAGGGAGTTCTTGTGGCTGCAAAAGTGGCGCCCGAGTATTTGCAGGCTGTAGCGGCTGCAATCAATGCCTTGCCCCAGGTCACGCACAACGATGAACGGGATCATGAGTACAGCCTTTGGTTTACGGTGCAGGACCGGGATGAAGCCGCAATGGAATCGCTATTGCAGACAGTGGCCAAAATGCCGGGAGTGATCGAGGTGCTTCCCATGAAAACAACGGGACGTTACAAGGTGAATTTAGAATTTCAGCTGAAGTAGGTGGGCAGTGATCGATACGATAGATCAGCGGATTATTCGTCGTCTGCAGAAAGATTTTCCGCTGACGGCCTCGCCATATCAAGTACTTGCAGAGGAAATCGGCATTTCTGAATCGGAATTATTGGATCGATTGAAACAAATGAAGACAAGCGGCATCCTGCGAAAAATGGGAGCCGTGTTGCAGCACCGCAATGCAGGCTTTCACGGGAATGCGCTCTGCTGCTGGCAAATTCCGGAGGAACGGGTGGCGGAAGTAGCGGGACAGATGTCTGCCTGCGCCTTTATTTCCCATGTGTATTTGCGGCAGTCCCATCCAAAGTGGCCATACAACATGTATACGGTTTTCCATAGTAATAATCGGGAGCATTGCCTGGCACTCATCAAGGAAATGGGAGAACGCATTGGAATCACAGAGTATCAGATTCTGTTCAGCCGAAAAAACTGGAAACGATCTCAACTTCTGCTGCTGCATGAATAAAAATTGAGCGGCCCTGTTCTTTAAATTCCTTATTTTTGAAGGGTAGTGCTTGCCGCTCCTCAAATGTTATAATTTGTCCTGTGGGTTTTGCGGACATTTTGTTCGCGCAACAATACAGTTGGAGGTGTTTTTATGGCCGAGGTTGCTCTGAAAGGAGAGCAGAGAGTGTTCATGACGGGGAACGAGGTATGTGCCTGGGCATGTGTCGCGGCAAAAGCAGACATCATGTATGGGTACCCCATTACCCCGCAGAACGAAATCATGCACTACTGGACAAGATTGGCTCCCAAGCGCGGTAAAAAATTTCTGCAGACGGAAGATGAGATTTCCGCAGGCTTTACTACGCTGGGCGGCGTTATGTCCGGCCGAAAGGCTTTTACCGCTACAGCGGGTCCCGGCAACGTCCTGATGCAGGAATCGGCAAGCATGGCTGAAATGATGCGCCTGCCGGTAGTCTATATCATCCAGCAAAGAGGCGGCCCTTCCACGGCGACAGTAATCTATTCCCAGCAGGAGCTGACGCTCACAACCTTTGGCGGTAATGGCGAAGGACACCGTATTGTATATTCCACTTCCAATCATCAGGAACTTTTCGACTATACCATCAAGTCATTTAATGCGGCATGGACCTATCGGTTCCCGACTTTTGTGCTGGGGGACGGCTATCAGGCAAAGATGCGTGAATCGCTGACCATGTACGATCCGGAAGAAAAGGGTATCAAATTGGTTTCGGCCGAACCTCTGATCGGCGATACGACGAAGCCGGGCCGTCCGTTCCGGAATATGCGCAATACATACAATACCGAAGAAGAACTATATAAAGTGGTCATGGATCACCAGAAAGACTGGGATGCGATGGCGCCGAAGATTGTAGAGTGGGACGAGCGGGGCTGTGCCGATGCAGATACCATCATCGTCAGCCATGGCGTGGTAGCCCGTGCAGCGATCGGTGCATATGACGCACTGCGGGCATCCGGGAAAAAAGTGGGCTATTTCCGTCCCATTACAGTTCGTCCTTTCCCTGAAGCGCAGCTGGCAAAAGCGATTGGCAATGCGAAGCGAATCTTTGTGCCTGAGTCTTCTTACGGTCAATTGGTGAAAACCATTCAGGCTGCGATCTATGGCAGTCAGGTGGAGATTATTCCCATGTATCGCCCCGGTCTGGGCATTACCACCGAAGAAATCATTGCCGAGTGCGGCAAGCACTGCTAAGGCGGGGGGAGGATTAATGATGCAGGATATTAAAGCGAGCACAGCTCTGGCTCCGGCCATGCCGAAAAGCTGGAATCCGGAAACAAAACCGCATAAATTCTGTCCTGGTTGCGGCCATGGCATCATCCTGAAAATGATCGGTGAAGTGATTGACGAACTTGGCATCCAGGGGACGACCGTGTTTGGATGCGACATTGGCTGTTCTCTTCTGGCCTGGGATTTTTTTGCAGTCGATTCCGTGCAGACCCACCATGGCCGGACAACACCGGTTATTACCGGAATGAAACGGGCCAACAGCGACATCATCGGCATTGCATACATGGGCGACGGCGGTGGATATGCCATTGGTTCCCAGCATTTGTTCAACGCCGCTGTCCGGAATGAGAAAATAACCATTATTCTCTGTAATAACGGCAACTATGGCATGACTGGCGGCCAGATGGCCCCGACGACTCTGCCTGGCGTGAAGACCGAAACGACCCCGTATGGCCGCGACTGCGACGTGACCGGTTACCCGACAAAAGGGCCGGAAATGGTCGCCGCTGTTGCACCGGAAGGAGCTTACATTGCCCGTGGCACAGTTGCCAACCCCAGGCAGTTGAAAGGTTTTATTAAAAAAGCTCTGGAAAATCAGATTGCCGGCAGAGGGATTTCTTTTGTGGAGTGTCTTTCCGGCTGCCCGACCAACTGGCGGACCAATGCCAAGCAGACCTGGGAGTATATCGAGAAAGATATGGCGCAATACTTCAAAGTCGGCGAGCTGCGGGTTCCGCAGGCGAAGGAGGGCTGAACCATGGCAGATAAGAATAAAGTCGTGAAGATTGCGCTGGCTGGTGAAGGTGGACAAGGTGTGCAGTCTATTGCGGAGATTTTGGCCGAAGCCGCGAATGAAGGCGGGAAAAACGCACTATATATTCCCAATTTCGGTGTGGAACAGCGTGGCGGTGTATCTATCGCTTTCGTCCAGATTTCTGACAGCGAAATCGGCGCACCCAAGTTTCAGAAGGCCGACATTTTGATTCCCCTCAGTCCGCGCGCAGTGGAAAGAACACAGATGCATGCGGGACCTGAAACCATTTACATTTACGACAACTCTCTCATTACCGAAGCGGAAGTCGGAGACAACATCGTGGGAATGCAATATTTTGACGTAACTCCGCGATGCCCGGCAGATACGGAGGATCAGCAGGGCCTTTTGCCTGGAGAGACCAAGACCTGCTCCTTTACCCGCCCGAGTCCCGGGATTGATCCGGCAAGTTTGCCGAACGTAAAGAAACTTGTTGCCATTCCTGCCAACGACATTGCCAAAAACGAGCTGCATCCCCGCGTGTTCAACATTATCGTTTTGGGAGCCGTTATAGCGGCGACCGAAATACTTCCTCTTGATGCGATCAAAGCTGCGCTTGACACCAAACTGGCCGACAAGTTTGCCGGCAACGAAGCATTGCGCACGATGAACTTCAAGGCGTTGGACCGCGGCTATCAACTCGTCAAGAGTGCAATGTAGGGAGGAGGGAAAGATATGTCGAAAGAATTTGAAGTCGCTGTTGTAGAAGGCGCTAAGGGAACCTGGGCAGTTTTCCCCGGTCTCTGCAAAGGCTGCGGTCTGTGTATAGAGAAGTGTCCCGTGAAATGCATATCCTGGTCGGAAGACCTGGGTGTGTATGGAACTCCCCGCGTACAGGCCGACGGTGCAAAATGCATTGCCTGTGGACTGTGTCAGTTGATTTGTCCGGACTGCGCGCTGCGCGTGGAACGCAAAAAGTAGCACATGGAGCCTGTGCCTCCCCTGTTCCCGTGATGTCGGACGGGGGAGGCTTTTTACTTGGACAGCGAGGGAGGGAAACGCATGTTTGGCTTGGGAATGCCGGAATTAATCCTCATACTGGTTATCGCATTAGTGATTTTCGGTGCCAAAAACCTGCCTGATATCGGAAAATCATTGGGGAAAACCGTGCGTGAACTGCGTAATGCCACAAGCGGAGAGCCGGAAAAAACGGATACGGAAAAAAACAATGCCGTATCTTCCGGAAAGAATGACGAGGCCAAAAAGTGAGGCTGAGGCAATGACAGACTTCCCTGAAAAGGAAATAACAGACGAAACTTCGAAAGACCAGAAAGAAATGACCCTGGTCGGTCATCTGGGCGAACTGCGAAGACGCATCATCGTCTCGGTAACAGCCATTGTGGCGGGAACTTTGGTGGCGTATTATTTTGTTGATGAACTGATGCAGTTTGTCATACAACCGGCAGGAAAGCTATACTTCATGAGTCCGGCCGAAGGTTTTTTTGCTTACCTGAAGCTGGCGGTTTTTGCCGGTCTTATGCTGGCGCTGCCTGTTGTGCTATGGCAGGTATGGGCT
>CAZXCC010000028.1:0-18901 GCA_964638945.1 uncultured Veillonellaceae bacterium | reverse complement strand
TCAAATCACAATGGGGGGCGGAGCCGATTCAGCTCAAGTATCTGCGACACGGAGTGCAAGAAAGCGACAATGCACTTTCACAGCGCGAACGGTTGCAGCCTCTTAGCGAGTTGTGGAAACGGATTCCGCGTTTTCTTACTGACAGGATAGGGGAAAAGGTGATCAAATATCTTTTGCCGTAATGAATCACGTACTATGTTTTCACAGTATTGCAAGTGAATATTTGGAGGCTTTTGTGCATGAGCAATTCTCCCTGGAAAAACTATTTTGACCAAAAAGCGTTGACGCATGGCGCATCGGTGAAATCGTCGGATTATTTTGATGATGACAGCTTTTTTTCGCAGCGAGAGTATATTTTGCGATGGCTGGGACCGCAAAAAAATAAAGACATCCTGGATGCCGGATGCGGTGTGGGAGCATTCAGCGAACCTTGGGTTGGCGCCAACAATGTACATGGAGTGGATTTTTCCGAAAAGAGCCTGGAATATGCAGCAGGCAGAGGCCTGAAAACATTGGCGGGAGATCTTGCATCCCTGCCGTTTGCAGCAGGTTCCTTTGATTTGGTAGTATGCATCGGAGTGATACAATTAATCGAAGACTATCAAAAGGTTATCGCCGAATTAGCAAGAGTGACAAAACCAGGCGGTGTTCTGCTCGTGCAAACGCTGCACCAAAAGTCTCTGCAGCGCAAACTGCTTACCTTCTTTGAGCGCAGCAAAAAATTTGACAAGATGTACGATATGGACGAAGTGGCGAGAGTATTCGATCAGCTTGGGTTTACGGACATTTCATTTCTAAAGCAATACCATCCTTTGAAGACAGTGAGGCAGAGTTGTGCTTTCGGGCACTTGTCGGATAATTTCTGCACTTCCTTTGCAATCAGGGGAAGGAAATGCAATGGCTGACGGGAACGGTACGCAAATGGTGAAGAATCTGCTGACTTTTGACATTGAGGATTGGTATCACGCAAATTATTCGGGCGTGGATCTGACGAGATATCAGGATAAGACTTCTCATTTACGGGCGAATGTGGAGCTGCTTTTGCAAATGTGCGGAGATGCCGGCTGTAAAGCAACTTTTTTTGTTTTAGGAAGCGTTGCACTGGAGCATCCGGACTTGGTACTTCAAATCGCAAAAGCGGGACATGAGGTGGCATCGCACGGCTATGGTCACCAATTGGCATATAAACAGACGTTCGCCGAATTTAAGGCGGATGTGCAAAAATCTGCAGAGATTCTGCAGACTCTTATCGGAAGAAAAATTATCGGATACAGGGCTCCTTCCTGGTCGATCATCAAGGAAAACCTGCACTATCTGGAAGCTTTGGAAGAGCTGGGGTTTCAGTATGATGCCAGCATATTCCCTGTCAAAACCTTTCTCTACGGAATTCCCGATGCACCGACTGAAATCCACCATCCGCTTGTGAACGGTCGAAAGCTTCGTTTATTTGAGATTCCCATGTCTGTGATGAGGTTGTTTGGCAGAAATATTGGCTATTCAGGAGGATTCTATTTTCGCCTGTTGCCAACAGGGCTTATCAAAAAGGTAATCCGTAGCGGCAACGTTGCGGGGAATATCAGCATCGTATATCTGCATCCGCGGGAATTGGACCCTGCGGAGCAGCGTTTGACACTGCCGTTTCTGGAATCGTTTATTCAGTATCATAATGTTCATGGTACCCAGGCTAAACTTGAGGAGATTTTGCGCAACTTTTGTTTTGTTTCGATTGCAGAGCATTTGTCAGCTCTGAGAGGATAATGCTGCAGGGTGGACACCAATGCATCCGTGACTGACGATTGCACGGATACGGTCGAGACGGTGAAATGAGGGTATGGTATTATTTTGAAAATTCTTTGCAGGAAAAAAGCTTGTGAGTATGGAAATAATTTAATTATTGTCAAGATCGTGTAAGGAGGACCCTGCATGGAAACTGCGCCGATTTTTTACCGTATGATCTTGAACAACATAAACGAGGGTGTATACTTTGTTGATAATAATCGTCGGATAACGTTTTGGAATAAAGGCGCGGAATCAATTTCCGGCTATTCTGAAGCGGATGTGATGAGCAAACATTGTTTCTGGAATTTGCTTTCGCATACTGATGATTCCGGAACCAATTTATGCGAAACAGACTGTCCTGTGGTAAAGACGTTGGCTGATGGCGTAGTCCGTGATTCGACCCTGTTTATCAAACACAAATCGGGGCGCAGGTTGCCGGTTTCGGTTCGCGTATTGCCGATTCGCACCATTTCAAATCAAATTGTCGGTGCTGTGGAAATATTTTCCGATTTATCTCCTACAGGAGATAATACGAAAAAAATGAAAGCATTGGCTACTCTTGCGTATTTTGATCTGGTTACAGGATTGTCAAACCGACGCTATGCCGAAAGCCGACTGGCAGTTATGCTGGCTGAATATGAAAAGAACCTCTCTCCTTTTGGGTTATTGCTGGTAAACCTTGTTGGATTCAAAGCGTTGAATGACCGGTACGGCCAGGAAGTCGGCGATCAAATCCTGCGTTCGGTTGCTCTTGGAATCGCTACTTCGGTTGGACCTTCTGACATTGTTGCCCGTTGGGATGGCGTCAGGTTTTTGGTTATCATTCCCAACACCAAGAAGTCGTTGCTGTTACTCTTGGCTGATAAATTAAGGGATGTTGCGATTAAATCCGCACTTCACAATGAATTGGCCGACCTTGAGGACGCCGAGGTACAAGTGGCCATTGCAGGTACGATTGTTCAGAATAATGATTCGGTTTCTTCCCTGAAGCAGAGATTGATGATGTATATGCAGGATAGTGAAGTAAAACCGGGCAATATTGTATTGGATCAGTAATCCAGACGTATTGACGGAAGGGAAAACAAAATGGGCTGTGCTGAAAATGAATTCAACACAGCCCATTTTGTTTTGAAGGTTCGTGTCTCAGAAAATGAACTTTCTGCGACGCAATAAATTCTTGAATTCCACAATCGACTGCGGATCGGCAGAATCCGGGTTTTCGACTATTGTGACACTAATTGCAAGCGATGATTATCTCGGTACGCGCGCCCAACCTTTGCACAGGGCCTTCCGTCAACAACGACTAAATCTGCGGTGAAATTGATGTTTTCATTAAACAGGCTGCTACCTACTGCATATACGTCAACAGGGACCTGTTCCTTTTCAAAGGCCGAAATTTTATCAGCAGTAAAACCGCCGGAAACCATAATCTTTACATGGTGAAAACCGTTTTCATCCAGAGCTTTTCTGACGTTATGGACAAGACAGGCACAGACGCCAGTGGGTTTGAAGGATCCCATATGAGGTAAAACGGACTGATCGACCAACGTATCAGCAGTGTCCAAACGGACGCCGTACAGTCGAGGACCAAATTTTCGCGCGACCTCAAGGGCAGTTCGGACACAGTCGTTATCAAAGTCAACTAAAGCCACTCTGTTGACATTGGCGTCAATATGCCGGTCAAAGGCTTCGGTGGCCGCAAGTGTGTTGCCTGAATAAGCTGCGATCAAGGCATGTGGGATGGTTCCAAGCGCATCTCCGCCCCAATAAGCGGCATTCGCTGGCGTAGAAACACCAATGACACCACCTATTTTTGCAGCATATCCGTCTTCGGCCTGGACGGAAAAATGGTCGAATCGGGAAGGGAAAAACAATACCGGTTTGCCAGCTGCAGCAGATACAACCCGGTCCACATTTGTAGCAATTTTGGTTTGGCGTGACAATACACCTAGATATACCGTTTCCAAATGAACGAAATTTGCAAGCGGTCCTTCAATGGTAAGCACGGTTTCCCATGGACTGACTCGGTCGCCGTCGAAGAGGGCACGAATTTTTAACTGCTCCGGGTTATCAGAACAACTTTGCAGGATCGCTACTGCCTGATCGATACCGCATAAAATGGCGGATTGTCTCTGAAAAACCTGCATGATAACCTGGGGATTATAGTTATCTTTTTCGAGGATATGCTTTGAGCGGACAAAATAACTGTCACTGTAATAACCACTGCGTATTTCCGCCACCGGCAGATGAAACGCAGATATGGGCAGCCGTTTTTTCATCAGGCTTTACCTCCCTGCTGGATCTTCGATAGTTGATTGTTACTATGATACAATATCATCAGTCAGCCTGCAACAGGAGGAGCATTATGGAATATGTGGCGAGAGTTGTAAATTTTGCGAATCAGGAAGAGGTTAAGGCACTTCTGACTCAAATGGGATGTGATCCCGCTGGTATCGCTATTATGACGCCAAAGGCTTTGTTTTATACAATTGTCCTTGAGAAAATTCCAACAAAGGCAGCCAACTTGCTAAAACAAACCTTTTTGGCAAAAGGGGCTGAAGTCGCAGTTACCAGAGGAACAGCGGACTTGAGTGTTGATGTGACGGACGTTCTGATCTGCGCCACACTGAAGCAGTATCGTCTGGCGTTGACACAATTGCAGCAACAGCCATGGGGGCTGCCCGGGATCGCAGAAGCTGTTTCAGAAGCATTGAAGCATAACGCGAGCATACCCAATCGCCGCTATGAAAAGAGAAAGCCCGGTTGGTCCATCGAGACAGGGAAAACACTTGTGATGGGAATTTTAAATCTGACGCCGGACTCTTTTTCCGATGGCGGCAGGTATAACGAACTTGAGGTGGCAATAAAGCGAGCCCAAGAAATGGTTGCCGAAGGGGCCGATATTATTGATATCGGAGCAGAGTCGACAAGACCTTACGGTGGCTCGGTAAAAATATCGGCAGAAGAAGAGCTGGAACGTTTGCTGCCTGTACTGGAAAAAGTACTTTCAATTTCTTCCGTGCCGGTGTCCGTTGACACCTATAAGAGTAAAGTTGCCGCTGCAGCGTTGGAACGTGGCGCCCATATCGCAAACGATATCTGGGGTTTGCAGCAAGATCCCGAAATGGCTGCAGTTGTTGCTTCTCATAATGTACCTGTCATCGTAATGCATAATCGCATGTCCACAGACTCAAAAAGGGATATCATCGCTGAATTGCTGGACTTCTTCCGCAGCAGTATGGAAATCGGCGTGAAGGCGGGGATAAGCCGCGATAATTTCATATTAGATCCTGGTATCGGATTTGGGAAAACCGGAATGCAAAATCTGGAGGTTTTGGCCCGTCTGTCCGAATTGAAAACGCTCGGATGCCCAATTCTAATCGGTACGTCACGAAAACGTTTTATTGGAGATATTCTGAAATTGCCTGTGGAAGAGAGAGATGAGGGAACGGGAGCGACTCTGGTCCATGCAATAATGAGCGGGGCTTCGATTTTACGGGTTCATAATGTGCGAATGGCAGTACGTACTGCGAGGATGACGGATGCATTGCAGGGATGGAGGCGAAACGATCTTGGATAAAATTACACTGAACAATATGAAGTTTTTTGGCTTCCATGGCTGTGAAGACTTTGAGAAATCTCATGGACAGACTTTTGAGGCCGATGTTGTGCTGCTTACTGATACACGGGATGCTGGAAAAAGCGATGCACTGAAGGATGCCGTGAATTATGTCGACATATTTGCCAAAATCAAAAGTGTGATGGAAACGGAACGGTATGACCTATTGGAAAGGCTGGCACAGCGCACAGCGGAAAGAGTACTGGAGGATGCACGCGTACAGGCTGTAACCGTGAGGGTTAGAAAACCGGGTGTTCCTCTGCAGGGGTTTCTGGACTGTGTTCAAGTTGAAATATATCGGGATCGTCAATCATGATTATTTTGGGTCTGGGTACGAATGTCGGAGAGCGCGAGCTGAATCTGAGCCGGGCGCTGCAAATGATGGACTCGCGATATGGCATCAATATAAAAGCGGTATCTTCCATCTATGAAACAGCTCCTTATGGCGTGACGGACCAGGCAGATTTTCTCAACATGACTGTATTGGTTGAGACCGGTTTGAAACCGCTGGAGCTGCTGCAAGCCTGCCTTTCCGTGGAACGGGAAATGGGGCGCGTGCGAACCAGACGCTGGGGACCCCGTATCATTGACATCGATCTTTTATTATATGATGATATAAAATTATCTACAGCTGAATTGACGTTGCCGCACCCTGGAATTATGCAGCGCGGTTTTGTCATCATTCCTTTGAAGGATATTGCGCCGGATTTTTTCCTGCCCAATGGACGAACTGTTTCGGATACGGCGGTCGAATTTGCCGGAGATGAAGGCGCTGTGCGCCTATGGAAAGCCGTTCGGTGGGATCTGTATTCGCGTCGCCTGGTATTATAACGGATTGATGGTTATGATTGTCCGCTTTTTCATTTGTGCTTGACCCCGCTTTCATTCGGGTACTATAATAGGGACCATATTGTTTGTGGTTGCTTGAGGGTTTGTATGAAACATCTCTATGAAGCGATGCTGCTGACAGTGCCGGGAATCGGCGAAATGAGACTGAAGAAGCTGCAGGAACAGTTTGGTGATGCCGAAACTGCCTGGAAAGCGCAGCGACAGGACCTTTTTGAAGCCGACTGCCTAGGAAACAAAGAAATAGATGCACTGCTTGAGTTGCGGGAACATCTGGATTGCACTGAAACGGAAAAAGCGTGGATTGCCAAAGGGATTCGAATCTGTAGCATAGCCGATCAGGAGTATCCTGAACTTTTACGAAAAGTCTATGCTCCGCCTCCATATCTGTTCTATCGCGGTTGCTTGCAGGGCGATGCCTTCTGTCTTGCTGTTGTGGGATCACGGCGTTCGACTCCCTATGGTCGAAATGTCGCCCGTTCGTTCAGTGAAAAGCTGTCCAAAGGAGGCGTGACAATCGTAAGCGGTGCTGCAAAGGGAATCGATACGGCAGCACATGAAGGGGCGCTGGATGCAGGAGCACCGACAACGGCTGTTCTTGGTTGTGGCGTGGATGTGGTCTACCCTGCGGAAAATGCACGCTTGTTGGAGAAAATCGCAGCACAGGGCTGTATAATATCTGAATATCCGCCTGGTACTCAGCCAACACCAGGTCGTTTTCCAGCAAGGAACCGCATTGTGGCTGGAATGTCGACAGGCGTTCTGGTAGTGGAAGCTGCTCTGAAGAGTGGGGCACTGATCACAGCCGATCTTGCGTTGGGAGAGAATCGGGATGTATATGCGATTCCCGGCAGCGTATTTTCTGAGGCGAGCCGGGGCACAAACAGACTGATTCAGCAAGGAGCAATGCTGATTAACAGCCCGGATGAATTGCTGGAGGAAATGGGATTTGCCGTGCCGGTACAGGACCAGCCGGCAAATATAATATTGAGCGCCAAAGAGTGTCATATACTTCAGGTTCTTGACCAGGAAAAGGCTCTTCCTGTCGATTCGATGGTCATGCAACTCGGAATGGAAGCGTCGCAACTGCTGGTGATTTTGTTGCAGTTGGAAATGGCGGGCTATGTTGTCAAAGACCCGTCGATGGGCTTTAGAAGATCCGCCAAGGAGTGAAATGTATGTCCAAAAACCTTGTGATAGTGGAGTCGCCTGCCAAGGCGAGCACTATCGAAAAATATCTTGGAAAAGCAAATTATATGGTGAAAGCAACCATGGGGCATTTGCGTGATTTGCCCAAAAGTCAGTTTGGAATCGATGTAGAAGCGAATTTTGAACCCAAGTATATCACTGTGCGAGGAAAAACTGCCTTAGTCAAGGAATTGCACAAACTCGCAAGCCAGGCAAAAAAAGTATATCTGGCAACTGACCCTGACAGGGAAGGAGAAGCCATCGCCTGGCATTTGGCAACGTTACTTTCGATTGAACCCAATGATGAATGTAGGATCGAATTCAATGAGATCACCAAAAAGGCTGTAAGTGAAGCAATCAAGCATGCCAGACGGATTGATGCCGATCGGGTGAACGCCCAGCAGGCACGCCGTATATTGGACCGGCTTGTCGGGTATAAACTGAGTCCCTTGCTATGGAAGAAAGTGCGCCGGGGGTTGAGCGCCGGACGCGTTCAATCTGTTGCTGTCCGCTTGATTTGTGACAGGGAACGGGAAATAGAGGCATTTGAGATTCAGGAATATTGGTCAGTTGATGTCCTTTTGCATAAAATGGGCATGCCGGCGGAATTTGAAGCTGAACTGACAACCTGTAACGACAAAAAAATCGAGATAAAAGATGCCGTTGCAGCTTCTTCCATACGGGAAGAACTTGCGGGCGCCGTATTTTTGGTTGAGGATGTGAAAAGGCGTGACCGACAAAGAAAACCGTATCCGCCTTTTATAACCAGCACTCTCCAGCAGGATGCGTCACATAAACTCGGTTTTAGTGCGAAAAAGACAATGATGTTGGCCCAACAGCTCTATGAGGCAGGCCATATCACGTATATGCGTACCGACTCGACCCGGGTATCCACGATTGCGCAGACTGAAGCTCGTGAATGGGTGAAACTCGCACTGGGCGAAGCTTTTTTGCCGGCCACCCCGCCGCAATATGCAAAGAAAAGTGCGCAGGATGCTCATGAAGCAATTCGACCGTCGGAGATAAAGCTTACCGTTGACCAACTGCCCGGCGGTATCAATCGCGATCAACTACGTCTTTATGAACTTATATGGAAGCGATTTGTTGCGAGCCAGATGAAACCGGCTGTTTTTGATACGGTGACGGTAGATATCGGCGCCGGCAAATATGGTTTGCGTTCTTCGGGCTCCGTTTTACGTTTTGCAGGCTTTATGGCTGTTTATGCTGAGGCTGCAGATAATGCCGCCAGACAGGATGGAGATAAATCGCTGCCGCCGTTGGAAAAAGGGGAAAAACTTGTTGCCGGTGACATCACGCCTGCTCAGCATTTTACCGAACCACCGCCCCGGTTCACAGAAGCGGCCCTGATAAAATTGTTGGAAGAAAAAGGAATCGGCCGACCCAGCACCTATGCTCCCATCATTGATACAATTCAAGGTCGGGGCTATGTGATAAAAAATGAAAAAAAATTCCAACCGACCCCTTTGGGCTTTATTGTAACTGATTTGCTAAAAGAACATTTCCCCAAAATTGTGGATACTGATTTTACAGCAAATATGGAGTCGCAGCTTGATGAAATCGCTGGCGGTGAAGTGGACTGGCGTGAACTGCTGAGAGAGTTCTATGGGCCGTTTATTGATTTGATCGGCCGAGTGGAAAAAGAAGCGGCGCGGGTTAAAGTACCGGAAGAAATTACCGATATTGCCTGTGAAAACTGCGGTGCGCCAATGGCTGTGAAACATGGACGATTCGGGTCTTTTCTCGGATGCACGAAATTTCCGGAGTGCAGAACAACCAAACCGATTGTCAAAGATGCCGGAGTGGCCTGCCCATTATGCGAAAAGCCTGTTGTGGAAAGAAAAACAAAAACAGGACGCCTTTTTTTTGGGTGCAGTGATTACCCAACGTGTAAATTTATCTCATGGAATAAGCCCTTGAATGAGAGTTGTCCGGTTTGCGGTTCCTTTATGGTGGAGAAAAAATACAAGAACCAACCGGCAAAGCATGAGTGTGGCAATGTGGATTGCCCCACCCGTGCAGGAACCTCAAAAGAAGAACTGGAAAAAGAACCGGCAAAAACACAAAATGTGAAATCGGCTTCATCTTCCCGAAAAGGGACTCAGAAACCGAAAAAAGAAGCGAACGGTAAGACTGTAGCGACGAAATCCATTGCAAAAAGAAAAACTTCTGCTACAAAACAACCAAAAGCCTCTAAAACAGTCGCAACTAAAAAATGAATGTTTCTGGAAACAATTTCGAAAAGTGTGACAATGTACTTGCCACACTTTTTTTGTTATGCTACAATTAATTCCAAAAGTAGTGTTATGAGGCAATTGGTGTATGGGAAACGTATGGGTGACGCAACTGGAAGGGTATCTTTCCTTTATTCAGGGCGTGAAAAATTTTTCTCCCCATACTGTAGGCAACTATCGGCGGGATATTGAACAATTTCTTGCATTCTTACGCCGGACATGTCCCGGCGATTTTCTGTTTTTTTCCGTAGACACGTATACTGCAAGAAGGTATCTTGCATCACTTGTAGCCGATGAATATGCCAGGAGGACCGTCGCAAGGCAGATTGCGGCATTGCGTTCCTACGGAAGATATCTCTGCCGTGAGCAGCAGCTGGATCACAACCCGTTTGTTGGGATCAGGACTCCAAAACTGGAGCGCCGATTGCCACATTTTCTGGATGTGCCTGAAATTTTTGACTTGTTGCAGCTGCCCGCCAACACGCTCCTGGGGCGTCGAGACGCTGCGATATTAGAACTTTTGTATGCGTCGGGTCTTCGGGTTTCTGAGTTGACAGGACTCACGCTTCAAAGTGTAGACAGGGAGCAGCAATATCTTCTGGTTTTTGGGAAAGGTTCCAAAGAAAGAATCATCCCCATCGGCCGCCCGGCGCTGTCGGCACTCACAGTTTATTTGGAGGAGAGCCGTCCGTTGTTTTGCAAAAAGAACAAAGAAACAACGAATGTCTTATTCCTTAATCATAGCGGAACTCCTTTGAGTGATCGAAGCATCCGCCGGATCCTTGAGAAATATGTCGCAATGTTGGCCGTGCGAAAGCGGGTCACACCGCATACGCTGCGTCATAGTTTCGCCACACACATGCTGGACAACGGCGCAGATTTGCGTGCAGTCCAGGAATTGTTGGGGCATGTGAGCCTCAAAACAACGCAGATTTATACGCATGTGACCAGCGAGAGACTTTTGGCGGTATATCGGAAAGCGCATCCCCGAGCCTGAGAACACTTATGTTTTTGGAGCAAATTATCGAAATCATTATAGGAGAGGTGGAAATTTCGTGGCAAATGCATTATTGGAAAAGACGAGACAAATTACCAGATTACTTGAAAAGGCTGAAAAAATTGCCTACGAAGATTTGGCGAAAGCACTGAGCCAAGTCATGCGGGCCAATGTGTACCTTGTGAATCGCGAGGGTGTGATTTTGGGGTATACCATCATTGATGATTTCGAATGTGAACTCATGATGGACAATGTCCTGAAAAAAGGGCGTTTTCCTACCAGATATGTAGATTGGTTGGCCAAAGTTCTTGAAACCTCGGAAAATCTTACGCTGCATAATGGGATGTGCGCTTTCAGCACAGATACCAGCTGCATCTTCAATGAAAAATATACGACTGTGGTTCCGATTTATGGCGCTGGAGAGCGGCTTGGAACCTTAATCGTGGCTACGTTCAACGAGCCGTTCGTTGATGATGATTTGATTTTGGCTGAATATGCAGCTACCGTGGTTGGTATCGAATTCCTGCGCGACCGTAGCGAACGTATAGAAGAAGATGCGCGCAAAATGGCTACGATACAGGTGGCGATCGGGACGCTTTCGTATTCAGAAATGGAAGCAGTGATGCACATTCTGGGCGAACTCGAAGGCAATGAAGGACTGCTTGTTGCTAGCAAGATTGCTGACCGGGTGGGAATTACACGGTCGGTTATCGTGAATGCGCTGCGTAAATTTGAAAGCGCGGGTGTAATTGAATCGAAGTCCCTGGGGATGAAGGGAACATATATCAAGGTGCTGAATGAAAAACTGATCGATGAACTGAAAAGACTGAAAAGATAGCATGGCCAAACCACCCGCCAGGGTGGTTTGTTGCAAATGAGCAGGAATTCCGGTACTTTTGTCGAACATAACGGGCAGGATAGTTTGATTGATTGCCTACGCAAGGAGTGATGTCAGTGTTGAACCGTATATTTGGCTCGTCGCCGGTAAATTTGCTGGAGAAAGCACTGGCAGGCTCATCGCTGCGGCACCGTGTGATCGGGAATAACATTGCGAACGTGAATACGCCGGGATTCAAGCGTTCGGAAGTTTCTTTTGAAGAGGAGCTTGCCGCAGTGTCTCAAGGCGAAACAAGCTCGGCCATCACCCGGACCCATGAAAAGCATCTGCCTATTGTTGCAAAATCTTCTGCGCCTCTCATCAGTACCGATACGAATACATCGATGCGAACAGATGGAAATAATGTGGATATCGATGCTGAAATGGCTGCCATGACCAAGAATAATATTTTCTATAACGCGGTGGCGCAGAGCATCGGAGCTTACTATACCAATATTAAATCTGCAATCAAAGGCGGGTGATGATTCAAATGGGTATGTTTGGTGCAATTGATGCCGCTGCATCAGGGATGACGGCTGAAAGACTTCGGTTGGATGTAATATCAAACAATATTGCCAATGTGAATACGACCCGCACTGCAGAAGGGGGTCCGTACCGGCGTCAGTATGTGATATTTGAACCCCGGTCCGGGGGAGGAGAATTCGCCCGCTCGTTAAACCGTCAGCTTCAGCTCAACGGAGTGAAAGTAACCGGAATAACAAAGGATGACTCTCCGCCCCGCATGGTTTACGAACCGGGGCATCCTGACGCGGATGCGGATGGCTATGTCAAAATGCCGAATTTCAGTATCATTACAGAAATGGTTGATATGATGACCGCGTCTCGCGCATACGAAGCAAATGTTGCTTCAGTAAATGTCGCCAAGAGTATGATGCTGAAAGCGTTGGAAATTGGCAAGTGAAACTTGGGGCTGAGCAAATTTTGGCAGAGAAGGTGACGATGTGCCCATAGAATCCGTAAAAGCGGCAAAATTGCCATTGATGCAGAGTGGCGGCACAAACCAGGCCACTGCGAAATCTGACAAAACCTTTGGACAGCTTCTTTCTGATGCATTGGATAATGTAAATACGCTTCAGCAAAAAGCTGCACAAGCCTCGACCGATCTGGCAACCGGAAAAATCGAAGATATTTCCCAAGTTGTTATTGCGGGTGAAAAGGCTTCGGTGGCGCTGCAGCTCACTATCCAGGTGCGTAATAAAGTGCTGGAATCGTATCAGGAAATGATGAGGATGCAAGTTTGATGGTTGCGAGGTAACCGCCGATGGCTGAAATACGGGAACAGCTAAAAAAACTATGGGAACGGTTCAATCCGAGACAGCGCTGGATCATATTAGGCTCAGCGTTGATTCTCTTTGTTGCTATTTTGGGCGCAAGCTATTTTTATGGAAATAAACCGGAATATGTTCCCCTGTTCACGGGCATGGAAGTGAAAGATGCCGGTGATGTAGCGGCCCGTCTGCAGGAAATGAAAGTGCCTTTCGAAATCATTGCCAATGGCACAGCGATCGCTGTGCCGGCCAAAGAAGTTTACAAAACACGGCTGGAATTGGCAAGAATCGGTTTGCCAAGGGGTAGCAAAGGGTTTGAAATATTTGATGAGAGCAAATTCGGTACGACGGAGTTTCAGAACCGGGTAAAATACCTGCAGGCATTGCAGGGGGAACTGACCCGAACCATTGAGCAAATGGCCGAGGTGGACAAGGTCAGGGTACATATCGTTCTGCCGGAAGACAGTTTATACAAAAAAAATGAAAAACCGGCTACTGCTTCGATTATGCTGAAACTGAAACCGGGAAGCCAGTTGGCGAAAGAACAGGTTAAAGGCATTGTCAATCTGGCGGCCAACAGCATAAGGGGATTAAAGCCTGAGAACATTACTGTTATTGACAGCTTTGCGCATGTCTTGAATGACAACATGGAAAACAACCCGCTCACGACGGGCGTGAATGTGACTCAGGTTGAACTGACACGAAAAAAGCAGGATGAGATGCAAAAAGCGTTGGAATCTCTGCTGGAACAGGTTTTGGGACCCAACAAGGCTGCCGTGCGGGTCAGTCTGGAATTGACCTTTGATCAACGAGTCGTGGACAAACAAACTTTTGAGCCTGTTGTTGATGATAAAGGCATCCTTCGAAGCAGCCAGGACAGCACGGAAACATCCAAAGGAACCACTCCGGCACCCAGCGGGCCGCCGGGTACCACTTCCAACATACCCGGCTATGTGACAGGCACGAACAATTCGCAATCCAGTATGGAGAAGAAAGATTCCATCCGTAACTATGAGATTAACGAAACAAAAGAAAAAATAGTTGTTGCACCAGGCGGGATAAAGAGAATTTCGGTGGCTGTTCTAGTTGACTCCAGCGTCAGCAAGGCCCAACAGGAGAGTATTGTAAAAGCTGTTTCGAACGCTGCCGGCATCAATCAGACCCGTGGTGATTCTGTCAGCGTGGAAGCAATTCCATTCAGTACGGAAGTGGCTGACAAAATCAAACGGGAAGAGCAGGAACTGGCGCAGGAACAACAGCGTACCCAGTGGGCCAAAATCGGTGCAGGCGTGGCAGTGGTACTTGCGATTGCCGGTATCGGGTTCTGGATGCTGAAACGCAGACAGGAAGAAGAAATCGAAGTATTGAGCATGGAAGCTACTCCTCTGGAAGAAATTGCAATACAGAGCATCAAAGAAATTTCACCGGAAGAAAAAGAGCGCACCGAACAGCAGGAAGCGATCGAAAGCCTGGCCAAAGCGAAACCGGAAGAATTTGCAATGTTGTTAAAGACATGGTTGGCTGAAGACTAAAAGGGGTGTCTGAATGGCGCAAGCAACAGAAATGAATGGAAAACAAAAAGCCGCAGTGTTGCTCATTTCATTGGGGCCCAATGTTTCAGCGCAGATTCTGAAACATTTGAATGAGGACGAAATCGAAAAACTGACGCTGGAAATTGCCAATCAGCGAAAATTGACGACTGAACAAAAAAATAAGGTTATGCATGAATTCCATCAGATGTGCCTGGTCAGGGAGTATATTTCCACTGGCGGCTTGGAATATGCGAGAGATGTTCTGGAGAAAGCTCTGGGACCTGACAAGGCCGTATCGATTATTAACCGGCTCACTTCGAGTTTGCAAATTCGGCCTTTTGATTTTGCACGCAAAACGGATCCCGCGCAGCTGCTGAACTTTATTCAGAACGAACATCCACAGACCATTGCGCTGATCATGGCATATTTGCAGCCCGACCAGTCGGGTGCTATCCTGTCCGGACTGCCGCCTGACAGGCAGATTGATGTTGCGCGCCGCATGGCGACAATGGACCGTACTTCACCGGAAGTAATCCGGGATGTGGAGCGCATTTTGGAACGCAAGCTTTCCTCTCTTGTGACGGAAGACTTTACGACGGCCGGTGGTGTGGATTCGGTTGTGGAAATACTCAACCGGGTGGATCGCACTACGGAACGCACCATTGTGGAGAGCCTGGAAGTTCAGGATCCTGAACTGGCGGAAGAAATCAAAAAACGCATGTTTGTATTTGAAAACATCATCATGCTGGATGACAGGGCGCTGCAAATGGTTTTGCGCGAAGTCGACAGCAAGGAACTGGGACTCGCACTCAAAGCTGCTTCGTCAGATGTGGCTGAAAAAATTTACAAGAACATGTCCAAACGCGCTGCCGAAATGCTGCGTGAAGAGATTTCCTTCATGGGACCGACGCGTATCCGGGACGTGGAAGAAGCACAACAGAAAATCGTGGCAGTAATCCGCCGATTGGAAGATGCAGGAGAAATTACGATTTCCAGAGGCAGGGGCGACGATGTCCTCGTCTGATAATCGAATCATCAAATATGCAAATATATCCAAAGATCCTGTCATTATCGCCATGCAGAAATTCAGCGAACTGGATGTAGCAGGGCTTGAACAATGCGGGACGTGTGAAACGGCTCCGGACGAATGTGAGTTAGTATCAGAACCCGTCGTCTCCATCGCTCCGGAGGATGAGATTATCCAGGCAGCTCGTGCTGAAGCAAAAGACATCGTTGAAAATGCAAGAAATGAAGCGGACAAGCTGTGTGCACAGGCTATTCAGGACGGCCAGAATGAAGGCCGTAAACAAGGCCATGCGATGGGTCTGCAGCAAGGGAAGGATGAAGGCCTGCAGCAAGGGCTTGCGGAAGCCAGGCAACAGATGGCGGAACAGCTGCGTGAGGCTGCGGACCGCTCCAATGGGATGGTCGTCGCAGCGCAGCAGGAAGTAGACCGTCTGCTAGCCGAAGCAGAACCGAAAATTATTGAGCTGGTGCTTGCCATCAGTAGGAAAGTGATCAGCGAAGAAATGGCCGAGCGTCCTACCGTAGTGTTGAATCTTGTCAGGGGTGCGCTGGAACGTGTGCGTGACCAGGACAATATCAATATTCACGTCAGTCCGGATGACTATGACCAAATAATGCAAGCGCGACGTGATCTGCAGGGTGTTGTTGGAGTGGAGCGATCCCTGACAGTTTCCGCTGATCCCGTATTGGCGCGCGGCGGTTGTCTGATTGAAACTTCCTTTGGCACAGTCGAAGCAGGAATTGATACCCAGCTGGAAGCGATACGTCGGGCACTGCTGGATTTGTTGCCATGAAAGAATTTTGTGCCGAAGCCTATCTAAATGCCATACAGACAATGGAAACTGTGCAGATGAAGGGCAAGATCACAAAAGTGATCGGTCTGGTCATCGAGTCGGATGGCCCGAGCATCAATATGGGGGAACTTTGCTACGTTTATCCGAGAACCGATGCACCTCCCCTCCCGGCTGAAGTGGTCGGATTCCGTGAAAACCGCGTGTTGTTGATGCCGCTTGGTGAGATGCAGGGCATCGGTCCCGGCAGCGAAGTGGTATCATCGCAACGTCTTCTGCGGGTCAAGGTCGGTAGGCAACTGCTCGGTCGGATTTTGGATGGTCTCGGCAACCCAATAGACGGCAAGGGGCCGTTGCTTTGCGATTGCGACTATGCTGTTCTGAACGCACCTCCTGCGCCTCTTTCACGAAGGCGTATCTGTGAGCCGGTATCTGTTGGGATTCGTGCCGTTGATGGGCTTATGACCCTTGGCAAAGGCCAGCGTATGGCGATACTGGCAGGAAGCGGCGTTGGCAAGAGCACGATGATGGGGATGATTGCAAGAAATACCAGTGCGGATATCAATGTGATTGCACTGATTGGTGAACGGGGACGTGAAGTACTCGATTTTATTGAGCGTGATCTGGGTGAAGAGGGGTTGGCCAAATCCGTTGTGGTAGTTTCAACTTCCGATCAACCGGCGCTTTTGCGAATCAAAGGAGCAAATACGGCTACGGCGGTTGCGGAATATTTTCGCGACCAAGGTCTTGACGTGATGCTGATGATGGATTCCCTGACCCGGGTGGCGATGGCGCAGCGGGAAGTCGGACTGACGATTGGGGAACCCCCTGCAACGCGCGGTTATCCGCCTTCAGTTTTTGCCATGATGCCAAAATTGCTGGAACGTTCAGGAACGGGCGAGAAGGGATCCATTACCGGTATGTATGCCGTGCTTGTCGATGGTGACGATATGAATGAGCCGATTGCCGATACGGTTCGCAGCATCGTGGATGGGCATATTGTGCTTTCGAGAAAGCTTGCAACACAGAACCATTACCCTCCGATCGATATATTAGCCAGCCTGAGTCGTGTCATGACCGAGGTCATTGATCAGGAACACTGGCAGGCCGCACAGAGGATTCGCAGCCTTCAGGCAACTTATCAGGAAGCGGAGGATCTCATCAATATCGGAGCTTACTCGCCTGGCAGCAATCCGGAAATTGATCAGGCGATTGCAAAGAATCCCGCAATTCGGGCATTTTTGCGCCAGGGGGTTATGGAGAGGGCTACTTTGGCTGATACGGTAGCAATGATGAAACAATTGGTCACATAGATCAAAATATTGGAGTGTAGATTGTGCGACGGTTTCAGTTCAAATTGCAGCGTCTACTGGATTTTCGTAAAATTCGCGAGGAACAGGCTCAGGCAGAATTTGCCAAGGCCACTCGCGTTTTTTTGCATGAAAAAGAAAAATTGCAACAGATGCAAACGGTTCTTACAGAAACACTCAATGGCATGAAGGAAGAACAGGCAAAACAGAGCTCTTCAATAATGCTTAAGATGTTTCAGGAATACATCGATACAACAAGAGAAGGCATACGGTTGCAAGGTGCGAAAGTGATCGCTGCAGGCGAACGCAGGCAAAAATGTCTCAAAGCATTCGAAGAGGCATCTCGAAGGCGCAAGGTTGTGGATAATCTGCGTGATAAACGCCTTCAACAATACCAGGAGGAAGTATTGCAGGAAGAGCAGGCATTCCTGGATGAACTCGCCGGGCAGCGCTATATTCGCGATTCATAAATGAAAATGGCAGAAAGGCAGTAGGCTGAGAATGGAAACGAAAGGCAAAAAAGCAGCTCCTCCTACCGGAAAAGCAGGAAAGACTCCACCGGCAAAACCCGCCAAAAAGAAGCGGCGTTGGCGATTGTGGCTGTTCCTGTTTTTTTTGCTTGGCAGTATGGCCGCTACGGCAGGAGTATACTATCGATGGATAACGATAGCGCCGGATATGATGGCGAAGATTGAACCATATATGGCAAAAGCAGATCCCTACCTCGCAAAAGTGGGTATTGCGCGAAAACCACTAGAGGAAGAGGTTCCCGGTGAAAAACCGCAGACAAACTTCCCTTTGGTCGAACTGGACGGTGACAAGAAGAAGTCCGAGGCGAAACCTGCTGCGGCAACTACACCAGATAATGCAGCAACGCAGTCGGTGGCATCTGCAGCACCGGCGCAGCCGGCGAGTGGTGCGGTGAAACCTCCTATAAAAGAAACTGCCGATACGGCCAAAGTTTACGGAAAGCTGGCCAAACTCTATAGTGCCATGAAAGCGGAAGAAGCGGCGGCAGTTTTCAACAACCTGGAAGATGAACAGGTAATCTTGATTCTTTCCCGTATGGAAGATGATGCCGCTGCCAAAATTCTTTCCACACTCGAACCCAAAAAGGCGGCCCGCCTGACACAGGCTATGATAAAGCGCAAATGACGCAGGGTATCGCAAGGAAAGGAGGTGAAAATGAATGGAGATAGCAAACCTTATACAGGCAATTTCCGCGGTAAAAACGGATAATACCACGGGGCGTGCAGGCAAGGGACAGAGCGACTTTTCCGACAAACTTGCAGCAGCTCTGGATCATGTGATGCCGGCCGAAAAAACTGCATTGAAAAGCACCGAAACAAAAAAAGAAGAACCTTCGAAGGATGGCAAGGCAACCGAGGGTGGTAC
>CAZXCC010000027.1:0-19320 GCA_964638945.1 uncultured Veillonellaceae bacterium | reverse complement strand
GCCCCCGTTCGGAACTTTCATCCTATAGATGACGCCCATGCCGGGCGTACGACAAGTAAAGATGGCGCAGCGGGTTTCGTCGCTGCGCCATCTTCTTATTTCTTGTTATGATTTTTTGTTATTTTTTCCGGGCAATCGCTTTCTTGGCCGCCTCGGCCACCGCAAATTTGTCCAGGCCGTGTTTGCTCAGGATGGCTTCATACGCGCCGGATTCGCCGAACACGTCCTGAATCCCCAGCATTTCCAGCGGCAACGGCAGCTTGCCGCCCAGCACCTCGGCGACTGCGGAACCGAGCCCGCCATAGATACTGTGTTCTTCCACAGTCACCACAGCACCCGTTTTACTTCCCGATTTCAGAATCAGTTCCGAATCGATCGGTTTGACTGTATGCATATCGACAATCTCTGCTTTAATCCCTTCACTTGCCAAAAGCGCCGCAGCTTCCAGCGCCTTTGTCACCATGTATCCGTTGGCGATGATCGTGACATCACCGCCTTCTTTGAGAACGACGCCCCTGCCGATGGTAAAAGGGGAATCCGCATTATATACCGCGGGAACTTCCGCCCGGCTGAGGCGCAGATATACCGGGCCGTGCAGCTCGGCTGCCGCAAACACGGCCTTTTTCGCCTGAAATTCATCAGAGGCAACGATGACCGTCATATTCGGCAACGACCGCATCACGGCGACATCTTCCACCGCCTGGTGGCTGGCTCCGTCATACGAGTCGGAAAAGCCGCCGTAAGCGCCGGCCAGTACCACGCCCAGCTTATTGTAGGCAACCAGGCTGCGAACCGGGTCGGCCGCTCTTAGCGCCAGCAGAAAGGCAAACGTATTCACGAAGGGAATCTTGCCTGCCGTGGCAAGTCCCGCTGCAATTCCCACCATGTTGCCCTCGGCAATGCCGATGTTAAAGAAGCGGTCAGGGAACGCCTGCTTGAATAAGATGGAACGGCTCGAACTGGCAACGTCTGCATCCAGTACGACAACATCCGGATTGACGCGCCCCAACTCGACGAGCGCTTCTCCGTAAGCTTCACGCATTGCTTTCATTATTTGGCACCTCCCAGCTCCGCCATGGCAATGGCATAATCACTGTCTTCAATCGCTTTGCCGTGCCAGGAGTTTTTGCCTTCCATGAACGACACGCCTTTGCCTTTGACAGTCTTGGCGATGATGACGCTAGGTTTCCCCCGGGCCATTTTGGCCTGGTCAATCGCTGCATCAACCGCACGGACATCATGGCCGTCCACATGCAGCACGTTCCAGCCGAAGGCTTCAAACTTTCGTCCGATATCGCCCATCGGCATGATTTCCTCCAGTGTTCCATCAAGCTGCACGCCGTTGTTGTCCACAATGGCGATGAGATGGTCCAGTTTGAACTTGGCGGCGGCCATCGCCGCTTCCCAGTTCTGTCCTTCCTGCAGTTCACCATCGCCCAGCAGAACAAAAGTATAATATTCCTGTTTGTCCAGCTGTGCCGCCAGGCTCATCCCGATTCCCACGGAAAGCCCCAGCCCGAGCGAGCCCGTGGAAATATCGACTCCAGGAGTCCGTTTCATGTCCGGATGCCCCTGCAGGATACATCCGAGCTGCCGAAGGTTTTTCAGCTCTTCTTTGGGGAAATACCCCTTGTCCGCCAATGTGGTGTACAGCACCGGCGCACAATGGCCCTTGGATGGAACAAACCGGTCCCGCTCGCAGCTGCAGGCATCCTTGCAGTTCGCATTCATCTGGTTGTGATAGAGCACGGCAAGGATTTCCACCGCAGACAAAGATCCGCCCGGGTGGCCCGTCTTGACGTTGTGCAGCATTTCGACAATGTCGAGCCGCATTTGTTTTGCAATGTCTTTGAGCTGTTTTTCTTTCGCAGCGTCCATTGACATGTTTTTGCCCCTCCCTCATTCAACCGGCGTGAGTACCAGTTTCATTCCTTCTTTATTTTCAAATTTCGCAAACGCTTTTTCCCATTCGGTGACAGGCAGAATATCCGAAACCAGTATCTTGGTGTCCACCGTACCGGCGGCAATCAGCTGGATTGCCTTTTCCCAGGAAGTCCAGGTCGAGCCGAGAGACCCGGTGACCTTCAGTTCGCGGAAGCAGATTTTTTCAAAATCGATCTGGATCGGTTTGCCGAACAGGCCGATCTGGGTGTATTGTCCTCCTTTGCGGGTCAGAAGGAGCGCATCATTCGCCGCCCTGGCCGCGCCCGAACACTCGAGGGTCACGTCGGCGCCCTTTCCGCCGGTAATCCGTTCCACCGCCTCAAAGATATTTTCCTTCGTAACGTCGATCACGTAGTCAGCACCCAATTTTTTTGCCATGTCCAGTCTTTCCCGGTCCACATCGGTCCCACTGACAATGACGACCGCACCGGCAGATTTTGCGACCTGCAGCGCCTGCAGCCCAATGGAGCCGGGCCCGCTGACCAGGACGACATCGCCTGTCTCGAGCTTTGTAAGTTCCAGCACTGCATGCGTGACGCAGGCCAGAGGTTCGCACAAGGCACCGGCAATGAAATCCACATGGTCGGGCAGGCGGTGCACCCGCTCTTGCGGAACCACGGTGTATTTGGTGAAGACCCCGTTGTACCAGTAGCCGAGTGTACGCCTTTGATTGCAGAGATTGTACCGCCCGGTCCGGCAGTGCATGCATTCGCCGCAGAAACTGAAGGCCGTTTCCGACGTGACCCGGTCGCCGACTTTCCAGCGGGTGACTCCCTCTCCCACTTCCGTCACTACGCCGCAGAACTCATGTCCGGTGACCACAGGCGGGTTGATGGGAATCCCGGCGATATCATCGTGATAGATGTGCAAGTCCGACCCGCAGATTCCCGCCGCCTTCACTTCAATTTTGACCTGTCCGGGTCCGGCCTGCGGTTCCGGAATTTCCCGCAGTTCCATGTTGCCGTTCCCTTTGGCATACTTGACTAAACCCTTCATAAAACATCCTCCGTTCAGATCAATTCTCTCTGGGGCTCGCCATCGATAAATTTGAGCTCACAGGGTCCCGATACCACTTCGATATCCGGATGTGCAGCCGCTTCGTCCAGCAAGGGCTCACTGATCAATAGTTCCGTCAGTTCCAACGTGTTTTTGATCCACACTATTTTATGCTGCCCTGGCAGGACGCCGTTGCACAGCTTTACCGCAATCCGGATGGCATCTTCCGGGGTGGACGCTACCAGCGGAATCTTGCACGCTTCCACTTCCGTGCTGGTAAAACCGTTGGTGTACATGCTCACATAATCGATCTTGTCAAACAGCTTTCGTGTGGTCACGTCCACCATTCCCACACCGTTTGCATTGCCGTGGCTTTCTTCCGTCAGGTCCAAAATAACGCTTTTTTGAAACTCGGGCCCCCCGCTCATCCACGGGGAAATATACAGTCCGGTTACGTTCGGGTCCTGTCCGTCGCCGCTGATGTTTTTCCCAATATAATCTATGACAAGTACATCAAATTTCGGCAACAGGATCCGCCCCATCAAGTTGCGGGCTTTCTGCAGCATTGCTTTTTCTGTGTCGAGCTTCAGAATGTCTTCCTGTGGAACGACTTCGATCCGGCAGGTGTCTTCAAAAGCGTTCTCCACCAAAGCCACCGCAAACAGCACTTTTGTCTTTTCCGCAATCAAACGCCCTGCCTTGGGGATCAGCTCTGCAAAGCGATTGAACCCCTGCGCATGGACGGAATCCGCTCCAATCTGTTTTCCCAGCCCAATCACCAGCATTTTGCAGATGCCGCTTTCAATCGCGCCGCGGAAGCAGGTATGCGGCTTGATCCGGGGAATTATGACGATGCCGTCTGCTTCCAGCGCACTTTTACAGACATATATGGGCAGCCCCGGTTCGATTTCACCGATGGGTTCGACTTCCATCGTTGCATCGACAGGCACTCCCATCGTTGCAGCAGAAATGCCGAATGATTCGAGCATTTCTGCCTGACCTTCCGCCGTTGCACCACCGTGACTCCCCATCACCGGAATGAGGAAAGGTTTTGCTCCTGCCTGCAGCAGTACATCAATCACCGTTTTGGTAATCAGGGCGATATTGGCAATGCCGCGGCTGCCGACACCGACAGCGATCCTCTTGCCGCATACCCCATCCAGATGCGGCCGCATTGCCTGACGAACTTCCCCAGGAATATCGTCCAGCTTTTCTCTGGCAAATTTTTGTTGAATCCTCGCAAAACGCGGCAGCTTAATCGGCGGATATTTCTGCAGATCCAATGATTGCATGGCGCATTTCACTCCTTTCCTTCCCTATGAAACAGGAATCTCACGAATTGGAAGCAACCGCATATTCATAGTGTAAACGCGACCTGCCTGGCTCTCTGCAGGTGTTCGCGCATGGCATCAGCGGCTTGTTTCGGTTTACGGGCCAACATTGCCTCCAGAATCGCCTGATGCTCCGAGAAACTTTCCGCAAGCCGCTGTGGCAGCATCGTGGAGAGAAATCGAATTCGCTCATTCTGTGTGTACATATTTTCCATCAGATTGTTCAGGTACGAATTGCCAAAAGCATGGACGATGGCATAATGCATCTTCCCGTCCAATGCCACGAGTTCTTTATATCTGTCAGGCGAGTTTTCGGCAAAACCCTGCTGAAGTTCCACCAGAACCTCCTTGGGAAAATCAGGGGTAACCATGCTGACCACATACGGTTCCAGCATATCACGCAACTGAAAAATATCATTGATCACTTTCGGAGTGATTTGTGTCACTGTTGCGCCTTTTTGGGAGGTCAGAGTCACCAGCTGCTCCTGTTCCAGGCGGTTCAGCGCTTCCCTGATAGGAGTCCGGCTAACACCGACAAGTTCCACCAGTTCACGCTCATTCAATGGACTGCCCGGGTAAAATTCGCAAGTCACAATCTTGTTTCGAATCACGCGATAGGCTTTATCCCGCAAACTTGCTTCTTTTGGAGTTTCCATCGTTAGAATTGAAACCATCAATATACTCCTCCAGTCTGCCATTTTTCGCGGTTTGCTTTTCGTATACTTATTGTATACATTCCGAATTCACATACTACTTTTGACAGAGCTTGCAAAAATCCTGCAATGCAAAAAAATATTGCAAAAATAATGCCGGCAGAATGATTCTGCCGGCGGCACAACGGAATATTTTCCTCTTGGACTACTCCACAACGATCCGGTGATAACTCTTTTTCCCCTTGCGGACAAGTACGCTGTCGCCATCAAACAGGTCCGGTGTCAACAGAAACTCCGGGTCACTGATTTTTGTGTCGCCCACGTACAAACCGCCGCCCTGGATCAGCCGTCGTCCTTCCCCTTTGGAAGCAAACACGCCGGTCGTTGTCAAAATATCGACAATTTTCGTTCCAATCATTTCCCTGGAAATTGAAACCGTGGGAGCATTGTCCAGCGCACCCGCCCCACCGAACAACGCTTCCGCAGCCTGTTTCGCCTTTTTCGCCTCTTCCGTTCCGTGCACAAGCTGCGTGACTTCGAAAGCCAACACCTTTTTCGCTTCGTTGATTTCCTGATCCTTCAATGCGCCCAGGCGCCTGACTTCATCCATCGGCAGGAAGGTGAGCAATGCCAGGCAGCGTTCCACATCGGCGTCATCCACATTGCGCCAGTACTGATAAAAATCATACGGGGAAGTCTTTTCCGCATCCAGCCAGAGAGCGCCTTTTTCCGTTTTGCCCATCTTTCGTCCGTCGCTCGTTGTGAGCAGGGTAAAGGTCAATCCGTATGCCGGCTTGTTTTCATTTCTGCGAATGAGGTCCGCACCAGCCAGAATATTCGACCATTGGTCTGCGCCACCCATCTGCATGACACAGCCGGTAAGGCGGTTCAATTCCAAAAAGTCATAGGCCTGCATGACCATGTAGTTGAACTCGAGAAAAGTCAGACCATGCTCCAGCCGTTGCTTGTAGCAGTCAGCCGTCAGCATCCGGTTCACGGAAAAACTCACACCGATACTGCGGAGCATTTCCACATAATTCAGTTTCAGCAGCCAATCCGCATTATTCAGCATCAGCGCCTTATCGTCATTGAAGTCAATAAAGCGCCGCATTTGCTTTTTGAAGCATTCGCCATTCTGTTGGATGGTTTCCAACGTCATCATTTTGCGCATGTCCGTCTTGCCTGACGGGTCTCCCACCATGGCGGTTCCTCCGCCGATGAGGCAAATCGGCCTGTGTCCCGCGCGTTGCATATGGGCCATGACCATCATGCCGAGAAAATGTCCGACATGCAGACTGTCTGCCGTGGGGTCAAACCCGATATAAAAAGTAATCTTTTCTTTTTCCAGGAGCTCGGCGATTTCCTCTTCATGAGTCATCTGGTGAACAAATCCCCGTTCCCTGAGCGTATCCAAAACCGACATTGTGAAACCCTCCTTCAACTCAGAAAGCCAACCGCACATTTCTGCAAGACAAAAAAAGGGAACCCATCCCCTGTCAGGGACGGGTCTTACCCCGACGCAGCTTGTATTATTAATATAGCGGTCTCAAGCCGCCTTGTCAACTGAAGAGGGATTGCATCTGCAAATCCGCCCGTTCCTGTTTCCGTCCGAGAGTTTTTATTTTTCCCGTACAGAATCTATCTTGCCAAACATATCCTTTGCTTCATTGCCGAGCTTCCTGATGTAGATGTCACGCAACGGTTTGGCAGCTTCAGCGAACGGCGCAATATCCTTCACTTCGTTGATTTCCATGCCTTTGTCTTTCAGTGTCTTAATCAGTTCGACCTCTTCCTTGGCGATGATTTCGCGTTCAAAAGCCTGGGCTTCTTTCGCAGCTTCCATCAAGATCTTCTGATGCTCGGGGGAAAGTTTCTTCCAGGATTTTTCACTGATGGACAGCACCTGGATGAATAGTTGATGATTGGTCAAAGACAGATATTTCTGCACCTCGTTGAATTTGGCAGATACCACGACAGAAAGGGGATTTTCCTGGCCATCTACGACTTTCTGCTGCAGCGCCATATACACTTCACCGAAGGCCATCGGTGTAGGAGCTGCGCCAAGCTCCTTGAAGCCTTCGATGCTGGCCTCGGTCTGCGGAACGCGGATCCTCATGCCCCGAATATCAGCCAGAGTGCTGATGGGCTTTTTATCGTTGGTGATTTGGCGGAAACCCATATCAAAGTAGCACAGTACTCGGAAGCCCTTTTCCTGCATTTTTTTATCAATTTCCTTGCCGATGTCGCCATCGAACACGCGGAACTCATGGGCTTTGTCCTTATAAATATAAGGCAGGTCGAAAACGCCAAGAACAGGGATATAATTGGCCAGGAATCCGACAGAGTAGGTGGATATATCCACTGTACCGAGGCGCATGCCCTCAATGCGTTCTTTCATGCTGCCGATTTTGGCGCTGTCATATACATGTATTTCCAGGGTGCCCTTGGATTTTTCCCTGACGATGTCGGCGAGTTTCTGCGAACCCCTGGTTTCCGGATGCGACACGGCGGTTTCCGTACCGAGCTTCAGGACGACTTTCTGAAAAGCCGCCGCTTTGTCGTCGGCTTTCTTGCTGTCGCCACCGCATCCTGCAACCACCATGGCCAACATCAGGATGGCGATTCCGATGGCAACAAATGCTCTTGTTGTTTTCTGTAAAGGTATTCCGATCATCATTCCCATAGTTCGCCTCACCTTTTACCGCATCAGCTTGAAATGATTTGATGCACCCTTCCCACGATGCCGGAAGTGAGACGCACCTTAATTCCCCGGGAATGAACCGGACTGGATGTCAGGATGTCCTTCACGATTCCCTCTGTCAACTGGCCTGTCCGCTGATGCGGTTTCTGGACAATTTTTACGGCAATGCCCGGCACGATGTTTTTTCGCTGCGTATGCGGCAATCCGCTCACCTCTTCTGAGCCCATGGCCCGTTTTCTTCCATCAGTTTTTTTACGATCGGAACGTCAGCCGGCGCAAAATCATAGTTTTTCATTTCCTGTACGAAAACCCATTTTGCTTCGGCATGCACGTTCAAACTCATGGCACCGCCCAAAATTACGGATAAGAATGTCATCAGCTCAATGGTCCCCGTCTCATAAGGGAACACATTTGTCATAAAATGTTCCGTCACGTGGATGTCCAGTCCAAGTTCTTCCCGAATCTCACGCTTCAGGCAGGATTCCGGAGTTTCTCCCTCCTCCACCTTGCCGCCCGGGAACTCCCATTTCAATGCCAGCCTGTCTTCCCGCGCCCTTTGCGCGATCAACACTTTGCCATCTTGCATGATGATGGCCGCAGTCACCCGTTTCAAACAATCGTCTCCATTTTTCTATTATATGTTCTTTTCTTTTCTTCTGATGAACCGGGGAAAACGATGCAGTAAAAAAAGATATGCCGCAGAAATCGCATAGACAATGGCAAAACCCAGGTTCAAACCGAAAAACGGCAATGCCGCAAGGCATCCCAGGTAGAAAACGGCAAGCGTGGTGACGCTCCGGGCAAATCCCCGGATAATCACGGGATACAGCTCATCGCCCGTTTCATAATGAACGATCACCAGCAGGGCATACAACGTGGACGGAAAAGAGCTCAGAATCCCGGCCCATCGGCTGCCTGCCATAGGCGCAGCCATCGTCACGCCAGTGATAATCAGTCCGGCGATTAGTGCGCGCAACAACAGCTCTTTCGGGGAAAGCGGGCCGGCTTTTTTTTGTTCGGCCCCCCAGGGAAAGAATCTCAGAATCAGGAGATTCCCAGCAGCAACCGCCATAAACAGAAGAGTCGCACTAAAAACATCCAAGTCCAGACCGCGTAGGAAAGCACCGGAAACAAAGAACAGCGCCGTCGCTGCCAAAGAGCCCGACACGACGGACACAATCCGCCCGGTCTTGATTTTTCTTGCTGCCCACAAATATCCAAGGCAAAAAAGCAAGGAGGAAGCCAGACCGGCAATCGCCCAGGGAATCCCAGGCAGCAGGAATTCGACGCCTTGCTCAAAGGAGATGAAATACACGGTCAGACCTGCTCCCAGGGGCAATCCCAGCAGCACACCGCTCAACGTCGGATCGACCCTTTTTGCGACTTCCGCCAGGCCCACAACGACGGCAATGGACAGGATGAGTTTCACGAGACCCAGTTCCACCGGCAATCCTCAAACAATCTTTTTTATCATTATATCTCTTTTTCGGCAATCCGTTTCCGTCTCCTGCAAGGAAAACACGCCATCCATGCAGCAGATGCGTTATAATAGGACAATAAACTGCTGTACTTACTGGAGGAATAATCATGTTACTGCACAAATTCCGGAAAATGAAACTCATCATCGCATTTTCGCTCCTGATCAGTTTCTCCCTGATTCCCGCCACACTCTGGGCCAGCCCGGACACCAACGCTCCCGGGTCAACGGTGTTGCAGAAATCCGCCGTCATGGAAATCAACATGTATATGTCGCAGATGGATCCGGCGGAAATTGCGGCCACATTGAAGCTCTTCCGCTCCATGGTTGTCGTCAAATCGCAGTATGTGGGCAATGCCACAGGCGAAAACCTGATGACAGGCGCGGTAAAGGGGTTGGTGAATTCCCTGGGCGATCCATATTCCGTATACATGGACCCGAAAATGTACAAGGAACTCATGTTGGAAACAAAAGGTTCCTTCGGCGGTGTAGGCATCGTTCTCGGCGTCAAGGAAAAAATGCTGACCGTCGTCGCGCCGATTGAAAGCACTCCAGCCGAAGCGGCCGGTATTTTAAGCGGAGACCAGATCCTCCGCATCGATGCCCAGGACACCAAGGATATGCCGATTGATGAAGCCGTCGGCAAAATACGCGGTCCCGAGGGGAGCCAGGTTAAACTGCTGATCCAGCGTGCCGGACAGGAGCCAAAGGAATATTTGCTTACCCGGGCTACCATCCAGCTGAAGACCGTCAGCGGAAAAATCCTGGAAGAGGATATCGGCTACATCCGCCTGTCCATGTTCAGCGAAACAACAGGCACTGATTTCATCCAAAAATTGCAGGAACTGAAATCGCAGGGAATGAAGGCGCTCATCCTTGACCTGCGCAACAATCCGGGCGGCCTGATCGGAGAAAGCGTCAAGGTGGCCGGTCAGTTGGTTCCCAAAGGTCCCGTCGTATCGGTCATCAATAAAGACGGCGCCCGCGAAACCCTCACATCGTCATTGGAAACACCGGTTGGCCCGCTGGTAGTGCTGATAAACGGCGGAAGTGCGAGCGCATCGGAAATCGTGGCAGGGGCTGTCCAGGACACGAATACAGGAAAACTGGTGGGTGTCAAGACCTTCGGCAAAGGCTCCGTACAGCGCGTGGTGCCGCTTGACAGCGACTCTGCAGTCAAAGTCACCATTGCCCAGTATCATACCCCAAAAGACCGTTCCATCCACGGCATCGGCATTGAACCGGACTTTGTCGTGGAAATGCCGAAGGATGCGGATACAAAGGCAGATCCTCAGCTGGATAAAGCGCTTGAAGTAATCAAGACACTGAAATAAGAGCCCTGAAGCAGGGGTAAAGAAGAGACGCCTCATTAATAGTGAGGCGTCTCTTCTTTACCCTGCTTTTCCCCTGTCTTTTCTTCTATTTATAGAAGAAAAGGAAGTTTGCCGCAACAAGAGTGATCAACGCACCCGCCATGGGAATGGCAGTCCGTTTGACAACATCAAACGGAGACACTCCGCCCATGCTGGACGAAACCACGATGACGGCCGTAATCGGAGACATCGCCCGGGCGGCGCTGGCGGCAAAATGCATCGGCAAAAGCATAACCACCGGCGCTACGGACATCTTGGTCGCAACTGTGGGCGTGAGCGCGGCAAAGGCGAAGAACGGAGCATTGCCTGACCCCATGAGAACCGACGATACTGCGATAATCGTAATCATGACCAGAATCATGCCGGCAGCGCCGAACCCGGAAGTCTGGGCGGAATGAATGATGGTATCGATCGTTCCGATCGTCACCAGGCCTTTGGCGAAAGTTTCACCGGCCACAATCAGGGTAATGACGTTGGCCATTTGCATTCCCAGTCCATCGAAGAACACCTGGATATCGGCAAGGACTTTCTTTCCGTCCCGCAACCGGAGATATTCCACCAACATCCCGATTGCCAGTCCGATAAACATCGCCTTGATGATATCCATCTTGATCCAGGAAATCCACAGATTGCTGAATGCCAAAATCAACGCCAGGGGAATCACCGGCAAAATGGCATAAAACATCGGCGGCATTTTTTCCACTTCCAGATCTTTATCTGTTGCTGCAACAAGTTCAGTCACCTGAACCACATGCCCGTCACGCTTATCCATCCATTTCTGGGTAAAATAGTGCAGCAGCGCGACCACAGGAATCACCACGGCGGCAATGGGCACCTGATACTGCACCCAATAGGTCACGGGATCGATTCCGGCAGTGTTTGCCGCAAGCAGCGTTCCCGTGTCGCTCGGGCTCCAGTCCAGGCAGAGCGTGGTGGCAATCACGGCCGTAGCCGACAGTCGGCTGACGCCAAGGCTGATGAGAATCGGGAAAACCGTAACCATCAGCAGCATCGCCAACCCGGATGCGCTGTTGATGGCGAGGCCCAGGCACATCCCCAGTATCCAGGCGCCGGCCATGACAAGATACGGTGCGCGAAGCGCAAGCAGCGGCGTAATCGTCAGCTTCACCAGCGCCTTGCTCGCGCCGATGTGGTCCATATAGCGCGCAAAGCCCGCCACCGCCATGATATTCAGGCCCAATCCGCCTGCGCGGGAACTGAACGTCTGTTTGATAAACTCGAATGCATCAAACAGCACTGACCCGGTGCTCTGTTTTGCAGGCAGAATCTGTCCCAGCCCGAGCAACACCGCGGTAAACATCAGGATCAGTCCGGCAATGAACAACACCGGCTGAGGTTTGTACTTTTTGACGATGAGATACCCCATCCAAAAAGTTACAAGCAACGAAATGACAATGCCCAATTGATTTTCCTCCTTTTTGTTATACTGGTTTCCATCCCAGGATTTCAGTAATTCCAAGTCCCGGTTCTTCAGAGATCAGCAGCTGGTTCTGTTGGAAACTCACACCTCCGACTACCGGGTCTTCCGCCAGAAGCACCGCGGCATCCAAATCGGCGCGGGTGACGATCTTTTTCCCTGCAGCCAGGCTGGCTGCGGCAGTGATGCCGACCTTGCTTTCCAGCATGCAGCCCATCATGCACTGCACACCGACAGTTTCTGCAAAGTTGGCGATTTTCACTGCATTGTGAAGTCCTCCGGCTTTCATCAGCTTGATGTTGATCATGTCACAGGCTCGCATCGACAGCAGGCGGAACACCTCGAACGGTCCAAACGCCGATTCGTCCGCCATGATATCCGTTTCCACCCTTTCCGTCACATATTTGAGACCTTCGAAATCATGCGCCTTTACCGGCTGCTCCACCAGTTCGATATCCAGGCAGTCCTCTTCAAACTTGCGGATGGTCCGGACCGCCTCTTTGGCGCTCCATCCCTGATTCGCATCAAGCCGGATCTTGACTGCGGGACCGACAGCCGCACGAATGGCCTGCACTCTTTTTATATCAAGAGCCGGTTCGTTTCCGACCTTGATTTTGATGGCGGCATATCCCTCCGACACCGCTTCCTTCGCATCCCGCACCATCTCTTCCGGTCCGTTCAGGCTGATTGTCAGGTCGGTTTCCATCCTGTTGCAATAGCCGCCGAAATATTTATACAGCGGCATCCCAAAACGTTTGCCGAACAGGTCGTGGACCGCGATGTCCAGGGCCGCCTTGGCGGAATGATTGTGCAGCATCCCCGCATCCAACGTACTCAGAATCTCTTCCAGGTTTTCGACATCCATGCCGATTATTTTGGGACCGAGCGTATCCCGGATGGCAGCGATGATCGAATCCTGACTGTCTCCGGTAATCACCGCAGTGGGGGGCGCATTGCCGAATCCGGTTTCCCCCGAATCCGCAATCACCTTGACGATAATGTCCTCTGCCGAATTTACCTGCCGCAGGGCTGTTTTGAATGGTTTTTTCAACGGAATGCTTACTTTGCCGATTTGTATCTGCTGGATTTTCACCTGTCCGAATCCCCCTTACCCTCTATTTATTATGTTCGATAATGGCCTCGATCAGGCAGGCGGCCTTTTCCATGTCGGATATTTTGATACTCTCCTCCCTGGTATGAACGTCAGTCATGCCGATTGCAAGGTCGACCGCCGTCATTCCGCGCGCATTGAAAACGTTGCAGTCGCTGCCGCCGCCGGTGGAAACAAGTTCGGGTTCCAGCCCCAGCAGTCGCATCACCTTGACGCAGTGCCCGACTACCGGGTCCTGTTCTGTCAGTTTGAATGCCGCATAGCTGCGCTGAATATCCACTTCAACGGCAGCACCGTACTCGCGCGCTGCTTCTTCGAAGCATTCTTTCATGTGTCCGCTCTGGATGTCCAGTTTCTCATTGGCCAGACTGCGCGACTCCGCAACGATTTCCACCTTTTCGGCAACGACGTTGGTGGCGGTGCCGCCGCTGATCGTGCCGATGTTGGCGGTAGTCTCCGCATCAATCCGCAAAAGTTTCATACGGTCCACTGCCCGGGCCGCCACCTGGATGGCGCTGATTCCTCGTTCGGGGCTCAGTCCCGCATGCGCAGACCGTCCGGTTACCGTCGCCTTGACAACGTCTTTTGCCGGACCCTGGACCACGATTTGACCCAAGGGCCCTTCCGCATCAAGCACAAATGCCCATTTGGCCTTGATCTTCCCATAATCAAGTCCTTTGGAACCATGCATGCCGACTTCTTCACAGATGGTGAACAGCACCTGCACTAGTCCGTGCTCCACGCCCCGCTCCCGGATTCGCCGCACTCCTTCAATAATGGCGGCTATGCCTGCCTTATCATCTCCGCTGAGAATCGTCGAGCCGTCGGAACGGATCACATCGCCTTCCACTACCGGCCGGATGTTGTCGCACGGCGTGACCGTATCCATATGACAGCAGAACAATACCGGTTCGGCGGCACCGTTTCCCGCCAGCGTAGCAATCAGGTTGCCTGTGTTCCCTCCCGCTTTCTCTCCGGCTGCATCCCGTTCCACCGAAAAGCCGAGTTTTTCCAGTTCTTTCTGCAAATAATCGGCAAATTTCCCTTCCTGCCGGGAAGGGCTTGCAATTTTCACCATCTCCAGAAATTGATCCACGAGTCTTTGTTTTGCCGCATTTTTGTCCATAGTTCACTCTCCCTGACATTATTTTGCGCATGAAAAAAACAGCAGAACAAGACCTCGGAAAAGGCCTGTCTGCTGGATTTCGCTCACGTTCAGACCGGGATGGTTTACAACCGTCCGGCGTGCTGGTAAACAAAGCAGCTCATTATGAGATTAACGCGTCAGTATAATTCGCCACAAGTATGATTAGACACGGGCGGGAAAAATCCTCTTTTTTCGTCACCTTTCTTCTTCCGCAGAGGTTATTCGCCCAGATCGACTTTCTGTCCGTTCAGAATCTGGAAGTATTTTTTTTGGGCATCTTTGAAGGCAACCAGGATAGCCTTCTGGGAAGAACCGAAGTATCGGTTTTCCAGCATTTTTCGAACCCCTTCGGGATCATCCTGCAGGGATCTCCCAACAAACATGCTGCTGACAAACTCGCTGGTAATGCTGATCGTCGCAGAAACCCCGCAGGCCACGATCCTGCCGCCGTCTCTTTCCACGACGAAACCAACGAACAACTGTCCGAAATGGTGGGTAATCGGGTTATTCTGCTGTGCTTTCGCATTCCCCACGATGTAGATCGTATTCTCGTCAAATCCCATGACTCATCCCAAATCCTTTACACAAGGGAATCCAGCGAGTTGCTCCGCTTCCTGCACAGCGCACAGCACGGCTTTTTCCATGACATCTGCAGCCAGTGCTCCGACAGCGGAGATGTCAGCCTGCACCTGTCCCACCGATAAGGCGAAGATGGTGTCGCCATCGAGCATGGTATGTGCGGGCCTCATCGTCCGGGCATACCCGTCATGAGCCATGGATGCAATTTTTGTCGCCTGTGCCTTGGTCAGCCTGGCGTTGGTAATGACTGCACCGATGGTGGTATTGCCTGCGAACAGGTTGGCTGCCTTTTCTGCCTGCTGCAACAACCCCCGTTCACTGTGCAGGAACTCTCCCGTATCGCGTCGGCGCGCCCCCGCCAGGACTGTCCCGCCGGCAGGGTCCACCACATCACCCAGGCAGTTTACCGCAACTACGGCGGCCATCACGAGGTTGCCCGTTACGACGCAATACACTCCCAGTCCGCCTTTCATCGCATGCTCCATGCCATAAACCTTTCCGACAGTGGCGCCCGTACCGGCTCCCACTGACCCGGCAGCAAAATCACCGCGGGATGCGGCAACGCACGCCGCATATCCCATCGCTTTATCCGGCCGAACCCTGGCGTCCCCACACGGCAGGTCGAAAAGCACCGCACCTGCCACAATCGGCACTTTGGCCACTCCGACGTCAAAACCGATACCCGACTCCTCCAGATACTGCATGACCCCTGCAGCCGCATCCAGTCCATAAGCACTGCCGCCGGCCAGAAGCACTGCATGAATCTTTTCCACATAATTTTCCGGTTTCAAAAGATCGGTTTCCCGCGTTCCCGGAGCGCCCCCGCGCACATCCACCCCTGCGACTGCGCCTTCGGGGCAGATAATGACCGTGCAGCCGGTAGCCGCCTTTGCGTCCTGTGCATTGCCCAGCATTACACCCGGTATTTCCTGGATAGAACGTACCGTACTCATAAAACACCTCTTTCGCGCAAGATAGGTTTCAGCGCAGGCAAAACGCCTGCCGCAACCGGGCGTGAATCAGTTCCCACGCATCGTTTGCCGCAGCTTCGGGGCCAAAGTGGGTAAAAGCATGCATGCATCCCTGGAAGCACTCGTATTGCACAGGAATCCCCGCCTCCTCAAGGCGCCGGACATAGAGTTCTTCTTCTTCCCGCAGTGGATCGTACTCGGCCGAGATCATCAGCGCCGGAGGCAACCCGGATAAATCCTCCGCGCGCAGGGGAGATACGAGTCGATTCTTTGCTTCTTCCGGAGTTCTGACATAACAGGCTGTAAAAAAAGCCTGCACCTTCGGTGTCAGCAGCATATCCTTCGATTCATGACGGAACGGGTCCAGCGACATGTCCAGCGGCGGATAGTTCAATACCTGCAAGACAATGGAAAATTCTTTTCTTTCCCGGGCCAGAAGGCAAATTGCCGCAGTAAGGTTCCCGCCTGCACTATGCCCGCCGACAGCAATCCGTGCCGGATCTGCTCCCAACTGCGCCGATTGGTCATGCACCCATTTCACCACATCGTAACATTCCTCGAGCGCAACAGGAAATTTATGTTCCGGCGACAAATGGTAATCGATGCTGACGACGCAACATCCTACGCTGTCAGCGATTCTCTGGCACCATATCTCGTCATCCTCGGCACTGCCCTGCACGAAACCTCCTCCATGGATATTCACAAATACCGGAGTTGCTCCCGCTGTTTTCAGCGGACGGTACACAAGAAGCCTTGTATCTCCTGCCGAGGTCTTGATCCATCGTTCGTCCACCGTTCTGTACGGGTAGGTGTCGGAAAAAGTAACCCGTAATCTTTCCGCAAAGGCCTTTCTGGCCCGCTTGGCGGCAATCAGTATTTTCGCTTCATGATTCCCCATTTGGTTTCCCCTCTTATCTGTCCCATTTTCCTCTGCGGCCAGTCTGTCGTTCATTTCACAGCTCCTTGGCCAAAACAGATCCATACCATGAAAAATTCGGTGCAGAATTTCAACATCCTGCACCTTCGCTCCACATCGGTCCTTATTCTTGAAATGTCCTGCTATATCTCATGATGGAATGCTTAGTATGTCAGTCCCGGACATCCGGGTTTTGCACAAGCGCGCCCGGCCCATCTTCAGCCACCGGCACGGCGGCGTCACCGAACGTCTTCATGTCATTCAGAACATGCAGCGACGCTTTCAGCAGCGAGATTCCCAATGCCGCTCCGGTCCCTTCTCCGAGATTCATCCCCAGTTTAAGATAGGCCTGCATACCCAGAAGCCTAATCGCTTCCTCCGAACCCCGCTCAGCGGAAAAATGCGAACCAACGAGATATTCTCCGGCTAAAGGCGCCAGCTTTATTGCCACTAAGGCTCCGCCCAACGTGGCCGCGTCATCCAGAACAACCGCAGCCCGTTCTGCCGCAGCTCCCAGGATCACTCCCGCCAATCCGGCTATCAACGGGCTTTCTGCCGCCATCAGCATTGCAAGCGGATCGGAAAATCCGACCCTGTTGCCTTTGATGATGGAGTCCGCCGCGGAAATATTGTTCCCCAAGGTTCCCAAGCCAAGGATCCGCGACCCTTTGGCCACTTCAACCTGTGCAATTCTGATGCCGCTTTCTATCGCAGCCAGCATGCCGCCCCTGCTGTTTCCCCGCCCCTTCCCTGCATCAAACCAAGCAAGTCTGGCGCCGACATGAGCGGCAAAAACATGCGCAGTCAAGCTGGGCACACTTTTGTCCCCCGCCGCGAGAACGATGCTGCTCTGCAACATTTTCGGCCTGGGAAACCCCGTTACACCTGCCATCTTACGCGCAAGCATTTCAAAAGCGCCCAGGCTGTTTAACGGCTTGATCAGATTATCCAACCGTTCCTGACATTTGGACATCGCTTCCTCATCCAGGGGCATGATGCGAGAAACCGTCCTCTCAAGCATTTTTCAGTCCTCCCGCATTCTCCTGCGTCTTCTGCAGCAATGCAACCGACAGTTTGAGCATCTCGACCACCACGGACGCCCCAATCGCTTCTCCCAGACGAATTCCCATATCGATGCAGGGCGCAAGGCCCAGATGTTCCAGGGCATTGATATGGGCCGGTTCACCGGACAAATGCGAGGCAAACATGTACTTGCGGGCAAGCGGATGGATGGCGTCGGCAATCATTGCAGCTGCCGTCGTGTTGAGCCCGTCCAGCACAACCGCACAGCGATTGGCTGCCGCCCCCAGCACCACACCGGCCAGCGCACCGATTTCAAAGCCCCCCACTTTTGTCAGCACATCCAGGCCGTCGTCCCTGCATGGCGTATTCATTTCCAGGGCCCGCCGGACCAGCTCCGTCTTGACTTTGAGCTTGTCATCCGATATGCCTGTGCCGCGTCCCGTCACCACGGACGGTGATAATCCGGTGAATACCGACACTATGAGAGCACTGGCCGTCGTGTTGCCGATGCCCATTTCCCCCAGGCTGAAACAGCGAACCCCTTGCCGCACTTTGGCATTCACGATTTCCATCCCGGTCTCGACAGCCTGGATGGCCTGAAGTCTCGTCATCGCCGGCCCCTGCGTGAAGTCCGAGGTTCCGAAGGCAATTTTCCTGTGCCAAAGACCCTCTACAAAGGATAAATCTCCAGCCACGCCCACATCGGCCACGACCATGTCCGATCCGCTATAATTGGCAAAAGCATTGGCGCTGGCTCCTTTTGAGAGCAGATAGCTGGCCGTCATTTGCCTTGTTGTTTCGATCGGATAGGCGCTGATGGAATTTCTGGCCACGCCATGATCGGCGCAGGCTACCACCATGCAGGATTCCGGCGTTTCCGGGCAGTCTTCGCCCATGATTCCGGCATACTGTCTTGCGATTTTCGCCAAATGTCCGAAGTTCCTTCCTGGCGGCGTCACAGCCTCCAGGCGTTTTTCCGCCAGTGCCATGGACGGTTCGTCCAGTTCGGTGATTCTGGCGATGGTTTGTTCCAACAACTCCATGACAACCCCCAACGCTTCTTTTATTTACTGAAAAAAAACAAGAAGACCCGATTGCGGCGTGAATCCGCAAAAAAGCCTTCTTTTTCCACGAAGGATATTCAAAAGGTTGCGGCAGGTCTCCTGGCTCCCGGTTCATGGACGGCTTGCGCCTTCCCCCTGCGGGTGGCATTGCAAGATCTCCCCGGTACAGTGGCGGGCCCGCGCCTACGCATGCGAACATGCTCGGACTTCCCTATTCTCCCCGGTCGCCCGGGGCACCCCAACCCGATCTTCTGTTGTGCAGCTGGCGATATTATACCAGCCTGCCGCGTACAACGTCAATGTATACTAGAACAACGATTTGCTCATGTCTCGATGTTCGAAGTGCAATGCGGGCACCGGACTGCCTTGATGGGGATTGCAGATATGCAGAAAGGACATTCCTTTGTGGCCGGCGGCGCTTCCTCCGGCTTTTTCTTCAGCCGGTTTACCTGCACAATCATCAGATATATGGCAAATGCGACGATGAGGAAATCAATAATCGAGTTGATGAACAGCCCGTAGTTTATCGTGGGCGCGCCTGCCGCCTTCGCGGCGGCCACCGTTGGATAGGCTTTGCCGGAAAGGTTGATGAACAG
>CAZXCC010000026.1:0-21068 GCA_964638945.1 uncultured Veillonellaceae bacterium | reverse complement strand
GATTTAAACCGTTTTTTCATTCTTTTCTCTCCTTTAATTTTGCAATTGTTAAGTTCGCATTATTTCCAGACAAACACGTACTTATTGAATGTTATTTCTCCTTTTATTCTTTCTATTCCTGCCGACTTCTCACATAATGGCAGAAGTTTTCATTTTGCATCTGGTAAAACGAAAAGTCCGATAAAATGCGGACTTTTCGTTTTGTTTCATAGATTTTTCGGTTTTGTAGCTATGTTTAGGCTTTACCCCATCGCAGGGCAGTCGCAGCCCATGTATATCCAGTGCCGGCTCCGAGCATGACTACTAAGTCACCATCCTTGATCCGGCCGAGTTTGGATGCCTCGATCAGGGAGATATAGGCGTCAGCTGATTGGCAGTGTCCGTAATCTTCCAAAATGTACGAATTTTCTTCCGTCAAGTCGAATTGGGATAGAATTCCGTTCAAAATAGATCGTTTCATGAAAATCGGGGCAACAAACTTGATGTCTTTATCCTGATAACCGCTTTTTTCCACAGCCTTATGGATAACTTCCACAAAATTTTTCAGGCTGATCGGATCAAGCCGTTCCTTCATCGATTTGGGATCAGCCACATCCAGATTGCGCTGCGGATAATCCAGCGTATCCGTTCTGTAATAATTGTGTGAGCCTACCCCATAACAGGCCACATCTTCAGAGAATCCCCCGTCAGTAATCATATGGGTTGAAAGAATCCGATTTTTTTCATACCCTTTGACAAGCAATGCCGCCGATGCCCCGTCTCCAAAATTATACATAAACCGTACCCGCGGATTCTGCAAATCCACGACATCCGTCTCTTTAGAGGAAGAAATAAGCATCACCTTGTTGATGTCTGGATTACCGAGCATCATGTTTTTCAGAACGTTGAGCGATAGCACCCCGGCTGAACATAGTGAGTGAATCTCAAAGGCATTGGCATTTTTTGCTCCGATGGCATTCTGCACTTTGGCTGCCAGGTTGAATAGGTAATAGTCTTTGTACTCACTGCCGCAATACACTATCAAATCCAGTTCCAGCGGATCTATATTGACAAGGATTTTACGCGCCGCAGCAATTGCCATGTCTGAAACGTGCTCGTTTGGTCCCGCTTTATGACGTTGCTTAATCCCAAACTTTTTTTCAATCGTTTCAAGGGGTATTCCAGATTTTTCTGCAATATAGTGACTATCCTGAATGGTTGCAGGCACATACATCTGAATGTCCCTGATTCCGACAAAATTCTGTCCGTTCATACCCGATGCCTCACTCTCCTGCATTGCCGTATAATTTGATCACGCGTGCGTTTTCAATTTTTCCGACGTTGTTTTTCGGCACATCGTCAATAAACTGAATATATCGTGGCACTTTGTAGCGTGCGAGCCTCTCACCTAAAAATTCCAATATCGCCTGGCGAGTCAGCGTTTTCCCTGGCCGCAGGGAAACAACTGCTTTTCCAACTTCTCCCCATTTTTCATCTGGAACGCCAATGACACAAGTTTCATAGACTTCCGGCATTTCATACAGGACTTTTTCTATTTCCGGAGGAAAAACATTTTCGCCGCCGCTGATGAACATGTTCTTTTTTCGACCGACGATATAGTAATAGCCGTCTTTGTCGCGGCGGGCCATATCTCCGGTATAAATCCACCCATCGCGCAGCGTTTTGGCCGTTTCCTCGGGATTGTCCCAATAACCGCTGAAAATCTGCGGTCCACTCCAGATCAGTTCGCCGACTTCCTCATCCCCCAATTCGTTGCCTTCATCGTCGATGATTGCCGCCAGAGAGAAATACATCGGCTTGCCTACCGAAGCAAATTTTTCACGTATTTCATCAGAAGTAATAAACTCGGCCGGTACGGACAGATTATTGGGACCAGCTTCCGTCATGCCGTATCCCAGAACAAATTTGATCCCTTTCGCCCAGAACTGTTCCATGATTTTTAATGGAGTGGGAGCAGCGCCTGCCATAATCCATTTCACCGACGAAAAGTCTGTCGTGGCAAACTCAGGTAAATCACTCATCATGCGGAAAATTGTCGCAGCACCAAATACCATTGTAGGCTTTTCGTCTTGGATGACTTGCAGTGCGCCTTTCGGATCGAACTGTTTATTGATGATCACCCGGCCGCCGGCATGCAAAAGCGGCAGGGTAAGAAGATTCCAGCCTCCGGTGTGAAACAGCGGCAGCAAAAGATGAGCTGAATCCACATGTGACAGGCCCCATGTGACGATTTCGTTCATCGCATTGAAAAGCATAGTTCCGTGAGAAATGAGACCGCCCTTTGGCAGACCGGTTGTTCCCCCTGTATGGATGATGAAATGGATATCATCCATTGTCAGCTCAGGGCAACAACGCGGTGCTTCATTGCTGTACTGCATGATGCTTTCATACTTCTGCTCAGCAATTTCTGCGGAGCCAGACAGAACCACATAGTGGTTGATCCCGACTTTCGTCTTCAACTCCTCAATGTTTTTTGCAAAAACATCTTCGTAAAACATTACTTTTGGCTTTTCACTTGTAACCAGCTGAGCCAGTTCATCAACGGAAAGACGTGCGTTGTATGGCACCAGCACAGCGCCAAGTTTGCCGGTCGCATAATAGGCGTCGAAAAGCTCCATCCGGTTACGGGAAACGAAGGCAATTCGGTCACCTTTCTTTATCCCCATCTTTTCTGCCAGATAATTGGCCAGTATGTTGGCCCGACGGTCCAGTTCGCGGTAGGTATAGTGAAGATTGTTATCCAAATCAAAAATAGCTTCTTTATCGGGCGACGTTCGCGCCCTAAAATACGAGTAATTGCCCAGCCACCCAGGTTTTTGCATGGTGCTGCCTCCTGTTCTCCTCTTGTTTTTACATTTTTCGACAGCTTGCGCCGCCACGATATCACAAAGCAGTAGATAGGATAGTCTATTGTTGTTATAATGAGCATAACTGGTAACATAGAAAGCAGGGTGAAGATTTTGGGTCTCGTAAATTTGCCAAAAACACCCAAAGGGCAGGAAACTTTGGAAAAGATCTGCAGGGCGGCGGAACAACTTTTCAGTGAAAAAGGGTATTACAACACCTCGATCACCGACATAACAACAGAAGCCCATGTTGCTCCAGGCACCTTTTACATATATTTTCCCGATAAGAAAAGTGTATTCCGGTATCTGTTGGAAGACTTGGGTTCCTCCCTGCGCAGGGAAATCAAGTCAGCTACTGTCGATTGCCAGAGCCGCTATGACCAGGAATTTATCGGCTTCAAGACGTTCTTCGCGTTCGTAAAGAAGCACAGCGGTCTTTACAAAATCATCTGGGAAGCCCAGTTTGTAGATAACGTCCTCTTCCGTGATTATTATGAACAATTCGCCGAACGCTATATTTTAGGAATCAAAGCCGCCCAAAGTTCGGAGGAAATGACGGATATCGATCCGAAAATCATGGCATATTGTCTGATGGGAATTACGAACTTCATCGGCCTAAAATGGATTATCTTTGACAACAAACCGGTGCCGGATGAAGTGATTCACGAAATCATGCGTTTTATTAAAAGCGGTGCTTTCAAAAATTGATTTTTTTCTAATCTGTAAGGCTCTTCGGCGGATAGCCGAAGAGCCTTATTTCGTTAGCCGGATTTACTTTTTTTCCCCCGGCTGCGGTGTAAAAAACAACTTGTCCCGGTCCACCGCTGCAGAACCGCCGGCATCTTTCATCGCTTGCATGACTTTGGCGATATTTGCAGCTGAATACTTGATAATCTCGATACCCTCAAGGTCCTCCGCAGCATTTTTTGCGCCTTTGGCCCCGGCAACTCCGACATTCCAGTACATCGATCCGGGAATAATCATGTCATTGATGAAATACCACAGTAAGAGTTCGGCAAAAGCAAATGTCTGACCAGCACGACGGGCAACAGTAACCGGCGCGCCGATTTTTCCAGAGAGCATGCGCCCGGAAGCGCGAGCCGAGAAGGTAACCCTCTCTAATAATGCGGAAACCAGAGATGCCGGACGGCTGACGTACACCGGCGCACCGATAAAAATGGCATCCGCTTCCATCATTTTGGCAAACACTTCTTCAAAATCGTCTTTCTGAACACACGCTTTATGTGTCAAACAACCATAACAGCCTGTACAGTGCTTGATCTCCTTGTCTTTCAGATATAAAAACTCCGTTTCGATACCCTTCGCAGCAAGTTCATCAAGCAACAACCGCAGATAAAATTCGGTATTGCCTTTTTCGCGCGGCGAACCGCAGATTGCTAATGCTTTCATATATTATTCACCCCTTTAACCCCTATAGTTAGGCTTTACACTATTCAATTCCTGCCGGAATACGACTTATTTTGCTCCAGCCGGTGCAGGTGCAGCAGCCGGCTTCGACATTTTCTCGCGAATACCGAAGAATATGATCGTACAGGAAATAAGGCAGGATAATGCTAACAGCTTGAATGCCGCATCATAATTTCCACCGGTCCAGTCAATGACCATCCCGAGGGCTATCGGTGCAACCAGTCCGCCCAGTTGTCCACCGGTATTAACGAATCCGCTGCCCGAACCCATCAGATTTTCCGGCAGATAGATCACAGGCAGGGCCCAGATGGAACCTAATGCCATGAACAGGAATCCTGCTGCCAAACTTTGATAAAGCAGAGCGTACTCGGCTGAAGGAGTCGTATAGAACAAATACAAGCAAATCGCACCAAGCAGTTCCGCTACGATAACCAGATACCGGCGACGTCCGCGGAAGAATTTATCGGACATCCATCCAGACAGTAACATTCCCACTGTGGCCACAAAGAATGGGATGGAGGCAGCAACAGCCATCCGGGTGAGATTCATGCCGCGAACCTTGACCAGATAAGTCGGCAACCAGGTCATATATCCCCAGATTGGTACCGTCAGGAAAAATACTCCGAAAAACATGACCCAGATCCGAGGCTCTTTCATCAATTCCCAAAGAGAAGCCTTCGGAGCAATACTTTGTTCCAGATTTGCAGAAGCTGCTTCATCCGCAGCACGCTGTTCCCTGATGATTTGTACCTCTTGTTGTGATATTCCAGGAAAATCTTCCGGTTTGTCCACGATATAGCGCCAGCTGATATAAACACATACAATGCCCAGCGCGCCAAGCAGGTAGAAAACTGCCCGCCAGCCATACATGGCCAGAAGTGGCGCAACAATCAGAGGCGTCAATGCCGGCCCCAGGGTCGTAGAAGTAAGAACGCATGAATTTGCAGTACCTCGGTCTTTCTTGCTGAACCAACTGCCGACGATTTTCCAGACCGGTCCTGGGAATACCCCCTCGCCAGCACCAAAAACAAAACGTACAACCAGCATATGGGTAATATTGGTCACCATTCCAGTCAAAGCCGTAAACAGCGACCACACAGCCAACGCAGAAGTGATAACCCTGCGGGAACCAAACTTGTCAGCCAGCCAACCGCCAGGAATCTGACATCCCGCATACCCGATAAAAAAAGCACTTAAAATACCGCCGAGAGCCGTTGCCGAGAGATTGAATTCTTTCCCGATATAGGGTAATGCCATACTGATCGCCATACGATCGAGCCATGCTACCAAATAACAAAATAAAACTGCGCCGATAACCTTTGTACTGGTTTTCACTCCATCTCATCCCCTTCACGATTTTCCCCAGTTGTATCATTGAATCCTGTGTTTGGCTCCCCCGAGCTCTGTGTTTCACCTCCAGCAAATATGAAACATGAATCATATTTCATATTTATCTCAAAAAAAATATGTCTCTGCAATAATGGAATAATTACCCCCTAAAATTTCATGCACGAGACGTGAATCATCTTTCATGTAAAATTTATCACTCATTGTTTCAATTGTCAATAATCTATTTTTAACAATTGCAAGAAAATTTTAACACCCATTTTTGCCTATGCCGTGAAGATGCGTTACAATTAGCAAGTAACTTCAATCGGAGGATTTTATTTTGGATACTACCACAATGCTATTTGTTTTTTCCGTGATCCTATTCGCCGGCCTAATGCAGGCAATAACAGGATTCGCCTATGCTTTAGTTGCCATACCGCTCCTAATCATGGTGACCTCACCTCGGGAAGCTGTCGCGATCGTCCTGTTTACCGGAGTGATGATGAAGACTCTCTTGATTTACAAAACCTGGCAGGACGGCTCCTTCTCATACATTATGCTTATCTTTTGCGCTAGCGTGGCAGGAAGTTTGCCAGGCATTTACATGATGCGGCTAATTGATGATTCCTCCTTGAAAATTTTTATCAGTTTGGCTCTCATCGTTTGCGTATTTGCCATGGGCTGCAATGTTAAACTTACGATTCGACGGCATCGATTAGTTCAGATACTCGTTGGCTTAACCAGCGGTTTTCTGGGAGCAACTGCGGGCTTTAACGGACCGCCGGTTATTTTGTATATGATGAACGAAAATCAAGGAAAAGTATCGATGAGGGCAAATTTGGTCCGGTATTTTTTGCTTGGCAATTTATCCACGCTATTTCTTTCTTCCGCAGCTGGCACTCTGCCGCTTGAATCGCTGCTACCCTATGCATTAATTTCGATTCCGGCCATAGTACTCGCAGGATGGCTTGGCGAGAAAATTTTTACCTGTATCAATCCACATATTTTTCGATGCATCGCTATGGGCACTATTTGTTGCAGCGCTATTATGACGCTATTTTCTGCACTGACACCATGGCTTATGAATTTTTGGGGATAGTACTCTTTCTAGTGCCCGACATTCTTGAAACAATCCACATCACAATATTGAGGTGTGGATTGTTTTGTTTAACCAAACTTTTCTTTGAACTCCACGGAGTGTACTTTTTAACATAGATGTAATTCTTTTTTCACATAATGAAGATTTGTTCTCTACCCTAGGGGCGGTAAGGGTTTATTGGTACAATCTTGGCAACCAAGCACTTCAAGGTGTGCAAATTGTGGATAAGTTTGTGGATAACTGTGAATAACTTGTGAAAATCTGTTTTTCTTCCGGAAACCAATCAGAAATAGGGGACAAGAAGTATCGGACATATCTCCCCCTTTTTTCAAGGGATTTTAAGCGCATGTGCAGAACTATTTTATAATAGATAACTTCATATTTTTGACCGAGCAATATTGGCGATCCTTTTTAGGAGGAACCGATTAATGAACCGCGACAAAACAAAAAAAACCACAGAACGAGGCAACCGTCGATCACATCTCCGTGCACTGCAGGCTCTTGCTGTAAAGTTGCTCAGCGCTGTAGACCCGGAGCAATTGCTGCAGGAAATTCTCCTTGAGGCAACCCATGTAATGGGTGCCGAGCATGCTTCCATCGCCATACTGAAAGAGAATGACGATACCACGATGTATGTGCGATATGGCTTGGGAATCCATGCGTCTCGAATCGGATTTCAGATAAAGACCTCTGAAGGTGCTATCGGAGAAGTGTGCAGAACTGGTGAAATTTATATTATCGATGATTATCGCACCTGGAAAAACCGGATTCAAGATTCGCGCATGGATCAAATGACTACTTCCGCTTCGGCTCCATTGACCGCTTCTGGCAAGATTGTGGGTGTTCTTCAGCTATCTTGGCAAAACGAGCCCATACTATTTAGTGAAAATAACCGCACTATATTGCGACAGTATTCGCAACTAGCATCCATTGCCCTCGAAAAAGCACTTCTTTTTCAGCAACTACGCCGCGAAAAAGCACTGCTCGAAGCGATATTCAATTGCATCCCCGGCATGATTTATCTTTATGACGCTCAAGGGCTTTTGCTGCGTTGGAACAAGACCTTTGAAAGAATAACAGGCTATTCTCCATCTGAACTTTCCACAATGCATCTCTCCGATTGGTTCAAAGATAGTCCTGTCGACACAGACAATATCACCCGCGGCTTGCAAAAAGCAAAAGAAACTGGTTTTGGAGATGCCGAAGCATCGATTCTCAGTAAAGATGGATCAATAAAACAGCTCTATCTCACAGCTGTACCCATGCTCCTTGACGGAGAGCCCCATATTGCAGGTATTGGCTTGGATATTACTGACAAGAAAGCGGCAACGACTGCTCTTGCACAAATCGAGTCACGTTTTAGCAATCTCGTTAATGCTGCGCCGCTTGGCATTCATATATACCATCTGGAAAAGAACGATGACCTCATCCTTACCCACTCCAATCCTCATGCTGATAAAATTACATCGTACAAGCACGATTATCTCATCGGAAAGCCCATTGAAGAAGTATCCCCGCCAATTGCCGACACATTCATTCCCGGCCTGTACCGCCTGATTGCCCGGGGAGAGCATCCCGCCTACAGTTTCGAAACATCACCGGAACATGCTCTAAATAATCAGACCTATTTTGTCAGCGCCTTTCGCATCGATACAAACTCTCTTGCTGTTACGTTCCTAAATATCACGGAACGAAAAGAAATGGAAGAAGAATTGCGACACCATCGCGACCAGCTGGAAATCTTGGTCAGCGAACGAACCGGCGATCTGATGTCCGCCAATCAAGAACTTGCCGCCATGAATGAAGAAATGGCAGCCATGAATGAAACTCTGGAAAACTCCAATCTGCGCTTGCAGGAAGAGATCTCTGCAAGACTGCGAAAAGAAGAAGATTTATCGCGGCGCGACCGTCAATATCGTGCCACTACAAGACTGTTGACAAACACCGCCCACAATTTGGACACTTATTTTGATTCCTTTTTACGGGATGCATTGCATCTGGTTAAGGCGCCTACAGGCTATATTGCCTTAATCGACGCAAAACGCAAACTTCTGGTCATCGAGCATGCCATCGGTCCGGTTGCGGAATTTGTCAAAGAACCCCGTGCCGTGGATGACACTTTGCAGGGTCAGGTGTTCAAAAAAGGCCATTCAATTTATGTAGAAGATTACCGACAATTTCCACAACGCTTTCAGGATCCTAGACTTTCCCGATTTACAAGTTTTATTGCATTACCGATACGACAAGGCAATCAAATCCGCGGTGTTTTGTCTGTTGCCTGGTTGGATGAAATCCATCCGCTCAGCGAGGAAGATCAGGAAGTTCTCCAACAGTATGCCGATCTTGCTTCAGTCGCTATGGAACGCGCTAATGCAAACGCACGCATCACCAGGCAAAACCAGTTGCTTCATTACCTCGCAGATACATCAAAAGCCCTGCTTGGGCAATTACACCTTGATAAGGTTCTGCAGGACATTTTGGATAAAATGATTCTTTTGGTAGACCTTCCTCACGGTTTTGTCTGCCTGTTCGAAGGAGACATCAGTGAAGGTACTATCCAGGCGGGACGCGGACGTTTTTCGGAAAAAACAGGCTCTTTTGTTAAAATGAAAGGCTCCCTGCTGAATGAAGCAGTTCGTACCGGTGAAACTGCGATCCTGACCAATGATGCGATTAATTTATATACGAAAAATGATTCTCTACTGACTGGTGTCACAATGATAGTAGAAACTCCACTTCGAGTCGAAGGAAAAATTATCGGTCTGATAGCTTTGACAGCTTTTGGTGAACCTGTTCTCATGGATGAAGAAAAAATCTCAGCTGTCGATCAACTTGCCACAGTAGCTTCGATTGCTGTTAAAAACGCCCTTCATCACGAAGAAACCCGTACACTGGCCTTTCAGGACACCCTTACCGGCTTGCCAAACCGCGCCTTTCTAAAGCAACAGCTTGCGGAAGAAATAGAGCTGGCCCGATTGGGCAAACGCCGAGGCGCATTATTTTTCATTGATCTGGATGACTTGAAAACAGTAAATGACACACTGGGCCATTCAATCGGAGATGAAGTGATTATCACCGCCAGCAAGCACATCCTGTCAGCAATGGGGGAAAAAGCATTTGTGGCACGAATTGGCGGAGATGAGTTCGTAGTGATTCTGCCAAACGAAAATGAACGGACCCGTATCGCGCAGCTTGCTGATACGGTTGTGCAAATTCTAAGTCAAGAATATCATCTTTCCGGACAACACATCCACATGTCCGCCAGTATCGGCATCACGCTTTATCCCGATGACAGTGATACAGCCGAAGATGCGCTGAAAAACGCAGATAGTGCGATGTATGCAGCAAAAGACTCGGGACGCAATTGTTGGAGGTTTTATGACCCAGCCTTGCAGGAAGAAACTTACGAAAAAATACTCTTGACCAATAACCTTCGCCGCGCACAGGAAAATGGCGAGCTTCTTCTCCACTACCAACCAATAATAGATGCCCATCGCTGTATAGTAACTGGATTTGAAGCGCTATTGCGCTGGAACAGCCCCACTCATGGCGCTGTTTCGCCTGCACGTTTTATTCCCCTTGCGGAACAAAGCGGCATCATTTTGTCTATCGGGCGCTGGGTTTTGGCCGAAACCTGCCGTTTTGCGCGGAATTTATCTGTTATTGGTTTTTCCCACCTGCATATCGCGGTCAATATTTCACCACGCCAGCTTTCTTCACCCGATTTTGTTAATATGGTTCGAACCACCCTTACAGAGTCCGGCGTAAATCCAAGCCAGCTGGAAATCGAAGTTACGGAACACATGCTGATAGAATCAATGGATGACAGCATTGCTACACTTATCGAGTTGCGGAACCTGGGCCTCAATATTTCCCTGGATGACTTTGGTACAGGATATTCTTCACTTACCTATCTTCGCCGCCTGCCTGTAAACACTCTGAAGATCGACAAATCTTTCATCGACACCATCGTGACTGATGAAACACAGGCTCATGTTATCCGGTTCATTATCGATATGGCGCATTCACTGGGTCTCACGGTTGTCGCTGAAGGTGTTGAAACAAAAGAACAGCTTGAAAAGTTGTCACAACTTAACTGCGACTCTATCCAGGGTTATGTATTCAGTGGCCCCACTACAGAAATGGATGTCTTGCTTCTTCTATAAACGGCCTTGATCAAATAAAAAACGTCCGGCATTTCACTGGACGTTTCATACAATGAACCTTTTTCAGTAATTTACGCATCAACCAAAATGACTAGATCAGCATATACTGTGTCCCCTTCAGTCATGATGCATCCTACTTCTTCACTTTCTTCAATGAACCTTCCTTCACAGACGAATCCGCAATAACCGCTCTGGCAATGAATTTGCGAGCCGCGCAATTTTTTTGCCGCCTGCGTGCGTAGTATAATTCCTTGCGTGGCAAAAAAGGAAACTACTTCCTGGTCGCCAGTCCTTTTTCTCACTTCGGCTGTTTCAACACCGGACGGCAGCAATGTCACGCGGCACCCCTGGCTATTTATATGAAAAGCCGCAGCAATACCCATAGGATGAATGCCGATAACTGCCACCTTGCGATTTTTTACCATCAAATCAGGCGGAACGACGCTTTCCAACGTTGCTGGTGCAGTAATCCGAAATACATTGGGCCGCTCCGTCCCAGGAACTTCCCTGCGCAACAATGGATCAATCCATTGCGAAGGATTGAAAAAAAGAGCAATTGCGTCTTCAGTTGACTTCTTCACGATAAATCTCCAATTTTCCCTGCTTTTTTGCGTTTGCAAGCAACCAGTCGTTCCGGATCCACGGCCAGCGACAAGGCATCGTCCGCATCGACCGCATCCATCTGGCACAAAGCCTCCAGCGACGCATCCATGGTCTGCATCCCCAGTTTGTTTCCGGTTTGCAGAACGGTATGCAACTGATGGGCTTTTCCTTCCCGGATCAGGTTTCGGACAGCCGGCGTGCTCACCAGAATTTCACAAGCAGCGATACGCCCATTCCCGTCTTTTCTCGGTAACAGATGTTGTGATACGATTCCCTGCAACGTCATGGAAAGTTGCAGACGAATCTGCTGTTGCTGGTGGGATGGAAACACATCGATAATCCGGTCGACAGTTTGCGCCGCATCCGGCGTGTGCAGGGTTGCCAACACAAGATGTCCTGTTTCTGCAGCCTGAACTGCGATTCGCATTGTATCCAGGTCACGCATTTCGCCAACAACAATAACATCAGGATCTTCCCGCAACACTGCACGGAGTCCCCCAACGAAGCTTTCCGCGTCAACACCGATTTCACGTTGGTTGATCAGGCTTTGTTTATTCGTGTGAATATATTCTATGGGATCTTCCAAAGTAATAATATTGCACCGACGTTCCGAATTGATCTGGTTTACCATCGCCGCCACAGTGGTTGATTTTCCTGAACCTGTGGGGCCTGTTACAAGCACAAGGCCCCGGCGCTTCCTGGAAAGATCAACTAATGTTGCGGGCAAACCCAGCTCTTCCAGCGTTGGAATTCGCTCTGCAATCATCCTGGCGGCAATCGCTATGGAGCGTTTCTGTTTGTATACATTGATGCGGAATCTTCCCAATCCCTGCACGGCGTATGATATGTCCACATCCCCTACTGCTTTGAGCCGGCCTTTGCTTTCATCATCTGAAATTTGTTCGAATAATTCCAAAGTATCGTCTGCCGACAATATCTCTTCCGTCAAATCCACCAGATTACCATGAATGCGCATGGTTGCCGGAGCCCCTGCTGAACAGTGAAGGTCTGAAGCGCCCCGCCGAACAGCGGCGCGGAGAAGTTCGGACATCCTCATTATGATTTATACCCGCTTTCTACTAATTATAATTATATATTTATGTTATTATACCGCGTGCGGTACTGCTGTGCAAAACTTAAAAACAAACGAAGGGAACAAACTCTCCGGATGGCATTGCCGGAAAGTTTGTTCCCTTTGTTCACGATGCTATAATTTTTAAAAAAGCCCCACTATTTTCCCATTCTTGTCAATATCCATCATTTCAGCGGCAGGGCGTTTCGGAAGACCCGGCATAGTCATAATCTCACCAGTAATTGCAACAAGGAATCCTGCACCGGCTGATACCCGAACTTCCCGCACAGTCACCTTGAAGCCGATAGGCCGTCCGATTTTCGCCGCATCATCGGTAAGCGAATATTGTGTTTTCGCCATGCAGACCGGTGTTTTATCAAATCCAAGTTCTGCAAGTTCTTTGATGGTCTTATCTGCAGAAACGGTATAATCGACTCCGTCTGCACCATAAATTTCACGCGCGATGGTTTCGATTTTCTCCTTGATGGGCAATGTATGGTCGTAAAGAAAACGGAACTTTTTGGGTCGCTCCATTGCTTCCATGATTTTTTCCGCCACGGCTTTTCCGCCAGCTCCACCGTTTGCCCAGACTTCAGAAAGCGCTACGTCGGCCCCCATGACCTTGCATTTTTCTTCCACAAATGCCAGTTCTGCCTGCGTATCTGTCGGAAACGCATTAATGGCTACCACTGCTGGCAGTCCGAATTTATTGATGTTTTCAATATGCTTGGTCAAATTAGCCATTCCTTTTTCCAAAGCTTCCATGTTTTCTTTGGTCAGGTCGGCTTTCGCAACGCCGCCGTGAGACTTCAACGCGCGCACGGTGGCGACAAGCACAACAACATCCGGTGCAAAACCAGCGAAACGGCATTTGATGTCCATGAATTTTTCCGCACCGAGGTCAGCACCGAACCCTGCTTCTGTAATCAGAATGTCGCTCAGCTTCAGAGAAAATTTTGACGCCATCACGCTGTTGCAACCATGAGCGATATTGGCAAAAGGACCGCCGTGAACAAAAGCCGGGGTGTTTTCCAGCGTCTGAACCAGATTGGGTTTGATCGCATCCTTGAACAGGAGCGTAAGCGCTCCCGCCACCTTGAGATCCGCCACAGTTACCGGCCTGTTATCGTAGGTGTAGGCAACAATGATTCTGTTAATCCGTTCTTTCATGTCTTCCAGATCGGCAGAAAGGCAAAGTATCGCCATCAGTTCCGAAGCCACCGCGATGTCAAAGCTCCCTTCCCGCGGGATTCCATTCGCCTTGCCGCCAAGTCCGAGAACGATACTGCGAAGAGCCCGCTCGTTAAGATCAAGAACTCGTCGCCATGTGATACGGCGCGGGTCGATTCCGAGCTCGTTGCCATGATGAAGATGATTGTCAATGACGGCTGCCAACAGGTTGTTTGCCGTAGACACGGCATGAATATCACCGGTAAAGTGCAAATTGATGTCTTCCATCGGGACAACCTGGGCATATCCGCCACCGGCAGCACCGCCCTTGACGCCGAAACAGGGTCCAAGTGATGGCTCACGGAGGGCTATGACGACTTTTTTGCCCATCTGACGCAGAGCATCTCCGATTCCCACAGTGTTGGTAGTTTTACCCTCTCCCGCCGGCGTCGGATTAATCGCGCTGACCAATACGATTTTGCCGTTGGGGCGATTTTTAATTCGCTGCCATACATCCAACGAAACCTTTGCCTTATATTTCCCGTACAGTTCCAGCTCGTCTTCATCCAGGCCCAGTTCTGCCGCGACTTGGATGATGGGCTTCATCCGGGCTTCCTGCGCTATTTCGACATCACTTTTCATTTTTATCCCTCCAGTCACACAGAGGCCAGTATCTGTTGGCTGATCGACTCGACCAGTGCATCGCTTTCTTTCAGCAACTTTTGCCCTCGGTCTTTATAGTGCGCCACAAAGTCAGCATCTTTGATGCCGCCGACATTGATAAGAACATTCAGCCATGCTCCATGTACGGCCCCCCGAAGCGAATACGCAGCGACGCCAAGATCACTTGCCGCAGAAGCGTTTGTTTTGCCGACAGCTTTTGCGACAACTTTCAAGCACTCTGCCGAGACTTCCATTATGGCAAATGGAGTTCGGGTTGCCTTTTTCAGAGCTTCTTCAATGGCGTTCTTACGTATTTCTTTTTCGTCTTCCGTCAACTTTGGCAGCTTGTAGGCGGAAGAAACACAATTGAAAGCTTCCGTATCCTGATCGATGAGTTCCAAAAATTGCTTTTTCATTCGTTCGCCGGCTGCATGGGTTTCTTGTGTTAACGCTTCAAACTCCTTATATTTTTCTTTTCCTTTGGTGAGTGATGCAACCATTGCAGCAAGAGACGCACCGACCGCGCCTAGTAGGGCGGCTGCTGAACCGCCGCCTGGAGCGGGAGCGTCCGACGACAAGAGCTGCATGAATTCTTCTACTTTCGCTTCGACAAGTTTCATAACAAGACTCTTCCCCTTTCGATGATCCTACAGCGTTTCTTCGAAAACCTGTTTGCGTTCGAATCCATCGAGACGCAGGTAGTACTCGGCCACATCCAGTAACGCCTGCATCGGTGTCAGCCCGATGATTTCGCTGCCTATGATATTGACGCCGTAACGGGCTGCTTCATTTTTTACTGTTTCAAATACACGGAACAACGGCGTTCCTTGATAATTTACCATGTTGATGGTGACCTGAGCCAGGTCCCGTCCGTTTACGTTCACACTGATGCCCATAGCCCGTACATAGCGAAAACCGCCTTTTGCTTCACGGATACAGTTTGCGATTTTCTTTGCAATGCTTACGTCATCGGTATCCAGATTGATATTGTAGGCTATGAGGAACTGGCGTGCACCTACCACTGTGGCCCCTGCCCTGGGATGCATGCGTGCCGGACCATAATCCGGTTTTCTTTCCGGCTTGCTTATTTCTTCCTTCAGCCCCTCGTATTGTCCTTTGCGAACATCAGGCAAAGCCCGCCTGGCTTGGATCTTGGCAGCTTCTTCGTATAAATACACCGGAATTTCAAGCTGTTCGGCTATTTCTTGCGCCAACTCGTTTGCAAGTGCAACACATTCTTCCATAGTGACATCCTTAACCGGAATGAAAGGGATTACATCCGTGGCGCCGATACGCGGATGTTCGCCGTGATGTTTTTCCATGTCGATAAGCTCCGCCGCTTTTTTGCATGCATTGAATGCAGCCTGTTTTACAGACTGCGGCTCGCCGACGAAGGTCACGACAACGCGATTGTGGCTGGCGTCAGCCTTTACGTCAAGCAATTTGACTCCATCGACCTTGCGGACTTCATCTGCAATCGCGTCGATTACTTCGGGGCGGCGCCCTTCACTGAAATTCGGTACACATTCCACCAATTTTGCCATCATTAATTCCTCCAGACTATTTTGCAAAGTAGTTTATGAACCAAACGATGTTGGGTATGGCGACGATATCGACTAGCACCGCTCCACAAAGGGGTACAATGATGAATGCTTTTGTCACGCTGACTCCATATCTCCGACAGACAGCATCCATATTGGCAACTGCATTCGGAGCTACTCCGAGGTTATGTCCGATCATGCCGGCGCACATGACGGCTGCATCGTAGTTTTTGCCAAGAAGCTGGAATAACGGCCAGATGCAAAATGCCACACAGAATACAGTCTGTACCAGCAGCATAATCATAAGCGGCACTGCAAGATTAGCCAGTTCCCATATTTTTAGGGACATCATGGCGAGAGTCAGGAAAAGCCCCAGACATACATCCCCGATAAGATCAACTGACTTGGGGCTTAGCTTTACAACTTTCATAGCGTCATTGATGTTGCGGAAAATAATGGCCATGAACATTCCGCCCACATAATGGGGAAGATCGAACCCTGTAAACTCCTTCACTTTCCCTGCACCAATTCCACCAATCACCATCATAACCAGGATCAACGTAATCATCTTCACCACGTTGGCGGTTGTGATGCTGTCCTGACTTCGCTCTTCGTCAAGCGTCGCCTGAAGTTCGTTCAATTTGAGATCTTCTTCGGTCACTATCGGAGTTTTGTGGCGCTCAATCAGCCAACGTGCTGTTGGCCCTCCCAAAAAACCAGAAACCAGAATACCATAGGTAGCAGCTGTGATTCCGACTGTCGTCGCTCCTATGACACCCAATTTTTCCGCCATTGGACCAAATGCTGCCGCATTTCCCGGTCCGCCTTCCAGAGCAACTGCACCAGCCATAACACCGAGCACGGGATGCACACCGACCAAGTTTGCAACCACGACACCGATCACATTCTGTATAATGGCAATGAGCCAACAGGCAACAACCAGATACAGCAGAAATAATTTTCCGCCGCGCAGCAGAAGGGACATGCTTGCCGCCAAGCCGATTGCTGTAAAGAAAATGAGCTGAAATGGAGTTTGCAGAAGTCCATCAAGCTGGAATATGAGAATATTGTTCGCTCGCAAGAACCAAGCAGCCATGGCAAACGCGAACCCGCCAATAACCGGTGCCGGAATGCAATACTTTTCTAATGCCGGCACTGCTTTACGCGCCCAATTGCCAAACAGCCAGAGTAATGCAGCAACTGTAGTGGTTGCCAAAAAATTCATCTTTAAGGTCGCAACGCCTTTGATGATTGCAAAATCCATAGTTAACCCTCCCATATTCTATTTTGTTTTGGGGGCCCGAATATGATGCGACATGGTGAACGGAATTTCTATCGACAATTCTACAAAGCCCATATAACAACTGTTTTCATACCAAGGAGTCTGATGAATGAGTTTCTTGATTCCGCCTTTTTCAATGGTATAGCTATTGAACTGTTGCGTCGCAAGCATTTCTGCAAGTTTGGCTCGTGCTGATTCCGGATGGCAATCCAGCACATTTTTCCCAACTAGACTCTGTCCGTCGCTGGAAAGAACACGTATCGCCTTATCGTTCATATACAAGATGATTCCTTGCTTGTCGCAAACCGTGACTGCACCTGGATATTCCTTTACCCAATCAACTGTTGGCACGAACATGCACCTCCTTCCCAATATTTTGTCTTCATTGAAATGTATTGCAAGAGTTGTGCCAACTTTCATCTAATCGTTATTTGCCGATATTCTTGCATTTCTTACATAATATTTCCCGGGGAATAATCCGGAAAAACTCTGAAAAAATTGCAGTGACTGCAAAAAATGCAGAAAGGGTGCAAATTTTTCATTGCACCCTTTAAACTATATTCAAATTCTATCCGGCAAGCATTTCTATTTACTCATACTCTTTGAGTTTATACCACAATTTTCTTTCACTGATCTTCAATACCTCAGCGGTTTTTTGCTTGTCTCCGCTAAAATGCTTCAAGGTTTTCAAAATGACCTCCTTTTGAATTGTCGGCATATCCTGACCCACAGGTATCGAAATGAGTTCATCCATTGCAGAGCATGGCAGGACACAAGTTTTGTGACGTACTTCGACAGGTAAGTCTGATAATTTTAATGTATCTCCGCTCAAAAAAACAATGGTATTTTCGATGATATTCTCCAGTTCACGGACATTGCCTCGAAATTCGTGCTGCATAAGCGCCTGTAGTGCTTCTTCCTCAATCTTCAAGACAGCACGTCCCATCTTCCGGTTGTATTTGCCTATGAAAGCTTCGACAAGCGGTTCAATATCTTCGCGACGCTCACGCAGTGCAGGCAAGTGGATATTGACTACATTCAGCCGGAACAGCAAGTCTTCGCGGAATTTTCCTTCTTTCACCATCTTTGCCGGATCACGGTTTGTTGCACAAAGGATGCGGACATTAACTTTTTTTCGCTGGCCTGAACCAACCGGCATAATTTCTTTTTCCTGTACTACTCGCAGCAATTTTGCCTGTAATCGTTGATCCATTTCACCAATCTCATCCAAAAAGAGTGTTCCTCTGTCTGCCAGTTCGAAAAGGCCTTTATGCCGCTGCGTTGCGCCAGAAAAGGCTCCTTTTTCGTGGCCAAACAGTTCACTTTCAAGGAGATCCAATGGAATGGCAGCGCAATTAATTACCTCGAAAGGTTCGTTTCGACGCGCTCCACCATAATGCAGCGCTTTGGCGACGAGTTCCTTGCCAGTACCACTCTCGCCTGTAATGAGCACATTCACATCCACTCCGCGCAATTTCTCAACCTGGGCCATAACGTGCCTCATAGAGGCCGATTTACCGATGATACCGGCCACTTCATACGCTTCAGTCAATTTGTTGTTCAGGTATTGCACCCGTGATTCCAGTTTGATATGGTCAACCGCTTTGTTCAGAAGCATCTGCAACTCATCCATATTAAGCGGTTTGGTTATGTAATAGAAGGCACCGGCCTTCATCGCAGCCACGGAAGACTGAATACTTCCAAATGCAGTCATCATAATGATAACCAGCTTCTGATTGCTTTGTTTCATCTGTTTCAGCACTTCTATTCCGTCACTGGAGCCCAGCCTGAGATCCAAAAGTACGATGTCGATTTCTTTACGCCGGATGGACTCCAATGCCTCATCGGCATCATGAGCTTCGCAGACCTTAAATGAGTCTTCCAAGGCAAAGGAGAGAGAAGCGCAGATAGCCGGTTCATCGTCCACAATCAACAGCTGGTACATCCTTAGGAGGTCTCCTTTCTATTTTGCCTGAATATGAGCCGGACGGTAGTTCCCTTTCCCATGTCACTGTCCAACTGAATTTCGACATTGTTTCGCTGGGCCAGCTGATAGCTGACAAACATCCCCAAGCCCGTACCACCCGCCTTAGTTGTGAAAAATGGTTCAAAAACCTTCTGTAAATATTCCGGTGCGATCCCCGGTCCGTTGTCCATAACAAGAAGTTGCCAGCATCCTCCCTGAAGTTCCGCCGTCAAGGTCAATCGCGGATTGGAACGGCCTGAAAGCGCTTGCACGGCGTTCAGCAAAATATTGATCAATACTTGTCTCATTTGATGCTTGTCTACCTGCACCCATGTCCGATCGTCGAGATCAATGGTAAAGCGAATTCCTTGTTTGGACATAGTATCTGCGAAATACACAAGCACACTTTCCACAAGTGCTCTTACTGTCACTGCCTCAATTTGCACTGTTGGTGGATTCGAATATGTGAGCAGGTCTCCTACAACCTTGTTCAAACGCTCAATTTCCTGTGGCACGAAACGGCTCATCTTTTCACGAAAATCAGGGTTTTCATATTTTAGCGGTAAAAGTTCCGTGAATGCTTTTATCGAAGTCAGTGGCGTACGTATCTCGTGCGCAATGGAAGCAACAAGCTGACCCAGCGCCTCCATTTTATGCCGCCTGATGACTTCTTCCCGTAAAGCCTTCTCTTCCGTAATATCTCGAAAATGAATAACAGTCTCTGCCTCTTCGTTGTCGAAATCAAGGCGGCAAATAACATATTCCATCCAACTTTGATTCAGAGAAACCTCACCTGTTGTGGACCCTTTCTGCAATGCATCCACGATCCAGCCGCATTCAGGGAACTCCTCAAGCTTCTGTCTCGCCACCTCTGCACTGACGCCAAGACAATCACAAGCATGTTGATTGGCAAATTGAATAATTCCGGTTCCGTCAACTGTCAAGATTCCTCCATACCCACTGTTCAGCACACTGGACTGATATCGGTTCACATTGCGTATATAGCGATTTTTGGCAACAAGCTCATCGTTGACCCGGGATATTTCTTTCGTTCGTTTTGCCACTTCGCGTTTCAGCAGGTAGCTGATCCGAATGAATACAAATATTACGATGATGGTTACCGATAAACCTGCCCACAGATAAGAAAAGTACTTTTTATAATAGTGAGCTGGATAATCCACCGGTTCGCCGAACCACTTGAAATATATCTGGTCGTAAGTACCATCTTTTTTCAGTCTGTGCAGTCCTTCGTTGAACAACTCCAAAATTTCATCGTTTCCTTTTAAAACGGCCAACCCATAACGTTCAGGATTTATTACCCCACCAACAGTTTTGACGGAATCCATTGCGCCAAGGCGTTGAAGGATATATTGTCCTGCCCTTTTATTGCCCACAACTGCTTCCACCTTACCTACAAGTAAAAGAAGAAAGGCTTCCTCTTGACTCACTGTCGGAACCAATTCAATGAATCGAGTTTTCAGTTTCTGATAAGCAATGTCGTCTTTCTGGACAGCAACTTTCTTATTGCTCAAATCCTCAATTTCAACAATAATTGACGTTTCCTTGGGAACAAATATGGAGAGAGAGTTGATAAGATATTCCTCTGAAAAATCAAATAGCAAAGCCCTTTCTTCATCATACTTCATCCCGCCTACTGCTTTCACACGTCCATCCTTTAATGCGCGTATGGCTTCCTCCCATGGCATTGGGATAAACTGAACTTCGTGGTCCGTCGTCTCGATGACTGCACGGATGAGATCGATATTAAACCCACGATAAACTTTTAAGCCGTTTCGTTCGTCAATAAATTCATACGGAGGAAAATTTGCATCGCCACCAATCGTAATAAGCTTTTTTGATGCTGGTTCTGCTTGACATGGTTGTATTCCAATTGAATAAAATG
>CAZXCC010000025.1:15348-21524 GCA_964638945.1 uncultured Veillonellaceae bacterium | reverse complement strand
CTTTGAACCAATGTCATGGCAAAGGACTCATTTTGCGTCACCAATTCCAAATGGTCCATGGCCCGTTCCCTGCAACACGGCGCAGCATCTGCATCACAGAGTGCCTGCCCGGGTTCAGCTCCATCCGTTCCCTCTCTACAATCCGCGCTCGGCAACTGGCCGGTTCAGCTTTCCCTCGTCCCTGTCAACGCTCCGTATCTTGAACATGCATCACTTTTGATGGCAGCGGACTGTACTGCCTTTGCCTTTCCCGATTTCAACCGCCGTTTCATGAAAGGAAAAGTATCCCTCATTGGTTGTCCAAAACTGGATGATGCCGGTTTCTACCGTGAAAAGCTCGCCAATATCATCAAAGCCAACGATATCGAATTCATCCACGTTGTATATATGGAAGTACCTTGCTGTGGCGGTTTGGTTCGTCTCGTGCAGGGAGCTGTTGCAGATTCCGGGCACAAGGTCCCGGTGAAGCTGACCAAGATCAGCATTGGCGGCGAGATTCTCGAAGAAGCCATTGCCTGATGCAAGGACCATTTATAAAATGTAACAGAGTTCGAAAAATATTTTTCACAGAACAAAAATAGGAGGCTTTTCTCATGAAAGAATTTGTCAAAAACATTCCGATGGCTGAAGCTATCGCGTTGTCAAGCATGGTCACCGTCGAAACAGGCAAGGTGATCAGCCGTACTTTCGTTCAGCGTCCCGACCTTTCCGTCACCTTGTTTGCCTTTGCTGCCGGCGAGGGCATCAGCGCCCACTCTTCATCAGGGGACGCTATGGTATACGTCATCGAGGGTGAAGCGAAAATCACCATCGACAGCAAATCCACAATGGTCAAAGCCGGTGAAGTCATTGTCATGCCGGCAAATGTTCCGCACGCCGTCGATGCGGAAAAAGATTTCAAAATGCTCCTGACTGTTGTAATGTAAGAGACTTTCGCAAAAGTCAGGCACTATCATTTGCCCAGTTATATTTGTCCATCAGGCAACTCGACTCTCTATCGGTCGTCTGATAGACTGTATATGCATAGTCAAAAAATTCTGAATTAGGGGGAAAGAGAATGTTTTGCTATCAATGTGAACAAACTGCCAAGGGAACCGGGTGCGACGTATTCGGAGTATGCGGTAAGGACCCGAAAACAGCCGCACTGCAAGATTTGCTGCTTTATGCAACCAAGGGGATTTCCATGTATGCGCACCGGGCTGCCCAGCTGGCGCAAAGGATCCGGAGATTGACAAATTTGTAATTGAGGCTCTTTTCACCACTATTACAAACGTTAACTTCGACCCGCTTCGCCTGGAAGAAATGCTCCGGCAGGGCGCCGGCATCAAGGCCCGTGCCAAAGCTCTATATGAGGCGGCAGCGCTCAAGGCCGAAAAAGTTCCGGAAAAGCTAAGCGGGCCTGCGGCCTGGTCACCTTCCCACGATATCGATGGCCTGATCGCCCAGGGAGAAGAACTCGTCATCAGCAAGGAACTCGCTTCCCGGGGAGCCGATCTAACAGGCCTGGAATATCTTATCGTCTTCGGCCTGAAGGGAATGGCAGCATACGCCGACCATGCCCGTGTACTTGGCAAAGTCGATCCCAAAGTAAATGCGTTTTTCCATGAAGTCCTCGATTTTCTGACCCAGCCCGATCTCGGCGTCGATGCATTGCTCGGAATGGCGCTAAAATGCGGCGAAGTAAACATCCGTGTCATGGAACTGCTGGATGAAGCAAATACTGGAACTTACGGACATCCCGTTCCGACGCCGGTTCGAATTTCTGCCGTAAAGGGCAAAGCAATCCTGGTATCCGGACATGACCTGAAGGACCTGGAAGAGTTGCTCAAACAGACAGAAGGCAAAGGCATCAACATCTATACACATGGAGAGATGTTACCGACGCACGGCTATCCGGGGCTCAAAAAATACAAACATTTTGTCGGCAACTATGGTGGTGCCTGGCAGGACCAGCAGAAAGAATTCGCGGCTTTTCCCGGCTCTATCCTGATGACCACCAATTGTATCCAGAAACCTGCCGAATCCTATAAAAACCGCATCTTTACCAGCGGTCTCGTCGCCTGGCCCGGTGTAGTCCATATTTCCGACCGCAATTTCCGACCTGTCATCGACGCAGCTCTCGCCGCCCCCGGGTTTCCCGCTGACGAACCCGAAAAAACGATTCTCGTCGGGTTCGGACGCAATGCTGTTCTCGGTGCTGCACCAAAAGTAATTGAACTGGTGCAGGCCGGAAAAATCAAACACTTTTTCCTCATTGGCGGCTGCGACGGTGCAAAGAGCGGGCGCAACTACTACACAGATCTGGCAACCCAGGTTCCGAAAGATTGTGTCATCCTGACTCTGGCCTGCGGCAAATACCGTTTCAACAAGCTGGAATTCGGCGATATCGAAGGAATCCCGCGTTTGTTGGATATCGGCCAGTGTAACGATGCCTACTCGGCTGTCCGCATTGCCATGGCTCTTGCAGATGCCTTTAAAACCGACGTCAATGGCCTGCCTTTATCACTGATTCTATCCTGGTACGAGCAGAAAGCCGTATGCATCCTTCTCTCACTTCTTTTCCTCGGGGTCCGCAACATCCGCATTGGTCCTTCGGCTCCGGCATTCCTCACTCCAGCGGTATTCCAGGTTCTGCATGAAAAACTCAACCTCATGCCCATCACGACTCCGGAAGCGGATCTCAAAGCAATCCTGGGCTAGACTCAACACGTAAGACTATATGCTTATACTCCCTTCCGGGCAAGCGGCAGAATATTCAGCCGCCCTTGCCCCGGAAGGGAGTATTGTTTTTGCAGCATCATAGGTATTGCTTCTTGGCAGGAATCCGGCGACATGCGTAGAAAGGGTTTAGGGCAGACTGTCTGCAAAAGATACACATGTAGCAAAAAGCTACATGTGCTGGTGGACGGAAATTGCTTCATATTGAGCTTGCCGCCTTGGCATGCTGCTTGCATATGAAACTGAAGAAGGAGAGGCTGAGCAATTTTGACGCAATCGCCCTCTTCAGCTTTTTCCAAGAAAATGCAGAAACCGCAGGGAGGAAAATGAATGGATACCCGGATGGATTTTGCCACAGACACCCCTTTTGAAGGCATGCTGGCATTTGATGCAGTTGGCACGATTTTTTTTGCCAATAGTTTTTTCGCCGACGTACTGGATACTCCAAAAAACGAACTCCTCGGCCGAAAAATCTGGGATGTGCTTCCCGGTACTCCTTTGTTCGACACAGTGGCACAGGGGTACTCCATCTGGGGGGACACCCTGATGATCAACGGGCACGAACTGCTTGTTACCCGGTTTCCTCTCAAAGAAGACGGCAAAGTAATCGGCGCCCTTGTCAAAACAATCTTTCCTGACCCCACCACTGCCAAAGAAATAGCGAATAAAGTTTTGCAGTCCAGTCGGTTGAACCTCTGCCTGCCACAGATATTGTTTACCTGTCAGGACATTATCGGAGAAACTCCGCCGATGCTCAACGTGAAAAAACTGGCCCGCCGAGCCTCGCGCACCAGCTCGACCTTGTTGATCACCGGAGAAAGCGGCACAGGCAAGGAAATTATCGCTCAGGCCATTCATACCCGCTCAGTTCGCCGCGAACGTCCCTTTGTCAGCGTAAACTGCGCCGCAATCCCGGAAAACTTGCTTGAATCGGAACTGTTTGGTTATGTGGAAGGTGCTTTCACCGGAGCCAAACGTGGCGGAAAACCCGGCAAATTTGAACTGGCTGACGGCGGAACCATCCTGCTGGATGAAATCGGCGACATGCCTGCATTTATGCAAGTCAAACTTCTGCGAGTGCTGCAGGAAAGGGCAGTATGGCGGGTGGGAGCGACTTCACCCACCAAGATCGACGTTCGGGTCATGGCTTCTACCAACCAGGACTTGCAGCAACTGGTGCAACAAAAAAAATTCCGTCAGGACTTATTCTATCGCCTGAATGTCTTGCAAATTCTCATGCCGCCCTTGCGCGACCGGGTAGGAGATCTGCCGATGCTGGTCCGGGGTCTGATTGTAAAAATCAATCACCGAATCGGTTCTGACGCTCGCGCCATTTCCCCTGAATCTCTGGACATTATGCAGAACTACAGCTGGCCCGGCAATGTCCGGGAACTGGAAAACCTTCTGGAACAAGCGATCAATTGGAGCAACGAACCGATTGTAGATGTGCGGTCCATCCCGAATCCACCCTGGCAGATAGAAACAAAGCCCTGCTTTTTGACACAAGATACGGGTGGATTCCGAGGCAGCATTGAGGAAACCGAAAAAAGCCTGATTCAGAATGCCCTGATGAAAGCCAGCGGTAACAAGGCCCAAGCCGCCCGTGTACTCCACATGCAACGTTCAGTTCTATATAAAAAACTGGAACGGTATAACATCGGCTGACTGTCTATAAAAACTACACCTGTCACCACAGCCTACAAGCGGGGATGTGTTGTTCGATTTGCGGCAACATCCCCGCTTTCCCTTTATTTCCGCCTTCTTTGCCAACAAATCAAACTTTGGCATGATTTATGCTTATAAGTAAATCCAGCTGATGGCCATCAGTTAACATCAAACTAATTCAAATAAAAAGGGGGAGCTACCGTGTCCAAGTTTTCCAATAAAATTAAAACACTCGACGAAGCGCTTTCCGTATTGCCCAAAACCGATCCTGTTATTATGATGGGCGGCTTTGTCGGCGCCGGCGAGCCGTCCTGCTGCATCGACTGGCTTATCAAAAACCGGATTTCCGGCATCACCCTGATCACAAATGAACCGGGACTAAGCGGATTCGGACGGGCCATGCTGTATAAAAATGGACTCGTAAAGGAAATTATTTCTTCGCACGTCGGCACAACACAGGAATCCACCGACGAGTATCTGAAAGGGTCGCTAAAAGTCGAACAATTCTATCCCATGGGTACCTGGATTGAAAAGGTCCGGGCCGGCGCCATGGGTTTGGGCGGCGCTTTGATCCCTGTCGGCGTCGGCATTCTCGATGAACCCGGCCTGTTTGCCGAACTGAAAGAGAACAAAACCGTCATCGAAGTGGACGGAGTTCCCTGTTTTGTCGAACCGCCCCTCAAAGCGCCGTTTGGCTTGGTCAAGGCTTGGCGGGCAGACGAGATGGGCAATCTGGAATACCGCCTGACCAGTATGAATTGCAACGCCATGGTCGCTATGGCCTGCGATTACACTGTCGCAGAAGTGGAAGAAATTGTACCGGTGGGAACCATACCGCCGGAACGGGTTGGTACTGCAGCGCCATTTGTGCAGGCTGTTGTCAAAGGACTGAGCTTGGCTGAGCATGATGAAATTTACCGGCAGCATTGGCTGAAAATCGGCAAGCTCTCACCGGAAAAATAATTCAGAAAAGTGAAGGAGGAGTTATCGATGGACCCGAGAGTTCTTATAGCAAAACGAGCTGCAATGGAGCTGCAGAATGGACAATTGGTGAATCTGGGTTTCGGCATGCCGACGCAGGCTTCCAACTATCTTCCGTCTGGTGTTAAAGTCATGTTTCACGCTGAAAATGGAGTTTTTGGCGTCGGACCGAAACCCAAAGCATCCGAAGCTACGGCAGACATGACCAACGCCGGTTCCGAACCGGTGACACTGGCGCCAGGTGCGGCAATCATGGATCTGGCCACTTCACTTGGCGCGATGCGGAAAGGCTTGCTGGATGTCACCATCCTCGGCGCCCTGGAGGTCGATCAGCTGGGAAACATCGCCAACTGGGCCGTCAACCGCAACGGCAAATGGTGGCCGGGCATCGGCGGCGCCATGGATCTATGCTACGGCACGAAAAAAGTCATTGCGTGTCTGATGCATGCTGACAAAAGCGGTGAATCAAAAATTATGAAGAAATGTTCCCTGCCGCTAACCGGAAAAAAATGCGTCAGCACCATCATCACCGACAAAGCAGTTTTCGATGTGGGCGATAAGATTCTTGTCCTCAAGGAACACGCACCCGGTGTGGATCTGGACGAAATCCGCCGTCTTACCGATGCCGATTTCATCGTCGCGGAAACCTTCAAGGAAATGATTCTGGATTGATCAGGGGGAGGTTATTATGGCTCAGAATGTTGAGGCTCTGATGGACAGCGTCAGCTTGTTCGCGGAGCAAAAACTGAAGCCGCTTGCCAGGGAACTGGATTTAGCAGCCCGCTTTCCGACTGAACTTCTGGGAGAGATGC
>CAZXCC010000025.1:1435-15248 GCA_964638945.1 uncultured Veillonellaceae bacterium | reverse complement strand
GGCCGGGACTATTCCCTGGAGACTTCGGTCGCCAAGCTCCATGTGGCCCGCTCCGCAAGCGAAATCTGCCACAAAGCCCTGCAGATTCACGGAGGTCACGGGTATATGAAACACAATCTTGTGGAGCGTCTTAGCCGTGATGCCCGGCTCATGGACATCGGCGTCGGAGCTTCGGAGGTTCTGAAGATGGTCGTGGGCGGTGCAATCGCCCGCAAATTCGCCAATAAATCGACTGGATAGAAAAATAAGGAGGATATCTGAGTGGAATATACCGTTTGCAGGAAATTCAACAGCAAGCTGGTCACCGGAATCGTCGGTGTTGCCCTATGTTTCCTTTATGCAATGATATATTGGCCGGTGTGGGCTTTTGCCGCCAAAGCGCTGATTTCCACGACGGCTGCCAAGGGACTCGCTGCCGTTGACGCCAAAATCGCCGACAAATTTATCGCTACTTTTGCCGAAGGAACCTTCTTTTGGTGCAGCATCAATGCCTGGATCTGGCAAACTCTGATATTTGGCAACTACGGGAAATATAACCATGGTGAACTTCAACCGCGTGCCGGAATATGGTATACCGGCCTCAGTTTCGTCTGTGGTTCCCTCGCTTATCTTATCATCGTCTCTTTCCTCGGCCTTTGGTGGAAGCCTTTCAACATCTGCCTCATGTTTGCGCCCCAGAATGCGGCGGATCTCCACTTGGCCATGGAAGGCTGGGAAGCTTCCAACTTCTATGTTTTACCTGTCATCATCGCACAGATTCCTTTTGTGTCCCTGTTTCAAAAAAAACCTTGGGTAGGAAATCTGAAACCGCCGCTGGATGGCCTCGCCGTCATGATGACCAGTTCTTTTTTTGCACTGCTCGTTTGGGCCGGCCTGTTCATACCGAGTTTCTTTCATCTGCAGATTAGCGGTCACGCCATCACCAGCCAACCTTTTGGTTCCTGGCCGGCAGTACTGGCTTTCTGCCAGGGATTTATTTTCTGGTTCCTGATGCCTGCCGAAGGCGGTGAAAACTACCCCTATAGACTCATTACCTCCAAGCAGCCCTGGATGGGCCTATCTGGCCTCATCATCGCCCTGATTTGCGGCGGTTTTCTGATGCCGATGCTCTACACTTCCCTGATTGCCGCCTTTGGAATAAATCCCGGCGTCAACCCCAATATTACCGCCGCTTCACTTGAATTGTCCCTCATCGTCTTTATGCTCTGCTGGCATCACTTGTTTGACGATTATCCCGGAGCAGACATTGAGCCCAACGTCGGCAAGAGGGTACTGACCCGCATGGTCATCTGGGTTGTCGGAGGCAGCATCTTTGGGTTTGTCTGGTTAAAAATCTATAAGTATCTTCCCTTCGCCGGTACCGACCTGGGTATGGGGTATCCAGTGATGGGTATCCTCGCCGGCCAGTTTGCCCTGCTGATGGTATTCCTCTATTTCAACACCGCATTTGACAAATGGCCGCTTGTCTGGAAAGAAGCGAAACGAACGTAATCACCTGAAGCGGAACAGGACCGGAAAAGCAACGCAAATTGCTCTTCCGGTCCTGTTTTTTTATGATTTCCTGCAGTTTATTCTCCCCGGTAGACGGGTTTGCGTTTCTCTTTAAATGCCTGCACTCCTTCGGCATAGTCGTAACTGTCGTAGACTTTGCGCCGCAACCCCTGCAGCCGTTCAAAATTATCGGGACTCAAGGGGCGTGCATCGCCGAGAAGACGAAGTTGTTCCTTAATGACGGCAATGGCCATCGGCGAATTATTCAAAATCACAGCGACCAGCTGATCCACCTTCGCTTCCAGCTCCGCCTCTTTTGCCAGATGATTGACAATACCCCATTCCTTCGCCGTTTCCGCTGAAATGGGCTGCGCCGTAAAAAACAGTTCCCTTACATGATCCAAATGCATGCGGTTCAGAAAATGCATAAGTCCGGATGCATTGTAAGGCAGCCCCAGTTTGGCCGGCGTCATGGCAAAAGTCGCAGTCTCATCCGCGACAACCAAGTCGCAGCACATGATCAGGTCACAGGCTCCCCCCCAAACACTTCCATGAACCTGGGCAATCACCGGTGCGGGAAAAGTCTGGATAGCGTGCAGCAATTCTTCCAGATGGTCGAAATACCCCAGGGGATCCCTCTGACCGACAGGCAGTTCATTGATGTCGTGCCCCGCCGACCAAACATTGTTTTTGTTTGTAACAGCCTTGAGTACAACGGCACGGATCTTCTCCTGCGCATACCCCTGCAGACAGGCGACCAGTTCCGTGTCGAGCTGCGCCCCCAGCGCATTGAGGCGGGAAGTGTTGTTCAAAGAGATGTAACCAACCTGTCCTCTGATTTCTGAAAGAATCATCCGAACTCCTCCTCTTCATTCTTTTGCTGTACTCAGGCGTATGCTCAATCCGCCTGCCGGCGCGGTACGGCTACGATATACGCATTTTTCGTCAACCGTCCCGGGTTCAGGTACTGGGCATCAAACCACATATCTCGGAATCGCCATGCATTAAAGGAAGAAATACCGTCCGGGTTGTTGGGATTGGCCCAATGGGATGCAGGATCGGCGAAAAAGATCGTGTCCGGACCTTTCGCCGGAGATTCATAGGCTGCATGATAGGCTGTCGCTACCACCCAGTGACCGCCCCAATCAGTCCACGCCACCAATACCGGAATATTTTTGCCCAAATACTGACGTAACAAAGTCAATGAACCGTCTTCCCCTGCCGAAACGACAAAACCATGTTGTTTGAGCCACTCCACCATTTGTTCCAGGCTTGTTCCCGGGCGTGGGGATTCCAACGTACCGGTTCCCATTTCCCGGGCAATACGCAGTTCCGTTTCTGCCGTCATTTCAGCATCCGTCAACAAATTGTACCAGCGCAAAAGCGACATGACAGCCGCCGGTCCGCATGTATATTCTGTCGTTTGCTGATACCCCTTTACTCCGAGAGAGATGTACCAGGGGTTTGGCTTCATTTCATAATAGTTTGCAGCGCTGACCGAACTCGGAGGTATAGCAGCAAAAGCTTGCCCTGTTGCCAGCAGGAAAAAAAGGATGCCTGTCCAGATTGTTTTTCCCAGCAATCTCAATACAACCCTCCTCCTCAAGGATGATACGGAAGGAAATGGCTTGAAATTTTCCATATCATTTTTCCGGGGCTTGCGTCACCAGCTTGGCTATCGCCGTAGCTCCCGCCACGGTAAATTCAGCAACGGACTCTTCTCCGTCGATGATTTCCACTGGAAAAGACTCTCCCAGGCGGCGGGAGAGCATATCCCGATAAATGCCGCATCGCTCGCCCCGTCCGATCAGTATGCAACCGGCGCTTCCCCCATATATATGCTTTTGCAGCTCATCAAACACCAGCATGTCTTCCGCTGCAATCGCCGCACCGATAAAAAGCTGCCGCTCATCGACATTCGTTTTCATCAAAACCTGCATGAAGCGGGACATCAACAGAGTACGCAGAAACCCGGCGTTGCGTACGCTATTTTCTGCAGCAGTCAGTATTTCCTCACGGGTATGACGGATCGAAGGTTCGCCCGATACTGCCCGCAAGCTTTTCGCAATCAGGGTCGTGGTCAGGCTTTCGTACATTTCTCCGCTGATGCTGGTCATGCTGCCACGAATCCGACCTTCAGCGTCAATGTGAATCATCTTGGTATGCGAGCCAAGCATCACGATATTGACCGGCAATTCCGGACGACGCAGGGCCAACAATCCCATCATCTGTGTTTCTTCGCCGCGCATGAAGTCCAGGTATCGAATATCAGCAAGAGCCGCATCGTTTCCTTCCCGATTCTTCACTCCCCGGACAAATACGACCGGAACAGGCAGAGCAGTAACCGTTTCATCGCGAACAATCTCCACGTTCGCCGCCAGATCGCCAAGGCTGCATGGAACTACATTATGAGCCAGTTCGATCAGACCGACTTCAGATGTAATCATGCCGGAAGCCACAGCCAGTTTGATGTCACCCACCGTCAGATGCGCTTCACCAATCGCTGCAAAAAAAATGCTTCGCACACCGGCTTTCAGAACGCTGTTGTCGCCGGCCACAGCCACATCACGAACCCCAACCTTGCCGGCGCTCTGTCCCAGAATTTTCCCTGCATCATCAACTATATAAACGCGAGTGTTCGTTGTCCCGCAATCAATGACCGCAAACACAGCAGTCCCTCCCGACAAATTTCCTGTCGCCAATCCATGACGCAACTTTAATTTTTTACCACATATCCTTCTTTCTGCAAGGCCGAGACAATTTCCAATGAATGCTCCACATCCCTGATTTCCAGACTGATCTGCACCTCGCTCTGTCCCAGCGGCACACCATGGTTAAGGCGGTCATGATAAACATGCAGCACATTTCCACGGCAGTCTGCGATTACGGACAGCAATTTCTGCAAGCATCCCGGCCGGTCAGGCACGCGGGTCGTGATGACGCTGCGGCGACCCGCCTTGACTAGGCCGCGTTCAATGATCCTCGCAATAAAATTCACGTCGATATTGCCGCCGGATACAACACAGGCCACCGGTCCAGCGACCGGTATCTTCCCGGCAAGCACTGCGGCCAACCCAATGGCTCCGGACCCTTCCACCATGAGTTTGGCCCGTTCCAACAGCATCAAAATAGCGGAAGCAATCGCTTCATCATCGATAGTCACGATATCATCGACATATTTCTGTACCACTGCAAACGTCAGATCTCCCGGCGACTTCACTGCAATCCCGTCCGCAATCGTCACGGCCTCCGCAGTCTTCGTCAGAACGCCACTGGCTTTGGAACGGGCCATCGCATCGGCTCCATTCGCCTGAACTCCATACACTTTCACATGCGGCGCCATTTCTTTGATAGCTGTGGCAACACCGGAAATCAAGCCTCCCCCGCCAACCGGTACAACAACAGCCTGCACTCCGGGCAACGCCTGTAAAATCTCCAACCCGATCGTTCCCTGTCCTGCCATGACAGACGGGTCATTGAACGCATGTACAAAAGTCAGTCCCTCTTTTGCCTCCAGTTCCTTGGCTTTGGTAAAAGCTTCATCATAAGAATTCCCCGCCAGCACGACTTCTGCTCCATATCCTTTCGTTGCGCTCACCTTTGCCAGCGGGGCCGTCTCCGGCATGACAATGACGGACCGGATTTGCGCATGACTGGCGGCATACGCCACGCCCTGCGCATGATTGCCTGCCGACGCTGCGATCACGCCACGGACTTTTTCTTCCGGTGACAATAGATGAATTTTGTTGTACGCCCCACGCAATTTAAAAGAACCTGTCTTCTGCAGATTTTCCAGTTTGAGATGAACCGGCATTCCGGCCATGGCGCTGAACGTAGAACTGAGGTCCAACGGAGTGTCGTGCGCCACACCGGCAAGCGCCTTCGCCGCCTCCCGGATATTTGCAAGTGAAAGATTTATATTCATATAGCCGATTCCCCCTTATGCAAAATATAAAGTCCGCAAATAATGATTGCTCCTCCGACGCCTTGCCAAGCTCCAAAGCTTTCACCCAGCAGCAGTACCGACAGGACTACCGTAAGCACCGGTTCAAGATTCATCACGACGGACGCGTCAGAAGGACCAGTAAGCCTCATACCTTTAAAAAAACAGATGATGCCGATAAAGTTGGCGAAAAATCCGGTCCCTAGAATCGCACCCCATCCAGTGAGAGTCGCGTTCCATTCCAAAGTGCCGGAACTGATGCCATACAGGAAAAACGCGGCGGATGTCGCCAACGCCGACCAAGCCACCGTCAGAAGCGGCGACAGATTTTGAATGATGTGATGGCTCAAAAGAACATGGCAAGCCTGTCCAAATGCGGCAACCAACCCAAATGCCAGACCTGTTTTGGATAGTTCGCCAAAAGATACCCCCATAACCTGCAAAAGACCTGCAAAACAAATAATTATTGCGGCTATTTTCAGCCGATTGATCTTTTCCCAACCGATACAAACCGCCAGTGCTGCAACCAGCGCCGGGTACATGTAAAAAACAAGCCCGGTCAGAGAAGCCGGCAAGAGGTTCACCGAAAGACCATAAAATGCCGCAACAGCGACATGAACGCCACCTAAAAAAATTACCCGCCATCGCTGATTCAGCGGTAAGCCCTTGCTTTGGCGAGTCACTTGCAATGCAACGAAACAGAACATGGCCGAAAAAAGAAACCGGAACGCCAATAATGTCACCACATTGACGCCGGCTTGAAAGGCAATTTTCATAAAAATAGGTAATGTGGAAAATGCTGTTGCTGAAACGATAAGGAAAAATATCCCTTTGCTTGTCAAAATATCATTCCTTATTTCAGCGCCGCTTCGATGACTTCTGTGAAAATCTCGATCGGCTGCGCACCGATCAATACTGTACCATTGATAACAAATACCGGAACGCCGTCAAACCGGGAAGTTTCAAAATCCTTCATATCAGATGCGATGCGGGCCTTGATCTGCTCGTTACCCAGATCTTTGGCCACTCGGTCCATATCCACGTCCAGCCCGACGGCCACTTTTTTCAGATACTCTTCTCCACCGGCAAGTTTGGCTTGATCCGCGAAAAGTGCATCATAGAATCTCCATGCTTTCTCCGGACTTTGCAAGGCAATTGCCTCAAAATAGAGAGCTGCAGGCATCGCTGCCGGATGGGACGGTAATGGGAAATGACGCACAATCAGGCGGACTTTGCCTTCATATTTGGTCATAATTTGTTTCACGGTCTGAGCGCCCCGTGAGCAATACGGACATTGAAAATCCGTAAATTCAACAATTGTAACCGGCGCAGCGGGATTGCCCAGGCTGATCCTTCCTCCAGCCCCTGGTGCGGACGATGACATGGGTGAAGGAGAAGCGCAGGCTGTAGACAAGGCAAGTATGAACACTGAAACAATAAGAACAACGACACGTGAGAAATTTTTCATAAGATCAGCTCCTAAATTCAACGCTCTGCAGCGAAAACCACTTCGCCGGGACGCATTTTCTCGATTGCCGCCAACGACTCAACCCGTATTCCTTTGGCACGGATTGCATCGCCGCCCTTTTGGAAACGTTTTTCGATTACGATACCAGCTCCTGCAAGTTTTCCTCCCGCTTGAGCTACTAAAGAAATCATGCCGTTCAACGCTTCACCATGTGCCAAAAAATCATCAATGATCAGAATGACATCTCCTGCGTTCAGATATCCCTTGGCTACGGTAATCTCAGTATGCTCCTTGCGGGTATAGGAAAATACCGGTGCGGAATAAACATCTCCCTGCTGGGTCAATGATTGTTTCTTCTTGGCAAAAACCACCTGTACACCCAGTTCAAGTGCCGCAGCCATTGCCACAGCGATTCCCGAAGCTTCCACCGTCAAAACTTTTGTAATCCCTGCGTCCTTGAACCGATTCGCCAGTTCGCGCCCCAAACGCAAAATGAACTGTGGATCGATCTGATGGTTCAAAAAAGCATCGACCTTCAAAATATTGTTGCCGATGACCTGCCCGTCCGACAAAATTCTCTCTTCCAACTCTTTCATAATCTTACCTCGTCATCTTTCTTCCCGGTCATATGGCAGCCCCAGAGCGCCGGGTGCGGCGATACGGCCGCCACGCCGAGCCATGACAACCGTCAGTACGGTAATAGTGAAAATATAAGGCAGCATCTGCAGAAAGAAATGTGAAACATGCACTCCGGCCGCCTGCAGATGAAAACCCAAAGCATCAATTCCACCGAAAAGATAAGAACCGGCCAATGCACGCCAAGGGCGCCACAGTGCAAAAATAACCAGGGCCACTGCAATCCATCCTCGCCCAGCCGTCATGTTCTCCAGCCAGCTTGGCGCAGATGCGAGGGAAAGATACGCCCCCCCCGCACCGCACAACATTCCGCCGACCACCACGTACAGATAACGCAGGCCAGCTACATTGATTCCGAGAGAGTCCGCCGCTCCCGGATTTTCTCCGATTGCCTTCAAATGAAGACCGGCACGGGTACGCTGCAAAAACAGCCACAGCACCAAAACAAGCAACCAGCTTAGGTAGACCAGAATATCATGCCGGAAAAGCACCGGCCCGAAAAACGGAATATCCGACAAGATGGGCAATGGAAGCGTACGGAAAGGTTCTGCCACAGGGATTCCGATATACGCTTTGCCCAGATATCCGCTGAGGCCGGTTCCAAAAAGAGTCAACGCCAGACCGCTGACAACCTGGTTTGCCCGCAATGAAACAGTCAACGCGGCATGAATCAGACCCATCGCGCCGCCAGCCAACATGGCGGCCATCAGGCCGAGCCAGCTGTTGCCTGTAACAATGGCAGTCATAAAACCCGATACCGCACCCATGAGCATCATTCCCTCGACACCCAGGTTTGTTATTCCGGCGCGCTCCGTCACCAGTTCCCCCAGTGCGGCCAGTAATATCGGCGTACCGGCAATAACCGCCGAAGAAAAGATCGCGATGAAAAATGTCTGCTCGCCCATCACGCTGCCTCTTTCCGGCTGACAACAACCTTATAATTTGTTAAAAATTCGCCACCAACAACAAAAAAGAGTACCGCACCCTGCAGCATCGCAGAAACGGAAGCAGGCACTCCCATGGTCTGGACAAAATAACCGCCGACCTGAAGAGCGCCAAACAATACGGATACAACAAGAATCGCCGCCGGATGCAGTTTGCTCAGCCAAGCTACGATGATTGCCGTATATCCGTAACCCGGGCTCAGTCCTGGCTGCAGCCGTCCGGTGATTCCACTGACTTCAGCCATGCCGGCCAAACCGCAAATAGCACCGGAAAGCAGCATAACAAGATAAATATTGCGTTTAATGTTCATGCCAGCATAGCGAGCTGCGGCTTCACTTGCTCCAATAACCTTGATTTCATATCCCCAGCGCGATTTCTGGAAAATCACCCAGAACAGCACTGCGATGACAATTGCCAATAGGAGCCCCATGTGGATCCGCGATGTTCCAAACGCAGGAAGAGCGGCAGTTTCCGGAAATTTCGCAGTCAGAGGGAAATTAAAACCTTTCGGATCTTTCCATGGTCCGTACACGAGAAAATCCACCCAGAGGATCGCCACGTAGTTGAACAGCAGCGTAGTAATGATTTCATTGACTTTCCATCGGGCGCGCAACATCGCAGGAACCAGTCCCCACAAGCCTCCCGCAGCGCATCCCAGCAACAGCATTCCAGGCAGCATGACGAGCGCGGGAAGCTGGGGAAAGGTCAAAGGCAGAAAACTGGCGGCAAATGCGCCCATGTAAAATTGCCCTTCCGCCCCGATATTCCATAACTGCATGCGAAATGCCGCCGATATGCCGAGAGCGCAAAGCATCAGGGGGATCGCTTTGACCACCGTTTCCGAAAGACCGTACTGGGAGCCCAATGCCCCTTTAAACATTGCTTCATATACGGTGAGCGGTTCGCGGCCGGTTAGAACGAGAAAAACAGCGCCGACAAGCAGGGCGGCAGCCAGGGAAAAAATCGGTACGGCGATGTTCATCATTGCCGAAGGATTCAACCGTTTTTCAAACTTAATGGCCATCGCCATGAATACGCTCCTCCCTCGATCTGAACAGGCCCATCATCAACAGACCGATCTCTTCCAGATCCACTTCTTCTATCGCAAAGTTTCCGGTCATCCTTCCACCGAACATAACTCCGACACGGTCAGAAAGTTTCATCAGTTCATCCAGGTCTTCTGAAATCAAAAGAATCGCCGTACCTGCATCCCTGAGCTCCATAAGCAATTTATGGATGGACTCAGTGGCTCCGACATCAAGACCCCTCGCCGGATACACCACAATGATAAATTTGGGGTGTCCTGCAATTTCACGAGCCAGGAGCAATTTCTGCAGATTGCCGCCGGACATGGCGCGAACCGGTCGGCTCAACCCGGCCAGTTTCACGTTATACTGACTGACCAGTTCTGCTGTTTTGTTCTCCGCCGCTTTTCTGTCAATCAGCCATCGTCCGGAAAATTCAGGCTGCGTATAATTTTTCAGCAAAACATTCTCTACCGCATCCAAGCTGGGAACCAGTCCCATACCCAGGCGATCTTCCGGTACATAGCTGATACCGCGGTGAATCAGTTCCGCTGGAGTCAGGTTCGCTACCTGCTTGCCGAGAAATTCGACAGACCCGCTGGTAATCTGTCGCAACCCGGTCAACACTTCGGCCAGTTCCTTCTGTCCATTGCCGGCAACTCCGGCAATACCGAAAATCTGTCCTGCATGAATCGAGAAGGAAACATCCTGCAAGCCAGCGCGGCCGCTTTCATTCAGAGCTTCGACATTTCTCAGACTCAGAATTTCCATGCCGCAGGCTCCGCCGCCACAGCGATCGGCGCTCAGCGCCACCTCCCGTCCGACCATAAGCCAGACCAGTTCCTGAGCATGCACATCACGGCAAAGCATCGTGCCGCTGACCTTGCCGCCCCGCAGCACTGTAACCCTATCCGCTACTTCCTGAACTTCATTCATTTTATGTGTTATAAACACCACCGCACAGCCGGCGGCAGCCATTTTTTTCATATTCACGAATAATTCGGCTGATTCCTGAGGCGTCAAAACAGCCGTAGGCTCGTCGAGAATCAGAACGTTGGAACCACGGTAAAGCATCCGGACAATTTCCACCCGCTGTTTTTCTCCGAGCGACAACTGCCAGACGAACGCGTCCGGGTTGATCGCCAGACCGAAACGTTGTTCAAACCCATTGATTTCATTGCGAATCGCTGTATCAGACAACACAAAAGAACCGTGACGCTCGCTCAATTGCATATTCTGCGCCACGGTAAACGGCTCCACCAGTTTGAAATGTTGATGCACCATGCCAATCCCTGCGTCAATCGCATCCCGTGGCGAAGCGAAAGAATACGGCCTGCCCTTGATCAAAATCTCTCCAGCATCCGGTTTATACAACCCTGCCAGAACCGACATGATCGTACTCTTGCCGGACCCATTCTCACCCAACAACGCGTGAATTTCTCCGGCATGGATATCTAAATCCACCCGGTCATTCGCCACAACACCTGGAAATTTTTTTATGATCCCCCGCATTTGAACCAAAGGCTGCGTCATTTTTCAAATCTCTCCAGAAAGACGAAGCGCCGGAAGGCATCCTCCCGGCTCTTCGCCGCTATAATTTTTCTTAATTATATCACAGAGTTATTTGGAAATGGTACCTTCGACACCTTCAACAAACCAGTTGAAGCTGAGCATATCCGCATCGGACATTTTTTGTCCTGCAGCGATTTTAACAGCGCCGCTTTGATCCTTTACCGGGCCCCAGAATACATCCCATTGTCCGGCAACGATTTTTTTCTTGGCGTCGTCAATCAGTTTCTTGGTATCATCCTTCACCATAGGTCCAAATGGAGCAAGATCAACGACATTGTCAGCCATGGATCCCCAATACTGATCATTTTTCCAGGTTTTGTTCTTGACGCCTTCCACAACCTTCACATAGAACGGGCCCCAATTCCAGACAGGAGATGTCAGTACCGCCTTAGGAGCCATTTTGCTCATGTCCGTGTTATAGCCGATACCAAATTTTCCTTTTTCCTGGGCGGCCTGCATCGGGCCAGGAGTATCCTGGTGCTGCGCAATGACATCGGCGCCTGCGTCAAGCAGCGACATCGCGGCCTGTTTTTCCTTGGCAGGGTCATACCAGGTATTGGTCCAGATTACCTTGACTTTAGCCTGCGGATTCACGGAGCGTACACCGACCGTAAAGGCGTTGATGCCGCGGACGACCTCCGGAATCGGGAATGCAGCGACATAGCCGATCACATTCGATGTAGTCTGTTTACCGGCGGCAATGCCGGACAGATAACGGGCCTGATACATGCGGCCAAAATACGTGCCAACGTTGGGAGCCGTTTTGAAGCCCGAACAGTGCATGAACGTCACGTTTGGATACTTCTTCGCTACATTGATCGTGGGATCCATGTAGCCAAAGCTGGTCGTAAAGACAATTTTTGCACCCTGCTCAACCAGTTGGGTAATAACGCGTTCTGAATCTGCACCTTCCGGCACGGATTCTACGAATACAGTCTGGACATCAGGCATTTTGCTCTCGAGGAATTTACGGGCCTGGTCATGTGCATAGGTCCAGCCGGCATCACCGACAGGTCCGACATAAACAAAGGCCACTTTCAGTTTCTCCGCCGCTTTCGGCGCTTCTTTCTTCGGTTCCTCCTTGGCTCCGCCACAGCCGGCCAGTACCAGCGACAGTGCCAGAACGACTGTCATGAGCATGAGCATCATCTTGTTCTTCATAATCCGTCCATCTACCTCCCGTATTATCCTTTGCCGGAGTTCTGTTCCAATTTCCCGGCTATAACCTTTGAAATATTCGCAGCGTCAACAAAAATTCCCTGCCAGACTCGGTCATTGTCAGGAATTTTTTTTATTGTTCACGCCGTTCCCATCCCTTCCGGAATAATGGCAACCAAATACGCGAGCCGTAATGTTTCACCCTATTGTTATTCTTCATTGGAAACGCCCCACGGCAATCCGGTTGCGGCCTGATTGTTTCGCCTGATAAAGAGCTCCGTCGGCTATCTGTAAAAATTCCTCCTGACTTATGTTCTCAGCCGTCGAATTATTGCCGATGGAAGCGATACCGATACTGATAGTTACAGGCAAGCGTTCCCGACCGTTGGAAAACACCGTGCGCTCCACCATAATCCGGAAGCGCTCGGCAAGGTTAACCGCTTCTTCCAGTGTGGTTTCAGGCAAAATGATGGCAAATTCTTCTCCGCCGTAACGCACAGGCACATCCAGTTTTCTCACGCTCTGCCGTACCAGGGCTCCCAAATCCCGCAACACTATATCACCAGCCGGATGACCCCATGTATCATTGATGCGCTTAAAAAAATCAATATCCATCATCAGCAGACTGACAGGCCGCCCGTACCGCCGGCTACGGTTTATCTCCCTATCAATCAGAAAGTTGAACAATCGCCTGTTTGCAAGTCCGGTGAGCGCATCGGTAAGACCGATTTTTTCCACACCGCTGTACAGATGCTGCCTTTCAATGCCCAGTGCGGTCTGTGTTGCCACAAGACGCAGGGTTTCATCTATGTGCGAGTGAAAATCACTGCGACGTTCATACTCCCACATCAGCACAATAATACCCTGCAACAGATCGCGTGAAAATAACGGCAGCATATATATCGAACGACCTGCGGAAAATTTTTCCACAAAATAGTTCTGTGCTCCCGGCAACCTATTCTGAGCCTTTGCAGGCTCCCCCTCCGACGTTGTTGAGGGCCACCGCTTCGCAAAAATTTCCTTCAGCGCTTCCATATCCATGCGAGAAAAATTACGTGCCAGAACGGCATTCGCTTTGTTCATCTGCGGCAGGCGCTGAACCATAAAAGCAGCAACCGCGCTGGCCGAAAAATAATTTCCCAGGCTGTCCGCCACTTTGATCAATAATTGGTCTACCGTTATCTCAGAAGCGACAAAGCCGATAATTTCATGCAAAAGATCTTTTTCTTCCGTTACACGGCGCAATTCTTCAGAGGTTTTGGCACACAAAACCGCAGTGGCAGTCTGTTTTGCACATGCCGTCAGACGATCCACATCGGCAGAAGTGAAGGCAGCAGAGTTTCTTGAAAAAATCTCAATGGCACCTACGGTCACTCCGTCAACAAGGACCGGCACACCGCACATGGACATAATATCGGCCCGGGCTAACGCAGGCGGTGCTTTTTGCAGCGACAATTCGTCGATCAAAACCGTCTGTCCCGCCAGATATTCCTGCCCCTTGAATTTTTGCTCAACAGTCCCGTCAGACAAACGAAAGGAACCGGCTGAAGCAATAACCCACCAGCGAATCGGTTG
>CAZXCC010000025.1:0-1335 GCA_964638945.1 uncultured Veillonellaceae bacterium | reverse complement strand
CCTTCCTGGAGGATGACCTTTCCCTGTTCGAGAATTACGCGTCCGGACTCATCCAGGACTGTTTTCCCCAGTACCATGCCAGGCTCGATATCCTGCAGACGAAATCTTTTAATCCCTTTAATCGCCATGGAGTTATGTTCCCACCTTACGCGGACTCAGAACAGCAACAGCTGTTCCGGCTGGGATTGTTTGTTTTTGGTTTTGCAATTTTTTCGGTCCGATGACATCCAAAAGGAGTTTGCTTTCACCCAGCGCCCGCACGAAGGACATTGCACGGACACCGAAGCCTCCGCCCAAACCAGAGGCCTGTTGCAACGGGAACAGACAAACCGTATCAGACGCACCGGCGCCGCCTTACATTTCTCGGAAGCAACCATTTAGGCACATTCCCTTCATTTGTTAATGCAAAACATAAGGCTGCATTTTACTTTTGCAGACTGTTCAGTTGTTCCAGCCTACAACGACACTGAGCTGCCAAGCCAGATCAATACGCCGGCAAGCAACAACAGAAAAACTGCCCAAGCGATCAATTTTTCAGATAGTGTATATCTTCGGCGCAAACCGCGCGTTCTTTTGTATGCCGGCGTCGTTGCCACAGGTCAAAACCTCCGCAACAATTCTTTCCAGAGTCACAATACGGCAATCTCAAACCGAATCAGACTCAGTGCATTGGGTCCGGTTATCATCCTTCGCATCAAACCGTCTTTTTGCAGCGCATACGTCAGACCGATCCGTTCATCGGCAGGCAGTTTTTCTTCCACTTTGGCTCTGTTGACCAACCAGTACCATACTGCCGCCATTTTGTCATCATTTTTCCCTATAAATTTCTGCAATTCATCACGGGACCATTCACTTTTTTCCAGTTTCAGGGCTTCCTGCCGTACGGCAGCAACATCTTCAAAACGCACTTTCCAAAGATACTTGTGCACAAGAGAATAGGAGGCAAAGAATTCTGCTGCCGCAACCGGGCTATATTTGGCGTAACGGCCGAAACCTCCGGGACCCCACCCCCGCTCGGCAGCCGGAAGCAATCCTGCCTCTTCATAGCGCTGCAACGTACGAAGCGTGGGTTCGATGCCGTATCTTCTGACCATTGTCAATATCTCTTCGCTTCTCATCTCATCGTTCCCCTCATTGTTCTTTTTGCCGGAGCCAGGCAAGGAATCCTCGCTTCCGGTGTCGAAAAAACATTGACCGGCACTTTTGGAAAGGAAGATACATCATGCAAATCGCAAGTCGCACTTTGCTCCTTCTTAGTCTCACCTGTTTCCTGCTTACAGCCCCCCAGCCCGCTGAAGCGTCCGCTTCGCAGCGCACATCGACCATAGCCGTTGT
>CAZXCC010000024.1:0-21964 GCA_964638945.1 uncultured Veillonellaceae bacterium | reverse complement strand
GCCCAATATCGAAACAGGCAACACCATGGGCAAATCACTGCTGTATTACGCCAAGGCGAAAATGGCCGGCGTTGTCCTGGGTGCGACGAATCCCATCGTTCTCACTTCCCGTTCGGAAACGCCCGAAGGCAAGCTGTATTCTATCGCTCTGGCCTGTCTGGCGGCCGGCAGCAAAAAAGGAGTGAGCGTCCCATGCCAAAAGTAGTGGTCCTGAACGAATACTGCAAAAGCTGCGGCCTATGCATCAACATCTGCCCCCGGAAAGTTCTGTCCGTGGGTGAAAAGCCAAATGCCAAAGGGTATTATTATGTTGCGGTCACAGCTGCCGATCAATGCGTCGGTTGCGGCCTGTGCGCCACAATGTGTCCCGATATGGCCCTGGAAATATTCAAGGACTAGGAGGCGACCTCATGGCCAAAAAACTTATGAAGGGTAACGAAGCCATTGCAGAAGCGGCGATTCACGCCGGATGCAAATTGTTTTTCGGGTATCCGATTACCCCATCGACGGAAATTGTGGAGTATCTGTCAAAGCACCTGCCTGCGGCAGGCGGAACGGTTTTGCAGGGCGAAGATGAAATCGCCTCGATCAATATGTGCTATGGCGCGGCAGCAACCGGCGCAAGGGTCATGACGGCTTCCTCCAGCCCGGGGTTCAGCCTGAAACAGGAAGGAATGTCCTACCTGGCCGCAAACGAACTGCCGGTGGTAGCCGTCAATGTCAACCGTTCCGGTCCGGGGCTGGGCGGTCTGGGGCCATCACAATCCGATTACTTCCAATGCACCAAGGGTGGCGGGCACGGCGATTACCGCGTGATTACCCTGGCCCCCTCCAAAGGGCAGGAACTGTATGATTTTACACTGGAAGCCTTCGACCTCGCGGACAAATACCGCACTCCGGTTTTTCTTCTGACCGACGGATTTTTGGGACAGATGATGGAGCCTGTCGAAATCAGGGAACGGTCTCAGGTCGAACTGCCTGCCAAAGACTGGGTGACCGACGGCTGCAGGGGCCGCGCCAAAAGAAAGATTGCCAGTTATGCATTGGCCAATGAAGTAGGCGAAGCCGACAACCTGCGCTGGCAGAAAAAATTTGCAGCCATCCGTGAAGCAGAGCAACGCTGGGAAACGTTTCATGCGGATGACGCCGAATACCTGCTCGTCGGCTACGGCACCTGTGGCCGGATTGCCAAAAGCGCCGTGCTGAAAGCCCGTCAGCAGGGTGTCAGGGTCGGCCTGATCCGTCCGGTCTCCCTTTGGCCATTCCCGGAAAAAGCTTTCGCCAACTTATCCACGGTAAAGGGACTTCTTACGGTGGAACTCAACGCCGGACAGATGATTGAAGATGTGAAACTGGCTGTGAACTGCAGGGCTCCGGTTCATCTCTGCAACAGGCTGGGCGGCATGCTGCCAGGGGAGAATGAAGTGCTGCAGAAGCTGAATCAATATTTCAATCTGTCGGTGGAGGTGTAATCATGCAAAAAACTTTCGGCCGACCCAAAGGCCTTACCGAACTGCCATTTCATTACTGCCCGGGATGCACCCACGGCATTATCCACCGCCTGATCGGCGAAGTTCTCGAAGAACTGGACATTATCGGCGATACCATCGGCGTAGCGCCGGTCGGCTGCGCCGGATTCTCGCTCGATTTTTTCAGCTGCGACTTTGTCGGCGCCGCCCATGGCCGCGCCCAGGCGGTCGCTACCGGAATCAAACGCTCGCTGCCTGACCGGATGGTCTTTACGTATCAGGGCGATGGCGACATTGCCGCCATTGGCACTTCGCATGCCATTCATGTTGCGGCAAGAGGCGAAAAAATCACTTCCATCATGGCCAACAACGCAGTGTTCGGCATGACCGGCGGTCAGATGGCGCCTACCACCCTCGACGGCCAGATTACAACCACGAGTCCGTTTGGTCGCGACGCAGCAAAAGTCGGAAAACCGATCGACATGCCGAAAACCATTGCAACACTGGAAGGGGCGGTCTATGTTGCGGCCTGTTCGGTGGACTCGCCAAAAAATATCCTGCAGGCAAAGAAATGCATTAAGAAGGCTTTCCAGGTCCAGCAAAAAGGTCTCGGTTTTTCCCTGGTCAGCATCCTGTCAACCTGCCCGACCAACTGGGGTCTTTCTCCTGTAGACAGTCTGAAATGGCTGCAGGACAACATGCTCCCCATCTACCAGATGGGCGAGCTGAAGATGACGGAGGAGGTGCGGGCTCTATGATGGACAAAATCCTGCTGGCAGGTTTTGGTGGACAGGGCGTTATGTTTATCGGCAAAATCCTGACGTACGCCGGAATGCTGGATGGCCGCGAAGTGTGCTGGATTCCTTCCTATGGACCGGAAATGCGCGGGGGAACCGCAAATTGTTCCGTCATTGTATCCGATGATGAAATTCATTCCCCGGTCATTGAACTGGCTGACGCCGGCATCGTCCTGAATCAGCCGTCGTATGAAAAATTTCTGCCGCGCATCAAACCTGGCGGCACATTGGTAGTAAACAGTTCGATCATCTCGCTGGACAAAAAACGGGATGATATCAGGATCATTGCTCTGCCGGCCGGCGACCTGGCCAATGAACTCGGCAAAGCCAGCATGGCCAACATGGTGTGTCTCGGAGCCTTGCTTCCCAGTCTGACCACAGTCAACCTGGCCAGCATTGAAAAAGCTCTGGATACCGTTGTCGGCAAACAGAAAGCCGGAGTGTACGAATTGAACCTGGCCGCCATAAAAAAGGGGTTGTCTTAGGAACTTTCCCAGCTGACGATGTATTCGGTGAGTTTGTCCGGTTTGGTGATGTCCGGTTCGGCAATTCCCCATCGTCCCGCTATCCCAAGCTCCCGGGCGGACATTTCAAAATGGCACATGGCGATTCCCATGTCGAGTCTTTGAACATCAGCAACCTTCAAAACTTTCCCCATCAGACTCTCTTTCCCATAGCCCTTGGTCCGCTGCAGATAAAAATGCCAGCCTGTTCCGCTGCGGATGATCCTCCACGGCTGCTTGTTGGATGCCGAAGGACCCCAGCGGACCATGTCAAGGACCTGCGCATACATGCCGATGGAGTCCATTTGAATTGCATTGCCGAAGACTTCGTCAAAAAACAGCTGCTCCGCAGGCAGGCGCATCGCACCGCCGGCCCGCCGGCGAATCCAGTCTTCCGCCTTGCTGTGATCCGCGATATATCCGACAGAGGTTACCGCCGGCACTGTTTCTTCCGCAGTGGCGGCGATTTTTTTTGCAAAGCTGCTCTTGGTGAAACTCCCGCCCAGCCAACAGGTTCCGAGGTTTAATTCCGTGGCAAGCAAGATGGCCTGTTCCATCACATATCCGAAATCTTCCAGGTTTTTTTCTCCCGGGCCCATGGCTCCGACAATGAAACCTTGCGCATGTTTGATAAAGCCATAAGTACCGAGACTTTTCAACGCCTGTCGGTCATTTTCGGCAGCGGCAATAAGAAGGAATCGGTTCGGCGAACCAAAAGGCCCTGTAGGACGGCTTTCCAAAAAAGCCTTCAGCTGATGCCGACTGGCTTCTTCAATGGGCTGGTTCGGATGGATGCGGCAAGAAAAGCGCTTTTTGATCAATTCAAGGACGGATGTCTTCAAAATCGTTCCTCCTTCCGTTTGCTAGTCCGTGTCACGCTGCCTGATGACCCAAACGGCGCTGAACAGGACCAGCCCTGCACCGATGCCCTGGGTCCAGGACAGCGCTTCCTGAAGCAAAAGAGCAGAAAAGCCGATTGTAATGACCGGTTCGACCGTGCTCAGGATGGAAGCGCGGGTCGGACCGATTCTGTGCATGCCGGCAAAAAATGTCGCCATCGCCAGGATTGTGGAGAAAAAAACCACGCCGAAAATCACCAGCCACGCCCGAGCCGGGAACGCAAAGACCAGCGACTGGTCCACGCAGCCAAACAGCAAAAAACTCACCGACGCAAACGCCGCTATGAAAGCGCTCGTGACAAGAGGCGGCACCTGCGAGACAACGCGCCGTCCGAGAATGATGTACAGCGAATAGATCAACGCTGCTCCAAACGCCAGCATGACGCCAAAAAAATCGATTCCCGCCACCGGCGCCCCGAGTACGACAGTGATTCCCAATAATGCAACTCCAATGGGCGCCAGCATTTTTGCGGACATTTTTTCTTTATCGACAATGACCGCCAAGATTGCCACCAAAACCGGGTAAAGATACAGGATGAGGGCAGCCAGCGAAGCCGGAATATAACGCACCGCGGAGAAATATAACGTGGATTGCAACGTATAGAGGACTGCACCCATAAAAAACAGATGCAGCATCTGCCGTGACGGGATGCTCCACTGTGTCCTCCTCAGCAATACGTAGGCGAACAGGCCTGCCGATGCCAGGGCAAAGCGGAGAAACAGGAGTGTTGGCACGTTGACGCCATATTTGTAGGACTGCAGCGCCAGGATCGGCATGAGGCCGAATCCGAACGCGGAAAGAAAAATCAACAGGACGCCTGTAAAATAACTGTGCATTGGATAAATACCCCTCTGAAAATCCTAAGAAGGCCCGGCTTGCACCGAGCCGCCGGCGACAACGAAAGTCGTGGTTTTCTTATCTCACAGAAAATTATACTTTCTGTAAGACCTGAGAAAAAAGCGGATTGAAAAGCAAATCCTGCAGAATACTATGTTCTGCAGGATTTGCGGTTATCCCTGTTTTCGGTCCGGATCAGTTTACCACTTGACGTCTGCGCCGCTGCCGATATCCATCAGGATCCGGGTCAACAAATACAAGCGAGGCGTAATGCTGCCCAACTCGATGAATTCATCCGGCGTATGGTCATTTCCACCGACGATACCCAGTCCGTCCACCGCAATCGAGCCGACAATCGCCGCATAGTTGGCGTCAGATCCGCCGCCCGAACCTTCGACCCCCAGTTTCAGTCCCAGTTCTGTATTGTAGATGTTTTGCAGACGCGCCACCAGTTTTTCGGTCTTTTCATTTTTTGCAAAGGGTGGCCGGCCTTTGAAGAAATCGAAATTCACCTTAGTGTCGGGGACAAGTTTGTTTTCCGCTATTTTCTTTGCATCTTTCAGAACCCGGTCAAATTCCTCCGGATACAACACGCGCACGTCAGCCTGCGCCCAGGCCGAATCCGGAATGACATTGACGGGAGTTTTTGTTTTATCCAGCAGTGTCCAGTTGACGGTCGTCATTTTGGCCGCGTCGCCCAGCTTGGAAAGCTGCAGGATCTGATGAGCCAATTCCACCGTGGCATTGCGTCCTTTTTCCGGTTCAATTCCGGCATGGGCGTTGCGGCCGGTTACCGTCATGGTCAGTCGGCCTATGCCCTTGCGCCAGTTCATGACGATATCGCCAGGAATGCCCGGTTCGACGCATAATGTGTATTTATGATCTTTTGCTGTCTGCATGATGAGATCGCGGGATTCCAGCGAACTTCGCTCTTCATCCGGATTAATCAGGAAAGTAATCCTGTCATAATCCTGAAAACCGTTTTCTTTCAATATGGCCAGCGCGTGCAACGCCAGCGTGAGCCCGCCTTTTTCATCCGAAACTCCGGGTCCGTATGCCCGGGCGCCATCGGTCCTGAATGGCCGCTTTTCTGCCGTACCGGCGGCAAATACCGTATCTGCATGCGCCAGAATCAAAATAGTGCCCTTGCCTGTCCCGCGGAACGTTGCCTTAATGTTGTACCCGGCCTGTGGTTTATTGACAGGAGTGTATTCCACTTCCGCCCCGAGCTCCTTCAGCCGATCGATCAAAAGGCCCTGAAACTTCTGCAGCCCAGGTTCATACGTGCTGCCGCTGTCGATATTTACAAAATTTTCGAGATCAGTCAGTACCGCAGCCTTATGCTCTTCCGCTTTTTGATACAGATTTGCATCCGGAGCGGCCAGAACTCCTGGTGAAAATACCGTCAAAAGCATCAATGCAACGACGACTGTAGAAAAGGCCCGTTTGAAGAAATTAGTCATAGTGCTGCCTCCCATTCTTTTAGATAATCGAACTATTTCGCCATTCCGGACGCAATTCCTGCAGTTTTTTTCATTATTTCCTTGACAAGTTTCCTTGCAATCAATACAATATTGTTTGTGTTGAAAATTTAATACAAATGTCTATGTGAAGTTTGCGGAAGTGTAGCTGGTCTGGCAGGATGATTCGCCATATTCAGCGAGAACCGTTAATGGATAGAACTCTGGAGAGCCCCTGTCACACAGGGCGCCGAAGGTGCAAATCGGTTGCAGTGCAATCGATGAAACTCTCAGGCAAAAGGACAGAGCAAAATGTCGGATTATGAACCATTCCCATCCATACCGGCTTTTGTGTTTTCCAGAGTCAAATCAACTGATTTGGCTCTTTTCATTTTCCGGATATTCTGTCTGCACCTGTTGCACATTGCAAACTGCACAGCGAAAAAGGGGAGGAAATGCAAATGAAAACTTCAAGTTCCAAACTGATGGCCGCATGTCTGGCCATGATGCTGCTGGCCGGGGTACTCGCCGGTTGCGGGGGCGCAGCGTCCGGAAATGCCGCCAAAGAAATCCGTATCGGCCTGTTGAACGAAATGACCGGCGGCAATGCGACCTTCGGCACTTCTTCTGCCAACGGCGCAAAAATGGCGATCAAGGAAGCCAACGCCAAAGGCGGCCTGCTGGGCAAGCAGATTGTAGCGGTCATTGCCGACAACAAGAGCGAACCGTCCGAATCGGCAAATGCAATGACGAAACTGGCCACGCAAGATCAGGTCGCAGCAGTGACCGGTGGCTTTGCCAGCTCCAATGCGATAGCGGCTTCCAGTGTCGCCGAAGGCTCAAAGACCCCTTTCCTGGCAGTGGGAGCCACCAACCCAAAAGTTACGGTGGATGAAAAATCCAATAAAGTCAAGGATTATACTTTCCGTGTCTGCTTTATCGATCCGTTCCAGGGAACGGTGGGAGCCAATTTCGTCCTGAATACGCTCAAGCTGAAAAAAGCCGTTATTCTGGTGGACAACAGCAGTGATTACAGCAAGGGATTGTCCGCCTTCTTCAAGACCGCTTTCGCCAAGGGCGGCGGAACCATCATGTCAGAAGAGGCCTATTTGCAAAAAGACCAGGATTTCAAGGCAGTATTGACCAAAGTCAAGGCTCAGAACCCCGAAGTCCTTTATGTCCCGGGATATTATGAGGAAGTGGGCAAAATCGTAAAACAGGCGCGCGAAATGGGAATTTCCATTCCGATTGTCGGCGGCGACGGCTGGGATTCACCGAAACTGGTGGAAGTCGGCACTGCCCCGGCCCTGAACAACACCTATTTCACCAACCATTATTCAGTGGATGACAACAGTCCTACTTCCAAGGCATTTGTCGACGCATACAAAAAAGAATACGGACAAAATCCGGATGCGATGGCGGTACTCGGCTATGATGCGGCCAAACTCCTGATTGACGCGATTGCCCGCGCCGGCAGCACCGACAAAGCAAAAATCCAGGCGGCACTGGCATCGACAAAAGAGTTTCCTGCAATCACAGGCGCCACCACGCTGAACGAAACGCATGATGCCGTAAAAAGCGCCGTCATCATCGAAATGAAAGACGGCAAGCAGATTTTCAAGGCTTCGGTCAAACCCTGACCCACATCAGGCTGACGAGGTTCCTCTGAAAACAGGAATTTGGCATAATGGTTGTGAATTGTCGAAGCAAATAAGACATCCTGCATTATCAAGGAGAAGGACCGGTGCATGCACCGGTCCTTCTCCTTGTTTCCGTTTGGTGAATCTCATGTTTCATCTCGGGATGGTAAGACCTCGCCGCTCGTGCGGACGATAAACTGCAGCGCTTCGTCTTCAGGAACCGGACGGCTGAAAACATATCCCTGGATGCAATCGCATCGCAATTGACGCAGCTGCAGGAGCTGTTCCTCCGTCTCCACTCCTTCCGCTACCAGAACCATTCCCAGCGTGTGCCCCAGATTGATTATCAAATCGACTACCTGCAATTGGATTTTATCAATCAGTATCCTGTCGATGAATGATTTATCGATTTTCAGCATTGTGACGGGAAACGTCCGCAAATATGTCAACGAGCTGTATCCCGTGCCAAAATCATCCAAAGCCAGGTGTACACCCCATTCTTTCAACTGGCGCATTTTACTCACACTATTTTCCAACGACTCCATCATTACGGTTTCCGTTACTTCAATCCCCAGTTGCCCCGGTGTGATTCCCGCCCTTTCCACAGTCTCCCGCACTGTATCAACAAAAGAGTCCGTCTCCAATTGCCGCGGAGAAATATTCACCGAAACTCGGATTTCGCCATAACCGCACTCTTTGATCCTGTGCGCAAACCGGCAGGCTTGCTGCAACACCCACTCGCCGATCGGCAGGATCAAGCCGCTTTGTTCCGCCAGGATAACAAACCGGGCCGGTGATAAAAAACCATGTTCAGGATGTTTCCAACGGAGCAAGGCTTCGAATCCGACGACTTTTTTTCCATCAGGCGACACCTGGGGCTGATAGTACAGACAGAGTTCCTCCTTGTCCAGAGCGCGCCGCAGTTGGTTGGTCAGCATCATATTTTCATACGAGTCTCCGACCAGAGCCGATTCATAAAACCGCCAACAATTTTTTCCGACCTTTTTGGCGGCGTACATAGCGATATCGGCTTTTTTCAAAATTTCTTCGGCATCTGTTCCATCTTCCGGATACATTACCAAACCGATACTGGCCGACAAGAGCATGTTATGCCCCGCAACCTGATACTCGGCGGAAAGCGCCACACTCGTTTTTTCCGCTACTTTTCCCGCCTCTTCCCTCGAAATTTCCCCGGAAATAAACACGATGAATTCATCGCCGCCAATTCGGGAAACAAAGGCGTCCTTCCCCACTGCCCCGCAAATAAGCGCTGCCGCCGTGACAATCACCTGGTCTCCGCTGGAGTGCCCAAAATTATCGTTGATGGTTTTCAAATCATCCAGGTCGATAAAAAGAACAATCCCCTGCGACTCTCCTGCCCGGGATTTCTTCAATTCCTCCTCCAGGCACTGTTTCAGGTGCGCCCTGTTGGATAGTCCGGTAAGGACGTCATGGAAAGCGATATTTCGGATTTTTTCCTGAATTTTTACCCGTTCAAAAACCATGGATGCCAGATGGGCAAATTGCTCCAGAAAATTTCTGTCATCACTGCTCACGGCATTTTCCACATCAACCCAGCTCGCCGCCAACGCTCCTGCAACTTTTCCCGCCATAATCAAAGGAACCATGATGATGCTGGTCATTCGCGCCAAACGCGGATCATTGATTCGATTCGGATATTGACGGTAATCGCTGATGTACAGGCTCTTTCCGCTGCGGTAAACCTGTTCCTGCATGCCCAGTTCCGTCGATATCGGTTCCTGCACCCGCGCAGCATGAACTCCCATTCCATAATGAATGATAAATGTTTTTCCGTCATCGGCATACAATCCGATATACCCATCCGGCGCGTTTATCAGATGAAGTGCATTCTGCAGGATCGATTCCAGCAATTCCATCGTATTTTCGGTCGAGCCGGTGAGAAGCCCTGCAGTGACCTGATAGCGCCTTTCTCTTGTCAACAGCCGGGTTTCGGCCTTTTTTCGATTGGCGATCTCATGCTGCAGGCGTTGGTTGGTTTCATTCACCAGCTCGTTGACATTCATCACTTCTTCATTCATGGCTGCAAGTTCCTGATTGGCTGCAAAAAGATCCTGTGTCCGCTCTTCCACTTTTGCTTCCAGTTGTTCGTTCAAAAGCTGGATTTCCGAGGTAACAAGCCGAACTTTTCTTTTCAGCGACAGGTTCCATATCGCCAGTATTCCCGCCATCGCTGCAATACAACCCAAGATCCAGTACAAATGCCGCAATAACCCGTTGGCTTCGGCAGATTCTCCCATCCATCGCCGCTCTATCTCATCATATTCCTTTGGGGTAATTTTCCCGAACCCTGCTTCGACCTGCTGCTGCAACGCAGCCTTTCCCTTGGGCACCGCCCGGAAGAACTGCGCATCATACAGGGATGCCTTTGTGAAATTAAACTCCTTTTGCAAACCCATCTTGTACAAGTAGTACAAACTGGGAGGTTTCCCCATGGCAAAGACAACGATTTTCCTTTCCCCAGCCGCCTTCACTACCGACTCCGCATCCGGAAATTCAACCAGATCGTCAATCCCTTTGTCGCGCAGAATGTGTCCGACATTGTCGTTCTTTTTCACGCCGACCTTGAATCCTTTTAGCGACTCAACCCCTGCAATGCCGCCAATATCACGGCGGAAAAAAATAGGCACGTCCATATTGAAATACGGCGCCGAAAAATCAAGCCATTCTTTTCTTTCTTCATTGATTGAAATGGTATCGATAACATCAAAATTTCCGCTGCGCATTTGCCCAAAAGCTTCCGTCCAGGCCATGCCGCTCAGGAGTACAGGCACGCCGGTCTTTTGCTGCCAGAGCATCCATTGGTCGATTAATATTCCCTGCAATCGTCCATCCTTGTCCCGAAAGGACAAAGGAGGATAATTATCGTCCAGCACCACCCTGACAGGTTCAGGCGCAGCGGCAGAAACGAACGGGGAGGTCGCAACAGCGATGGCAAGCATTATTAAAACGCAGCATATCCTTGTGTTTTTCATGTGCGGCAACATCAGAAGCCCCTTTCCGGTTCGAAGCTCATCACTACTCCACCTGTGAAAGTTTTTCCAGAAATTCCGAAGAATCCGGCAGCTGCGATATCGCCCACCAGGGAGAATGTGCCGCCAGCTCGCCTTGCGAAAATGTGCCTGTTGCAACACCGATCGTATATGCGCCAATATCCTTTCCGCAACGGATATCATTCGGTGTGTCGCCGATGACGAAAATTCTCCGTTTATCTTCCGTGCCCAACAAGGCTACCGAATGCCGGGCGTGTGCCGCAATTTCATCCCGGGTCAGAACATCATCGCAAAATGCGCTCCGTTCAAAATCAAAATATTTCTCCAGGCCAAATTTTCTCAGCTTGAGCTCCGCCCCCCGGCGACTGTTGCCTGTCAACAGCAACGAGGGCGTGCCCAGTTCATGCAAGGCAGCCAATATTTCCCGGACCGCCGGCAAGACCAGTCCTTCCCGCTTTTCCAGATGTGCTGCGAGCAGTTCTTCATATCGGCGGGAAAGTTCTTTCATCTCCTTTTCCGTCGCCGGACGGCCCACTGCCGCTTCGACAATCTGCTGGGCGATGAAATAATCCGTCATCCCTGCAGTTTTCATCCGGCTGAAGTCGATGGATCTCCCCCAAAGTTCGATGGTGGCCTCCTCGAATGCAAACAGCCCTGCTTTTCCGGTCCTGACCAGCGTGCCGTCAATATCCCAGAATATCACATTCACTCGCATGTCCCCCGCATAGTATTATTTTTTACGTTCCCAGGTTCTTCATTTGGCAATTTTATACCCGATGCCCCGTACAGTCTGTATATAGTTGCACTCCGGAAAGACCGCATTCATTTTCTGGCGGATGTTTTTTATATGCGCGTCGATCGTCCTGTCGTACCCCTCGAACATGATTCCCAGAGCTCCTTCGGCAATCTGCATCCGGCTCAGCACTTTTCCCGGCTGTTGGCAAAGCAATTCCAGAAGTTTATACTCTGTTGCGGTCAGATGAATCTGTGTGTTTCGCAATTTCACCGTGCAGGCAACCATATCCACCACAAGGTCACCCAGAACAAGTCCTGTCTTTTTCCTTGCATCCATGGGCTTATCGAGTTCCCTGCTTCTCATGATGTGTGTCGGCGTATTCGCCAGAACTGCGATGGGTTGCCGGATTTTTTGCCGCATTGCAAAATATCCAAGCAGATTCACTACGTTTGCCGTCAGTTCGCTCGTTCGGTGCAAAACGATTTTTCCTGCTTCATCCACGATATCTTCCAGCAGTATCATTCCCGGCGTTAGCTCAGGCAACCCTACCCATTCCACTTTTTCCCTGCCTTCTTCTTCGACAATGTCCCGCAATATTTCCAGCAAAAACGGCGAATAAATTTCCGGGGTTTCCTGCATGGTCAATAACGCTCCGACCATGCCCCTGCCACTCATCTGCTGGTAATCGAAATCAACCAGCATGCGGAGGATATGTCCGCCAAGAGCGGTTGCATCCGTTTCATTCGGGGAAAAATTCATTCCGTCCCCCTGGCGGAAAGGCTCATGCTGGCGCCGGATAATTTCCGAAGCCATTTCCATGCGCGGAATCCCGCCTATCAAATCGGCAGCCATGGAAGCATGTTTTTGAAATTCAACAATTTCCTCCAAAGCAAGAAAATCACCCTGTTGCCTTTTTTGCAGCAAAGCATCCGGCAAAGTCATACAACCAAGCTGTGACAGCATCGCCGCCATTTCCCACTGCAGTCCCGTCCCGGAAAAAACATTCAGCTTTTTCCCAACAGCCTTCATATAGCGCCGCAGGCGATTGGACTGTTCAAACATCGCCGGATTGACTACAGCAAGCATATCTACCAAGGATCGCGCGCTCGCAAAAAGTGTTTTTGCCAAAAGCGCCTGGTTTTCCAGGTGTAACCGGTGCAGTTCCAGATGTGTGTGGACTCTTGCCTGCACTTCCTCCAGCTGAAACGGCTTGGTGATATAGTCGACTCCTCCTGCCTGGAAAGCCTTCACTTTGTCAAAGGTATCCGTCAGGGCGCTGAGAAAAAGGATGGGGATGTCGCGTGTCGCCGGGTTCCGTTTCAATGTCATGCATACTTGATATCCATCCATATCCGGCATCATGATGTCGAGAAGAATGATATCCGGCGGTTCACTGACAGCCGCATTTATCGCCAATTGACCTGCAGGTACGGGACGCACGAGGAATCCTTCCTGTTGCAGCATTTTGGACAGCACCTGCAAATTTTCCGCCACATCATCGACGATCATTACGGAAGGGGGCGTGATATTTCTGTTCATGCCGGATCAATGTCTCCTTCGCTTCGCTCAATCATTCACGCAACATTCATTTTCGCTTCATCAAGCCTTCAAAAAGAAACTTTACAATAAAAGACAAGACAAGGGGGAGATGATGATGATGTAACCGAGGCTCAAAATCCCTGCCTGAAAAAAACCGGTGAACCCATCATACAAAAGGAGGAAGCAAGCATGTTGAACATCAATGTGGACAGCGTACTCAATTTCCTGGACAACAACGAATTGGCCCGCAAATACAATGTAGGGGAAATACTGAAAAATATCAACATCTTCAAAGTGAAACGCGTCATGGTAGGTGGCGGCGGAGATGACGACATTACAGGCAGCAGCGGCGTCGACGCGATCTGGACCGGCAACGGCAACAATACCGTAAACAGCGGCGGAGGCAACGACATCATCATCGGCGGCAACGGGAACGACGCGATCAATGCCGGCGAAGGCAACGACATGATTTATGGCGGTGAGGGAGCCGACTCCATTGACGGCGGAACAGGCTCAGACATTATTGTCGCAGGATTTAAAGGCGATAAAAATGTGCTGGCCGGCGATGGAACGGATATCGTGGTCAGCGGCGACGGCAAAGATATTCTGGACGGCGGCAACGGCAACGATTTGCTTTTTTCCGGTGCAGGCGACGACAGTTTGTCAGGCGGCAGCGGTCTGGACATGATGGGCGGCGGCAATGGCAACGATACACTGGCAGGAGGCGCCGGAACCGATATTCTCTGGGGCGGTGCAGGCGCAGACATACTGGACGGCGGTTCCGATTCGGATTATTTCCTCTGGGGCAAGGCCGACGGACGCGACACCATCTTCGGCGATGCACAGGACAATGTGGTATTCTACAATACAAAGCATGACGCTTTCGGACTCAGCCTTTCCGGCGACAACCTCGTCATTGCCTATGACGCAACGAACTCACTCACCATTGATAACTGGAAGAACAACTCGGACGCTCCCAACCTCTTCACCTTTGCCTCGGAATACGGCAAAAGCTATAAAGTGACGGAAAGCAACGGACAACTGAATTGGCTGTCAGTGTAATCCCTATCGTCAAAGATGTCCCCTGGTGAACATGGGTGGGCCAATCCTCCCGGTTCACCGGGGGATATCTTGTTTTTCGGCAAGCGTTGCTTCTCTTCTCCGTCGGTCCAGTGCTTTCAGCAATGTGTTTATTTTTTCATATTCATATCGCTCCGCAAGCCGCTCCAACTGCCCGGCAACCGAAGGATACTCTTTTTTCATCTGTTCCACCAATATAATGAACTCATCGAGTCTCGCCCGCAATACCGCATCATTCAATGCGGCAATGAGCTCCGGAGGCGGAATCGCGCTTTCCTGCGTTTCCACCGTTTCACTGTTTCCGGATTCCTTGTTGCCATTTCCCGGCCTATCTTCCCAAACGTCTCCAACGGCGCTTTGGACCGGAATTTCCAGACGAAAAGTGCTTCCCGTTCCCACTTGGCTGATTACCGTTATGTCTCCCCCCATCAGCCGGGCATATTCGCGGCTGATCGCCAGTCCCAGGCCGGTACCGCCGCTCTTTCTGCCTGCGTCCACTTGCGTGAACGGTGAAAAGATGACTTCCATATCCCCTGCGTCAATCCCTGGCCCCTCGTCCCGCACTTCCCATACCAACTGCATTGTCCCGGAATCTCCAGGTAGTTTCTTCACCGCGTACGCTACTTCAACAGCGCCTCCTGCCGTGAATTTCAAGGCATTCCCCAAAAGATTGATCATGATCTGGCTCAGTTTCTGTTTATCCGTCCGAATGCGGGAAGGAATTTCTCCGGACCCGCTCCAGGAAAAACGCAAACCCTTTTCCTTCATCTGGGCGACAAAGAGGAAACAGACTTCCTGCAAAAACTCAGGAAGGGCAAATTCGTCCTGATACAGCTCAATTTTCGTCGCCTCCAGTTTGGACATTTCCAGAATCTCATTGATAACAGCCAGCAGATGTTCGCCGCTGCGACGAATCGCAAGCAGACTTTGCTGTTGATCCTGTGTCAGTCCGGGTTCCTGCTGCATAAGCTGGGTGAATCCCAGGATTGCATTGATCGGAGTCCTGATCTCATGACTCATGTTCGCGAGGAAGGCGCTTCGCACCTGTGCGGCTTTCTCTGCCGCTTCCTTGGCTAATTGCAGTTCATGCGCGGCTGCATTCTTTTCCGTCACATCGACCTGCGTACCGACAAGACGCAGGGGAGCACCGTCCGCTTCCCGCCGCACGGCAAACGCCCGGGCCAGGATGTCCAGATAATGTCCATCCTTGTGCCGCATGCGCACCTCATATTCCAGACGGTCGACCTGTCCCTGGAGATAACCCCGCAGATGGGTGAGAGTTTTTTCTTTGTCGTCAGGATGCAGTAATTGAGCCCATTCCTGTGGACCTTTCACGGGTTCTTCCTGCCCAAACCCCATCATCCGTTTCCATTGCGGAGAAAAATACACTTCATCGGTCACCAGGTTCCAGTCCCAAAGCCCATCGTTTGCCCCCTGCATCGCCAGCGCAAACCGTTCTTCGCTCGCGGCAGTCCGTTCCACAGCATCCCACAGGCGTTGACGTGTAATATAAGAAATGAGGCCGATCAGGAAAATCAGCATGGAAATGCAAATCGGCGCCAAACGGTGCCGGAATACGGTTCTTTGCCATTCGCCCGCATCAATGTCGATTCCCAGCACAGAAGTCAGGCTGCCTGTGTGCAGGTCACGGATTCCCGCAAACCCGGAAACGAACGAGCCCCATTCATCGGTATAGGGTCCGGCAGTGACAGGACGTCCTGTGTTCATTGTTTCAAGCAGTTCTCCGGGGTACTTCCTGTAAGCGCGGCCTGGTTCCATCACATCATACTGCCCCTCAGGCTGTGAAGAATAGGCGAATACGATTTCTTCGCCCTGCCGGACCATCACATACAGCCACTTGATATTGGGATTTGCCTTTCGGATCGCTTGCAGTTCCGGATTGGAATAGTGATAATTCTGCTGCGCACCGGTTCGCATAAAATCGTCAAACTGCGAAACAAGCTTGGGTCTGATGGCAACCGCAGCGGTTTCTGTCTGATGGAGCAGGTTTTCCCTCAGCTCCGCGTCGGTTCGTTCCGCAATATAATTGGTTGCCAGCCAGCCGAAAAAAAGCAGCAGTCCCAGCGCCGACAGCCAGTACAGGGAAAACCCTTTCCCCTCAGTCAGTTTTAGATTTTTGCAAGCCGGAACAACAGACAGGCATAGGATGGCGGCTCCGCCCAAAAAAACAGCCACCCCGCCATCAGGGGCAATCCGCATGAAATCATCCGGAATGAGTGTAAGAATTTGCACAGGCAAATACAACAGGATCCATAACGCTATCCATTTACTCGAATTCCATTCTTCTCTTCTCGCTCCGGATTTTCGTCCCCGTTGAAGCTCCAGGCAGAAACCGACAAAATACAGATAGCTTCCGACAATGCATGCTGCAGAAAAATAGACCGGAATCTTTTCCTCAGGAAACGACCCGATAAACACGGACACCCAGTATGCAATTCCCTGCAGCAGGGCAAATCGGGCAAGACGTCTCCACGCCTTGCTTTGCGGAGTATCCGTTCGTTGCAAAAAGCAGGCGCCTGTCAATAACAAAGCTGCTGCGCCACAGATAAACCGGGCATAGTCCGCCTGCATTCCTGTTGTGATATCCATTGAATTACGCACTCCTGTTGGGAATGATACCGAGAAGACAATTTGCAGCTTTTCCCTGTCGGCAAAATTACCGGGAAAGCCGCTGCGTTTCAGCAGGAATGAAGCGGTCCGGAACAGTATACTATCGGAAGATGTTTTCACACGAGAAGCATGGATAGAAAAAGGAGGGGTTCGCTTCGTGAAATTTACCCGACGAACTTTTTTGCAATGTTCGGCACTGACAGCGATTTCGTTGCTGACAGAACGCCGCTTCCCCCCGAGCACCGCTTTCGCGTCGTCAGGGACTGCTTCAGGCAACTACTACCTCGCCCACCGGAAAGAGCTGACTGATGATTTCGCCTCCACGCTGGAAGGAGTAAGGCAGTTTCTTTCTCCGGAGCTGGGAAACGCCCGGGTGCAGGATATCACGCAAAAAGCATTGGGGCGTTTTGAAAACCTGCTGCCGAACCTGCCTGATGTGGGCGGTGACAGAAATCCAGACACCGAATTCATTCCGATTGCCGCTTGGTACGTCGCTCTCCACGAACCAATGCTGGCGGCAGGAAAAACGCCGGAAGACATCGGCAAACTCATCTATGACCTGAATCTCTATTCGCTCCGCAGTTACCCGCCTGCACAAGCCCGGGCCGTACAGGAAAAGCTGTTCAGTCCGGCAGGTTTGGCCGGGTTGCGCGACTGGACCGCCTGGACGCAGAAACGGGAACTCGGCGCAAACTGGGTTGCCTATTTTGTCGAAAAAGACGGTCAGGATTTTGATTATGGCATCAATTACACGGAATGCGGCCTGGTCAAATACTGCAAATCCCAGGGAGTCCCCGAACTGGCCCCCTACATCTGTCTGAACGATTTCCCCAAAAGCCGGACCCTGGGCACCGGACTGCGCCGTTCAAAAACCATCGCCAACGGCGACGGATTCTGCAACTTCCGCTACAAAAAGGACCGGCCCGTGATTCAGGACTGGTCTACGGAAATCGCCGGCATCCGCGAACGGCATTGAATAAAATCAGCAAAATCCTGCCGGGTTTTTCCCCGAGCAGGATTTTTTGTTATTCGGCACGCATCATCTTTCTGAAATCATCGACAAACGCAAGAACTGCCTTTTCCTCCGTGGCCCAGGAAGTCACCAGGCGAATCGCAGCGTGGTCCGAATCAATTTTTTCCCACACGTAAAACGAATATTTTTCCTGCAGCCGGGCGATCAGCCCATTGGGCAGGATGGGAAAAATCTGGTTGGTCGGGGAACTGACCAAAAAGGGATACCCGGCCTCGCCGATTGCATTTCGCAAAATTTCCGCCATGGCGTTCGCGTGTTTTGCCACTGTAAAATATAAGTCATCCCGGAAGAGTTCCAGGAACTGAATGCCCAGCAACTTCCCCTTGGCAAGCAAAGCCCCTTTTTGCTTCATATGAAAACGGAAGTCGGCTTTGAGTTCTTCCCGGCAGATTACCAGGGCTTCCCCGATCAGGGCGCCATTTTTTGTGCCGCCGATATAAAAAGCATCCACCAGTCTGGGCAGGTCGGCCAGTTCCAAATCATTTCCCTCTGCGCAAAGCGCACTCCCCAGGCGTGCGCCGTCAACGTACAGATAGAGCCCCTTTTCCTGACATACACGGCGAATACTTTCAAGCTCCGTTTTTTTATAAATCGTGCCGATTTCTGTGGGGTTTGAAATATAAACCAGTCGCGGTTTCACCATATGTTCATCCGTATGGGCATCCACAGCGGCCCGGATATGCTCTGGCGCCAGCTTGCCGTCACTCACCGCCATGGAAATGACTTTGTGCCCTGTGGCTTCGATCGCGCCGGTTTCATGTACTAAAATATGCCCTGTGTTCGCTGCGATCGCCGCTTCATGCGGTCGCAGAAAGGCGGACAACGCCGTGAGATTGGTCTGCGTGCCGCCGGGAAGCAGATGAATGGCGGCATCGCTGCACTGGATTCTCTGCTTTAACAATTCCACCGCTTTCTGCGTGTAGCAGTCTTCACCGTACCCGTCCACCTGTTCCAGGTTCGTTTCCATCAACTTGTTCAGAATTCTTGGATGCGCCCCTTCGCTATAGTCGTTCTTGAAATTGTACATTCCGCCATGATCCCTTCTATTCCGCATTTTTTCTGAATTCACCCGACTGACTTCTCTAGGTTCAAATAAAATCCAACGTCACGGGGCAATGATCGCTTCCCTGGACATCCGCAAGGATTTCTGCTTCGCGAATCCGGTTCCTGATGTCATCGGAAACCAGAAAGTAGTCAATACGCCAGCCGATATTCCGCTCCCGCGCGTTCGCCATGTAAGACCACCAGGAATAGGCGTCTCTCCGGTCTGGATACAGATGTCGAAAACTGTCCGTAAAACCGGCGGCCAAAAGCTGGGTCATTTTGTCCCGTTCATCCTGAGTAAACCCTGCATTGTTTTTATTGGCCGCAGGATTTTTGATATCGATCTCCTGATGGGCCACATTCATGTCTCCACAGATGATGACCGGCTTTTTCTTTGCCAGTTCTTGAATATGCTTCCGGAACGAATCTTCCCATTGCAGCCGGTACTCCAGGCGTGTGAGCCCCCGTTGCGAGTTGGGGGTATATACGTTCACCAGCTGGAAATCCGCAAATTCGAGGGTAATCAGGCGCCCCTCCTGGTCATGCTCTTCGACGCCCATCCCATACGATACGGAAACCGGTGGCACCCGCGAAAAAACAGCGGTGCCGGAATATCCTTTCTTCCATGCGCTGTTCCAGTATTGCTCATACCCGGCAAAATCGATTTCCGCCTGTCCCTGTTGCATTTTGGTTTCCTGGACACACAGAACATCTGCATCCGCATCGGCGAAGAAACCGGCAAATCCTTTCCCCATGCATGCCCTCAGCCCATTGACATTCCATGAAACCAGCTTCAACGGCACACCTGCTCTCCCGCCCTGTTCGGCGATACCTCGTCGAAAACTTGCTCTGCCGGCCTCGACAGTATCGCAGCAGCCAATTCCTCCTTGACTTCCTGCAGCCTGTTCAATTGAACCGGCGTAAGGGTCCCTTCGTTGAATCCTTTGGCCAGCATGGAGAACTCCGGTGTCACGAGGCCCTCTTTCAAAGCCAGGGCGATCGTCCGGGTTCCCAAACGCACTTCAAAATAAAACCGGCCGCGGCAACCTCCTGCCGTCGCATTCACTGCGCCCAACGCAGGATCTACGGCAAGTGTCCCACGGGTTCTTGCCCGCAGGACCATTTCCGCTCCATCCAGAACTCCCGAACCGGACATGCCGGAAAAGAAACCGGTATCCTCCCGCCTGGGAACCTTCCCAGGTGATAAGCGGGCGAATCCTAGTTTTATCGCTTTATAGGCAATCGCCACTCCTCCGATATTGAAACGCCCATGATACTTCACCATGTCTTCATAGGAAATCTTCAGCAAGGCGTTCCCGTCCATGATTTCGATATAGTCTTCCATGATGCGCCTCCAACGTTCAAGTCGTTTCCCTTTGTAACTTCGCCAAGGGGAGTGAATATTCCCCTGCCATCTCCAACATTTTAGGCCAGCAGCTCACCCTGAAACACCGTCACCGCATTTCCCCCGATGCGCACACGTTCCCCCTCCGCCTTCAGCTGCAGGAAACCGCCCCTTGCAGAAGCCTGGTACGCCGTAAATTCCGTCTTCTTCAGCTTTGCCTGCCAGTACGGGGTAAGCCGGCAATGAGCCGAACCTGTGACCGGATCTTCATTCACTCCCACGGCCGGTGCAAAAAACCGGGAAACAAAATCATACTCTTTCGTCCCTGACAGAGCGGTAACAATGACACCCCTGCATGCAACCCGAACCAACCGGCCGAAATCGGGAGCAGCCGCTTTCACCTCAGCTTCAGTTTCCAATTCGAGCAGATAATCATCGTCGCCCCGTCCGACAAACACCGGTTTGATGCCCATGGCTTCCACCAGTCCGGCAGGCGGTTCGCAAGGAATCACGGAGGTCGTGGGGAAATTCAATTCAATCAGACCGCTCTCTTCCTGATAGTCCGCAGTCAGCAATCCACTCAGAGTATAAAAACGAGCCTGTCTTCCCACAGGCAAAAGTTTTTCCCGATACAGAACATGAGCACTTGCCAGGGTCGCATGGCCGCAGAGTTTGACTTCATTTTTCGGAGTAAACCAGCGAAGCCTGTAGCCATCATTTTCCGGCAATAAAAACGCAGTCTCGGACAAGTTCATCTCACTGGCCACCGCCTGCATCCACGCCGCTTCCTTTTGCGATTCCAGCAGACAAACAGCGGCCGGGTTCCCTTGAAACGGCAGCTTGGTAAATGCATCCACCTGGTATAGAGACAATCCCATAATATCCCTCCTGCTACAATTTCTTTTTCTATTGCTGATTTCGCCCCCATACGCCAAACTCCTCCAGTCCGGCGCCAACCGGACAAAAGAAAACACTCCCGTCCGGATCGAGAGAAAAGCCGTGCTTTCAAACAAAGCACGGCTTTAAAAAAACAGTAGATGGAACAATGACTATATCCATTCGAGCGTATTGTCGGTAAGAGCACCTCCGGCGTTTCCGGTATTTTTCGTTCCTGCCGGCTCAATCAGCAGGATATGGCATTCTTCTGTACATGACGGTTTATGTTCCACATTTTTCGGAATCACTGCCATTTCACCGCTGTTCAGGGTAAGGGTCTCATCCCGCAGCTCAATCTTCAACTTCCCGTCCAGTACCATAAATACCTCATCCGTCTCCGGATGGCTATGCCAGATAAACTCCCGCTGCATCCTGACCAATTTAAACTGATAGTCGTTCATCTGCGCAATCAGTTTATAACTATGCAACTCTGGTATTTTTGCAAATTTCTCTGCGAAATTCACGACCGGAATATTCATCCTTCCTTCCCCCATCCAATGCTTTATTTTATTCCATTGTAATTTGGACATAGTTTGCGGCATAAATTGCAGGCATAGACTCCTCCCCCGCCTTCGGTATATTTTGCGGATATTTCGCGGCATTTGCGCTGTACGATCGTCGTGCCGTCCAGGGCTGCGACCGGGCAATTGTCCAGGCAAACCCTGCACTCCGGCGCACAAGCCGCATAATCCGCCACAGGATCAGCTTCCAGTTGCTGGTCGGACACAACAGCCCCCAGCCAGAGCATATTGCCGAATGTATCGTTTACAAGAAGCGTGTTTTTGCCCATTCGCCCCAGCCCGGCCCGCACTGCAGCATGCTTCAGCGACAAGATTCCCTGACCATGCCGCCTGCTCTCATCCCAAAAATCGTAGGGGTCCGAGGATGGAACCGGAACTGCGCTGCCGCCTGCCGCTTCCAACTCTGCAGCAATTTGAAAGGTAATGGAATCCATCCTGTCCATCAGTTTATTGCGCACAAA
>CAZXCC010000023.1:0-22050 GCA_964638945.1 uncultured Veillonellaceae bacterium | reverse complement strand
TTCCAAATGATATTCCGGTTTCTCTGCAGTGTTGCATTTGAAATTGCATTTTACGGTAAAAATCAAACTAATTTTCCGGTTTTTTCTCCTGCACTCCGCCAAGCCTGCCGCTTTACCCAAGGGTAAAGCGGCAGGCTTGCTGAATTCAGACGTAGTATTCGGAAGCCTTCAGCTGATGAATGAGTTTCTTGGCAAATTTCCTGCGAATGGCCGGGATCTCTTCCGCAGGATATTTGAAGAACCCTTCGCCGCTCTTGAGCCCCAATTTGCCTTCCTTTACTTTTTCCTGCAGCAGGGGATTAGCTCCCTGCCTGTTGTCCATGACTTTCAGCAGATTGTCGCCCACGACGCACCAGATATCCAAACCGCCGAAATCCGCCACTTCCAGTTGTCCTGTCGTCGCATAACGGAATGCCGGACCAAATTTCAGCGCCACATCGACGTCTTCCGGCGCCGCAATCCCCTGCTCTATGATCGAAAACGCTTCCCGGGCCACACCCTGCTGGATGCGGTTCGCGACCAACCCGGGAACGTCTTTCAGCACTTTCACGGTCTGTTTCTTGATTGCCTTGAACATGGAACGGACTTCGTTGAATATTTCTTCCGACATATTCCCAAAGAAAGACATTTCGACGATCGGCATCAGATGCGCCGGATTGTAGAAATGGTTGACCATCATGAGTTTTTTCCGTTCGGGACTTACCAGAGCCATCATGTCCTTCAGCGGCAGACTGGATGTGTTGCTTGCCAGGATTGTATGCGCCGGGCAAAGTTCATCCAACTGTTTGAACAAATTCTGTTTCAGCTCGAGATTTTCCGGAGCCGCTTCGATGACATAATCCCGGTCTTCCACAGTTTTCTTCAGGTCGACGCAAGTGGTGATGTTGGACAAAATCGAAGGAATCGCGTCTCTTTTGATGAAATCTTCTTCCGCCAGCAGTTCCAGATCTTCTTCTATTTCCTTCATGGCGACAACCAGGCGTTTGGCGTCCACTTCGTACATGTTCACCAAATAGCCATACATCGCAAAGGATTCCGCGATGGCATGCCCCATGGTTCCTGCACCCAGGACGGCTATCTTTTTAATCATGTGACTTCCCCCTCTTCGCTCTTTATTTTTTCAATCCAAGAATCTTCCGGGCATCTTCAGGAGTCGCAACCTCGTGGTTTGCTTCCTTGATCAAACGGGCCGTGCGTTCGACAAATTCGGCATTGGATTTTGCCAGTCTGTTTTTGGCATAGTATACGTTGTCTTCCATGCCGACCCGGATATGCCCGCCCAAGGCCAGAGTCGCAAACAGAATCGGCAGGTGTCCGGAACCGATTCCCAGCGCCGACCAGGTCGAATCCTGCGGAATCAAGCTTTTCAGGTATACCAGATTTTCCACCGTGGCAGCCGTGCCGCCGGCGGCGCCCAGCACAAACTGGAAGTGCAGCGGTGCTTTCAGCACCCCTTTTTTCAAATAGTACAGCGCATTATATACCATACCGGCGTCAAATATTTCGATTTCCGGCTTCACATTGTTTTCCTGCATGGTGTATCCCAATTTTTCCAGGAATTGAGGAGGATTGAGAAACAGGCCGGAATGCATCCAGTTCATGGAACCCGCATCATAGGATGCCAGCTCCGGTTTGAGTTCAATCAGGTGTTCCATGCGAGTCTCTTCGGTTGCATGCAGGTCACCGGATGTTGTCAGGTTCAGCACGATATCGCACTGGCTGCGGATAATCTCCACTGTCTCCCGGAATTTGTTCTTGTTCATGGTGCCTTTGCCTTCGTCGTCACGCATATGAAGATGCGCGATGGAAGCGCCGGCTTTCCAGCAATCGTATACATCTGCGGCAATTTCTTTCGGAGTCAGGGGTACATTGGGATTTTCTTTCTTGCCTGGGAAGGCTCCTGTCGGTGCAACGGTAATAATTACTTTGGACATGGTATGATTCACCTCACATTTTTTTCTTTTTCCCTATATTGCATGTTGCATGCCAAACAAAAACTCCCGTATTTTGGCCATAAACAAAGCGACGCCGATGAAAAATTTCATCAGCGCCACTTTTGTATAAACAGAAAATTCTATATTTGACAGGCTTTTGGGGTGATGACAAAATTCATCACGTTTGATTCCCTTTGTCATCACTCAGGCAAATTCCCAGGCGTTTTGCTTTTTTGACAATCGTCGACTGGTCCACTTTTAGAACCTGCGCCGCCTTTCTGGTACTGCCGCATATTGTCAACGCCTTTTCAATGGCCTTTCGTTCCACTGCTTCAACAATTTCTTTGAGTCCGGTTTCTTTCTTCATAATTTCCGACAAATAGGGATCAATATTCAGCAAAGTTGCAATCTGTTCGACAGTAATCTCCGCAATCGGCTCAGAAACAATAACCAGGCGCTCAATGACATTCTGCAGTTCTCTGACATTTCCAGGCCATGCATATTGCCGCAATGCTTCAAAACCAGCCGTCTCAATGGTCGTAAGTTTGCCGTACCGCGAATTGTAAAGCTCCAGCAAATGCTCGGTCAATAATCCAATATCTTCAATCCGCGATCGAAGCGGAGGAATATGAATCGGGAATACATTCAGCCTGTAATATAAATCCTCCCTGAATTTCCCCTGTTTCACAAGTTCTTTCAGTTCACAGTTCGTTGCGGAAAGAATTCGCACATCAAGTTTAACCGGTTTTGCTCCCCCGATCCGCATAACCTCTTTGTGCTGAATCACCCGTAAAAGCTTTGCCTGAAGTTCCAACGGCATCTCTCCGATTTCATCAAGCAGCACCGTTCCCTTGTCTGCCAGCTCAAACATCCCCATCTTTCCGGCAGTAACGGCGCCCGTGAAGGCGCCCTTCTCATAGCCGAACAATTCTGCCTCAAGCAGGTTCGCCGGGATGGCGGCGCAGTTCACCTTGATAAACGGCCCGTTTTTTCTGGCGCTGCTGCTGTAAATCTCATTGGCGACCACTTCTTTGCCCACACCGGTTTCCCCGCTGATCAATACCGTAACATCGATACAAGCCACCTGACGGACGGCTTTGATAATTTGTTGAACCGCCGGGCTCTTTCCGATCAGGTTCTTTTTTAGATGGATTTGCCGCAAATGCTCGATTTCTTGCTTATTTTTATTTTTATCCGCTTCCACGGCTTTCATCTTGAGTTGCGTAGTTTCCAGTTCCGCTTGCATTTTCGACAGGTCGGTGATGTCGCGGTCGATTACAACCACTTTTACAACCTTGCCGTCCTCGTCAAAGATGGGATTGCCTGTAATCAGCATCCGTTTCCCATTGCGTGTGCTCTCGCCCATGGAGTTTACCTGGCGCTTATACTTTAGCACCTGCGGCGTCACTGCATTCTTGTAATAATCCTCATTTTCCAGCTCGCTCACATACCGCCCCACGATTTCTTCCGGGCTGATGCCGGTAATGCGTGTGTAGGCCTTGTTGACATACAGGGTCTTTCCCTCGCCGTCAGATATGTAAATTCCGTCATAAAGATGATCGCCGATTTTGCGGAAATCAAAATCCGCCGCCATCTTAAATTCCTCTGTTACTCTTTGCAGTCCCTCGGCGATTTTTTTTCTGCTCAAAGCTCTCTCCTGCTTTTCCGATGCAAAAAACTGCTTCAGTTCGGTTAAAAAATCCAAAGAACTGAATATCCTTTTCTGTTCCAACACGATTCCTCCCTATCACTGAGAGCTAAAAAATGCGCCTGCAGATATCATATCACAAGATTTTTGGAAAAGTACTTTGTATTTTTCACAATCCCATTGTTGCATGACATGAAAAACAAATCGTCCCGTTTTGGCAGGACGATTTGTTTCGAAACCCTTTCTCTTCAATCTATACCTTCATTCGGTGCTGCTTTTCTGCCCATTTTCCAGGCCAACAAAACCTCGTTGCCGTCTTCATTATAGACCATGCAGTCTGCCAGACTGAACATCATCGGAATTCCCCGCCCCATCATCGCTTCCCCACCGAACGCAAAAATCAGTTCCGGTTCTGCCCGAAGCCGTTCCAGCATGGCATTACCGGCGAATCCGATCCGGCTTGTCTTCACCCGGACGATGAAACGGTTCCCGAGGAGACGAAACGTGATTCGTGCCTGATGATGTCGCGCTATTCCGTCCCTGCACTCCAAAGCATTGGCTATTGCCTCATTGACTGCCACTTCCTGACGCGAGTGAAGTTGCCCTGTCACCTCTGCGATGGTTTTTGCAATATCCTTTTTGCGTCGCCGGTAATCCCCATACCCATCCAGACGTATCACCTTCGGCCAACTTTTCTCGTCGCATGCAGACGTCGGGAACGATTCAATTTTGAGACAAACCGTCGTCGCATCATCCCGACTGTCCCACACATGAATCATACGCCGCAGCATTTTTTGCATCTCCGCCCAGTCGCCTAGAGGCAACCTTTCCTGAGAATTCATCCTTTCCGTCAGACCATCGGTGCAAAAATAGATGCAATTTCCTGCGGTCAGCGGAATACTCTTCAATTCATACGTTTCTTCATTATTGATTCCCAGATAAATTCCCGGCGCCAAAATTTTCCCTTCTGTAGAAACTGTCGAAATATAAAACTCGGGAATCCCTGCCGCGACCCAGCTCAATTCCCTGCGGTCCAGGTCAACTTCAAACGCAATTGCCGCCGCAAATGTTTCATCGTCGAAATGGCGCGCCGCCCGCCTGTTCAGTTCCTTCACCTGTTCATCCAGAGGCAGGTCGGTTTCATTCACTTCCCGCAGCATCACGTGAAATGCCGCAGCATGCAATGCCGTCCCCAGCCCATGACCCATGGTGTCAACCAAAAATCCCCGCAGCAAGCGGCCTTCATGCCGCCAGTCCAAAAAATACAGGTCCCCTCCCACATACAGATGGGCCCGGGACATCGCTTCAATCGTAACATGCTGGTTGCTGACGGGAGGAGTCAATAACGCCTCCTGAATTCGCTGTGCCGCGGCAGCATCGCGCAAAACTTCCTGTTCCCGCCGCATTTCCATCGAAATATCCCGAAATGTGGCATTGCAGAAACATTTGTCGCCATAATGAACCATAACAACACTTCGCACAATCGGAATGAGCGTCCCATTACGATGACGTGCCACGCGGCGCTGGACCCCCAGTATCCCGTCCTGCACAACCTGTTTCAGCAATTTATCGACATGCGCCGGATCATCGGCAACAATGTCAGTGACATACAGCGGCCAGTCTTCCGGTAACCGGTAGCCCATCGTTTCTGTAAAACGGGCATTCCCCTCCAAAATCAGCCCTGTCTCCGGGTCAACGATCAGAACGCAATCGGATGCCTGATCGACGATCGCACGATACTTTGCCTCACTCTCCGCCAGTGTCTCTTCCAACTGTTTCCGATCAGTGATATCATCATGCGAGCCCGCCATGCGGTATGGAACGCCGTTTTCATCCCGCACCGCCTCTCCCCGGGCCTTGATCCATCGGTATGTGCCATCCTTATGCAACAGGCGGAACTCAATTCTATAGGCAGGAATTTCTCCCGCCAGATATCTGCGAGCTTCTTCCAACACCCGCTCCCTATCGTCCGGGTGCAGCCGAGTTTCAAAGGATTCCCACCGGTTGGAGATCTCGTCGTCCCGATGTCCGAGGATTGCTTTCCAGCGAGGAGAAAGATATAAACGGTTGTCACGCAGATCCCAATCCCATATTCCGTTCTGGGAACCCTTCACCGCCAGTTCAAATTGTTCCCGGCTTTTTCTCAGATCCTCTTCCATCCTTTTTTGTTCCGTAATATCGTGTACAGTGGAGCAGAGCAGCGACCGTCCTTCCCAGGGAATCGGGCCGGCATACACTTCTACGTCTCGGATTTCACCGCTGGCCAGCCGATGGCGAAAATAAAAATGAGATTGCGCCCTGGTCTGTGCTTGCTGCATCTCAAGGCCAATTTCTTCCGGTGTCAGCGTATTGATCTCGGAAAGGAATCTTTCCCGGAATTCACTTCTTTTCCAGCCATAAAACTGACAGGCAGCAAGATTTGCATCCACGATACGCCCACTCGTCGGGTCGATCACCATGATGGCTGTCGGATGATTTTCAAACAGACTCCGATGGAGGGAGTCATCCTTTACTGGCCCGATCTCCTCCGGGCGCGCTGTCGAAGTATTGTCGATAACTATCGCAAACTGTCCACGGGCCGGTGAAAAAGCATAGACGCTAAAATACTGTCCCAAAGCCGAAGAAAACTCTTCAAAACGCTGCGAGACTCCTGAAAGGGCAACCTGGCCATACCGTTCAATCCAATGGTTCTCAACTTCCGGCATGATTTCCCTGACCGTCCGGTTTTGCAAGTCCGCTGAGTGCAAGCCGGTAATACTTTCAAAGGCCGGATTCACATACAAAAATCGATAGTCAACCGGGTTCCCTTGCGAATCACAGAGGATTTCATGCAACGCAAAGCCATGCCGCATCTGTTCAAACAGACTGTGAAAAAATTCAACCGAGTCCTGTTGCTTTCCGCTGTTTGTTTCGGTCATGTCTGTTACCTCTTTCGCCCAATTCATCAAAAATCGTGAAACCATGACCGTTCCATCCATGGTAATTTTTCGACAAAAGGTCCGCAACTCCTGCGCAGGATACAACTGTCATCCCGGCAATATCGGCCAGGGTTTCCCTCCAAAGTTCACTCTCCCAAAAGGACCTGGTGAATTTCAACGCCATAACGGCGGATCAAATCCAGTTTCACTTGCCGGTACGCATCTCTGTCCCCTTTTTTTGTTGTCCGGTCCACATACCGGCGGGCCAGTTCTTCGGCAATGACATCTAAAAACAGTTCCACAAGCAACAGCCTCGCGCCATCTTTGAAATGTCCTTTGCCATCCACGTACAGCCGGACCGTGGGCGCTTCGGTATTAATCAAGATCAACCGTTCTTCAGGACTGTAGGCGGCCCGCTCCATGTCATTGTCCAGATTTCGCAGTTCATACCCAAGAAACAGATCCGAGGAATTATCCCGATCCCAAAGCACCGGCGGCTTTTCGGACGGATTATGGTAGCCTTTCCCCGTGACCTGACCGGCAATGACAATTTCGCAAAATGCGGAATACGGGCCGGATGTCACGCCGATTCTCCCCCGCGCGCCAATTTCTGCACTGGAGACCTTCCATTCAAAACGACCATTCGCAGGCAAATCCGATACAGCCAAATCTTCCAAGGGATCTTCCACCCTTATACTGTCAGGCACATCATAGATGAATGACAAAATATCCTGATTCAAAAGTTGCTGCCGATCCACGATCATGGACACATGAAACGGGTGGCCGGCCTGACGATAATAAAAAGGCGTGCTGAAACGCAGCACGGCCTGTCTGCCGGTATCGTACGGCCCATATTTGCCGCTTCCCGGTCCCGGCGGCAGAATAATCCCCAGTTCCTCTGCTGCAATCTTGTTCACGCGCTGCAGCAATTTTCCGATCATCGCCTTGGTCCTCATGGAGGTCGTTGCATGGTCGATATGACTCAAACGGAGTTGTTCGTTCTTGATGGGATTTGTGATCATGTCACTTACCGAACCGGCAAAGGCCGCGACAAAGGGATCCTTGATATTCAGTCCCTCCCGTTCATCACTGATTACGGGATGACCGCCGGCCAGCATATCTGCAAGAGACGGGCATACGACAGTCCCGAACAGAAATTCCGTACCCAGCTGGTTTTCAAACCGAAAGAACTGGCAGTCCAGCACAGCTGTTCCGGATATGACGAGGAGTCCATTGGTCCGTTCGTCGCCCTTCAGAACCAGATTCGCATCCTGCGCTTTCTTCAATGTCAAGGTATACTGATACGAAGTTCCATTATAGACGAAAGACCCCGGAGCATCAGGCCCCAGGAGCAGTTCTGCTTCCGGAGCGACGTACCGCAACAACATGGGCGAAGATTTTTTCCTGTTTGGATTCACATTGATCAGCTCGACCGCACGGCGTTCCAGAACATCTCTCAAATAAATATTATTCGTGATGGCCGTCACCAGGGATCGAAAGTAGGGAATATTCGTCTGCTGGTTCTCCACGACGATGGTTACCTTGGTACCATTGCCGCCCGCCGGAACCTGCATATGGTCATAATCCTCCGCTTCTGCGATTCGATCGCCATCCCAGTCATCATACAAATAGCTCCCCATGTCGGAACGAAAAAGATCCATGCGGCAAAACCTGCCGTCATGCAGGGACTCGATCCAGCCATGTCCCAGCCCATACACCGCCTGTTTCATGCCACGGCCAAAATATCCCCGTCCGCTTGATTCACCAAGGGCCAAAAGACTATGCGCTCCCCCATAGGACAAAATGGAACGCATGCGTTCCAGGTTCATGCCTTCCGCCTGGTCGGCCACCGTTAGCACCGCTCCATTCTGGTGTCTTTCATAGCTTACGCAGATCGCACCGCGGACCTGCAGGCCGACTCGCTCCAGACGAGAGTAACTGTCGTCGCTGTTGGTGATAAGTTCTACCAGTGCTTTCTCGATGGAAGCAAAACGTCTGGAATCGATGTCAATTACTCGTTGATCTACTGGCAAGGATAGGATTGCCATCGCACTGCACCTCCCCCACTGATACGAGAAAAAGCATCTCAGCCGGCAACTCTTCTGAAGGTTCTCTGTCGCAAGCTTTTTATGATTTTATTTTAGCATTGGACCCGTATTGATACCATGAATAAATGACATCTAAACACCCGATTGACACCCGTATGGCCGACAACCACAACCGAGGTCTCCATGTCTTTCACAATTTTCCAGTCCCTATCACTTTCCTGATTGTTCTTTTCACAGGTCCTTGAGGCAATTTTCCATCATATTTCGCTACATCAAGTGTCAGCTCCAAATCACCGGAACGCAGAGCCGATGCGAGTTTTGAAATCTCAAATATTTTTTGCATGATCTCTTCTTCAGTCTTTATATCCTTGCGGATTGACTGGATGGATAGGACAATTTTCAGTCCTCTGCAAGTCTCTTCTGTGTTTATGAGGAAATCAAGTATTCCCTGAACAGGGAACAAAGCTTCGTCAAACTCCGCCAAATGGACTTTATCCCCAGTAGGCAGCCACAGGCCGGACTCCTCATGACAACCGATTTTATCCAACCGTTTCAGCACACTGCCGCAACTGCAGAGTTCCGGCAAAAATCTGGAAAAATCCCCGGTCCGATATCTTATCAGTGGCATTCCCCGCCGTGTCAAAGTGGAAAAAACGATTTCTCCTTCATGACCGTCAGGAACAGGTTTGCCTGTATCTGGATCAATGATTTCAAAATAAAGATCCGCTTCCCGCAAATGATACCCTGCATGCGCCGTGCACTCCACTCCTCCGCCCAGCCCCATCTCGGTCATGCCGTAATGGTCGAACACCCGGCATTTCCATATCCGCTCCACTTCCCTGACAAGGGACTTCGCTGCGAAATCGGTGCTCAAAAGCACACTCTTCACGTTCAACGGATTTTGCCCACTCAAAATGGAATAACGTGCCAGAGCCAGAACTTGCACAGGTATGCCCACGATCGAATCCACTTTTTCATCATGTGCGGCACGCAGCGCTTCATCGAGGTCCTGCACTATTCCATGTACAATCGCCCCGACACCCATGCCTGCAAGCGCCCGCGCCAGTAAATCCCCCACACTGCCCGGCCTCTCCCCGGGCAGCAGAATCAGAACCTTATCCCCTTTACCAACCAAATCCGACATTCCAATTCGGAAAAAATCCATAGTCAGCATTTGATCTTCGGCAGTAAACCAGAGACGTTTCGGTTCCCCCAGTGTTCCGGAAGTATTCAGCGTCACAACCCGGCTGATCTGACTCTGCGACACACAGAGCATTTCCGCGCCATGTTCCCGCAAATCTTCCGCCGTGGTGAAAGGCAGTGCGGTGACATCCGCCAGCGAATCAATGCCGCCTGCGACAGATTCACCAAAGCGCCTGCGGTAAAAAGAACTGTTGGCCACAGCAAACCGGATTGTATCATACAGTCGGTCTCTTTGGTATCTTTCCAGCGAATCCCGTTGCACCGTCGCCTTTTTCATGCCGATTTTTACAGCTGTCCAGTGATCAAGCGGTGTTATTGACTCCTGAACCGGACTGCAGCAAATCCGCGTCTCTTTGTTCACCAATTCTTTCACTTCTCCATCCGGCATCAGAACATCTTTGCCTGGAATGATCAATATGCCTTTTCAGCCCGGAACGGTCACAAGCATGCCGCTTTAATCGGCCCGCCGTTAACCCCGGGAACCGTAGTCACTACCAGAATTACGCAGAATCGCTAGCGGATTTCGTATCCGATATCCTTTAGAATCGCAAAATCAATCGTAGACGGCGTCTTTCGTCCGTCGGAGATATATGGGTACATCAAATCGTCGCTACCGGCCAGATGTGCAGAGTTGCCTTCAGAAAAAAGAGCCACATACGATCCTCCGTTTGCTTCTTTTGCATACGCGCCGGTAAAGATGTTGTCGATAACCCGATCATTATAGGCTGTTGCACCTCCGATACCCAAAATATGGCCGATCTCATGCGCCATCGCATAAATCGCATCCATGGAGCCGGGTTCAATATCGCCGGAAGATTCCGAAGTGGAATCCAAAAACCAGTATTGATCCGGATTCACCATCAGACGACCGAACGAAGGTTCAAAATCGGCATCCGTATCAGAAGAAATCGGCGCTGCACAAGCAAGCACGCCCGAGTTTGCCATCGAGCCGGCCGCGACAAAGATCACCAGATCGGAATCGGTTGCCGAAACTGTCGCAATATGTTCAGCGCCGCCGACAAGTGGTGTCAGATCAACCGAAACTGTTGTCCCGTCAGTGATCGCGGCAAAATCGTCAGCGATGTATTTTTCCCAAAGAGCCGCGGCTGATTTCAGAACAGATTTCCAGGCATCCGTAAAGAAACCTGTAGTGTCATAACGATAGTCGAACGTAATTTTGAAACGTGACGCATTTGTCTTGTCGACATCATTTGTGGTTTCCGTATCGGACGTTGTGCCTGCACCGTGCGCGACAATACCGGCAGTATAGGTTTCTCCGGCAGACGCGCCGCGGACATAAAACAGGTTCGTATGCGACACATCAATATATACATTGGTATCGTATCCGTTGCCGCTTGCAGAACTGCCGGCAAGCCACCTGTCTGCAGTCACGTCGAAGACCGCTGTTTCCGTTGACCCGGTGGATTGCAGATCATAATATCCGCTGGAACCGACAGACAACTTGCCAAAATCCACGTCGCCGAAAAAATCCGTATGCCCGCTGCAGCCCGCACTGACTGATACCGTCTTGTCCGGCGTCAAGTCGGACGAATTGTAGTCTGTCGAATGGGGCGCGATATTGGTAGTAATGTAAACCGTATATTCCTCGCCTGGATTTTGGCCCCGGACATAGAAATAGTTCGCATGCGTCGCGTCGATATAAAGATTGTTGCAGTACGTCGTTTCTGACGTACTGCGCAGCCAGCTTTTGGCGGTATCATCCCATACAGCCGTTTCCGTCGCCCCGTTGGAATGAAGGTCGTAAAACCCGCTGGAGGACAGCGATAAAGCGTAGCTGTCAAGCTCCCCGGCATAATCGGTATATCCGGTTCTAGTGAACTCACTGTCAAAACCCAAATTGCGTCACCTCTGTATCCTTGGTTCTATTTCCACGATTCAGAGCTAGTCACTACATGAAACACTTCTCTTTTTCACGACATCTTCCTGCATATTCCCGGAAAACGCCCGCCTGGGAATCCACATTGGAAAAAATTGCAGGAAAAGAATTCGAACCGCCGAACTATAGAGGGGGAGGGAAAGTACAATGAAACAACCTCCGGATATGGCGCAGGGCAAAGTTTCCTCCGTGCTTTTCCGTCTGGCATTGCCCATGATGGTATCCCTGTTCTTTCAGAATCTGTATGTTTATGTCAACACCGTGTATGTTTCCTGGCTCGGTGAATTGCCGCTGGCTGCGGTTTCATTGGCATTGCCGCTGACATACCTGGCTATGTCCCTGTCCAAAGGGGTCGCTATGGGTTCAATGGTGTTGATGAGCCATGCAAGGGGCTCTGCCGATGAGGCTGCGGTAAAACGGACAGCAGCAGCGATGTTGCCATTGATGTTTTTCGTCATGGCCTGTTTCTTGCCGCTGATGCTGCCCCAAGCGTCCAGCCGTTTCTTTGCGTTGATGGGAGCCGATCCGGAAGTCGCCGGTTTCGGAATCGGCTATGTATTTTGGCTGGTGGCCGGATTTCCGGTCATGGGATATGTGATGGCAGGTGAAGCCGTATTCACGGCTAGAGGCGACACGGTGACCCCGATGAAGGGAATGCTATGGGGAAACGGCGTCAACCTGGTGCTGGATCCATTGTTTATCTTCGTCTTCGACTGGGGCACAACCGGAGCGGCAGCGGCCACCTTCCTGTCCCAGTTGGTATGTGCAGTATATCTGAAGCATTTTTTGCAGCAGCAGACCGCCGGTCTTGTATGGAAACCACAAAAGGGATTTATCCGGGATGCTTGCATTATCGCGGGGCAGGGCGCTTTTGTGGCGTTGGCCTTTCTTGTCAGTCCGCTGGCACTGATTTTGCTGAATATGATCCTGATCCAGTTCGGACCGGTTGCCGTGGGCGCCTGGAATCTGATGTCACGCACCGAACTGATGATCACATTGCCAGCCATGGGATTATTCAACGCCCTGGCAGCTTTCACCAGTTTCAACCTCGGCAGGCGGGATTATGGACGCATTAAGGCCGGATTGCAATTTTTTCTGAAATTTTCCTGGGCGTTCTTCGCTGTAGTCGCTTTCTTGTTCATTAAATTCTCCGAAGCATGGATGGTATTGTTCCAGCCGGCGCCGGACCTGAAAGAATTGGGTATTCTGGCCATGAAGGCTTCCGGAATGGCGCTCCTGTTCATGCCTGTCACTATGGCGATGAGCGGAATTGCCCAAGGCTTGAAGCAACCGATTTACATGACGATATGTATGGCTATCAATCTGTTCTTGCTGCGTCTGCCGTTGGCGTATTGGATTGCCGGGCATTGGACGGAGAAGGAAGTCTTCTGGGCCCATCCGGTTGCGACGGCGGGCGCTGCGCTCTTTGCAGCAATCATCTTGTGGCGCCTGCTTGCAAAGTGCCGCCAGGATATAGCCGGATCAGATGCGCCAATTAATAGCCAACAAGGAGGATGAGCATGGCGGAGGAATATCAAATCGACCAGTTCCGGCCCAGTGACGCTGCCGGCATAGTAGCGCTGTATCGGAATATATACGGCGATGAATATCCTGTGAAGAGCGTCTATGATCCAGAGGCAATCATCCGCCAGACCGAGACCGGTGAAACCTATCGTGCTGTAGCCCGCAACACCGCGGGGGAGGTAGTGGGTCATTTCGCACTGTACCGTTCTTCGCCGCCCAATCCGGAACTCTATGAATGCGGACAGATGCTGCTTCGGCATGACAGCCGTCTTTCTGATGCGGCGTTCCGTCTCTTCGCTTTTTCCATGGAAACACTGCCTCGCATTTATAATATCCGGCTTACCTGGGGCGAGGCGGTGTGCAATCATTTGATGACCCAGCAGATGAGCCGCGAGTTTGGTTCTATGGAAACCGGCATCGAAGTCGGCCTGATGCCGGGAGAAGCCTTTGCAAAGGCGCTAAGCGAGATTTCAACCGACACCGAACGGATATCAGCCCTTCTCATGTTCCGGAGCACCGTTCCCCGGTCACAGACCCTCTATCTCCCTGCCGTTTACGATGAAACCTTGCGTTTCATCTATGCGCCCTGGAACGATACAACAACCTTCCTTCCTTCTACAGCCCCCCTGCCGGCCGGCGTAAAAACCCAGGGAAGCATCCAGACTTTTGGTTCCGGCGGAGTGGCGCGCATCCAGTTTGAGAAACTGGGCGAAGATTTCGAAATCTGCCTGGCCCGGCTTGTCAGCCAGGCTTCTGTCGCCGGAGCTCTTGTAACCCAAGTCTTCTTCCGTCTGACGGAACCGTCTTGCGGAGCGGCAGTCAGGATACTGCGACGGCGCGGCTTTTTCTTCGGAGGGGCCTTGCCTCGCTGGTTCGGGGAAGACGGAATGCTGATGCAGCAATTGGTGAAGCCTCCGGATTTCGACAAGATTTTCCTGGCTTCCAAACGGGCCCGGGAACTGAAGCGAATCATTCAGCAGGACTGGGAATCTGTCCAAAACAGAACCTTCGGAGAGTTCATCCACAAGCGGGCAGCTGAACAGGGCGCGAAGACCGCTCTCATCTGGCCGGAACGGAAACAGAGCCAGACCTATGCTGAATTGGAGCGAGAATCGGAGCGGGTGGCCCGGGCGCTTGTTGCGGCCGGACTTACCAAAGAAGATCATGTGGCGATCTGGGCGCCCAACGTGCCGGAGGTTGTATTTGTAGCGCTCGGCTGCGCGAAAGTGGGAATTCCGCTGGTTTTTCTTAACACCAGCTACCGGCAATACGACCTGGAATATGCGCTGAAACAGTCTGACACACGTCTGCTGTTCCTAGTCGACGGCGGAGCTGCCGGCGAATATATCGAGGTTTTGCGAAAAATACGGGGCCGTCTGCCGAAACTTATGAGAGCCGTTCTGATCGGCGACGCGGAAGGCGAAGGGCTCACGGACTGGAATGCATTTCTGGCGCAGGGACAGGCAGTGGATGATGCGATCATCGCCGCACGAAAAAAGGAAGTAACAGGGGACGAAATCTTTAGCATCCAGTATACTTCGGGAACGACCGGCGCACCGAAAGGCGCCATGCTGAGCCAAAAAGCATACCTGACGGCGTTTATGGCCAGCAGAAACCGCGAGGGGTTCAGTGCGGACGATATCTTGTGCACCCCGCTGCCGTTGTTCCATGTCTATGGGTTTTATGAAGTTCTGGCCGCGCTGGAAGCCGGCGGCAGCGTCGTATTGTTGGAGCGCTTCCGGCCGCTGGAGCTTTTGGCGTCGCTGGAAAAATACCGGGCAACCTTCGTGAACGGCACTCCGACCATGTTCATCGCCGCCCTGGCTGTGCTTGCAGGGCGTTCGTATGATTTCAGCGCGATGCGCGGCGGCAATATGGGCGGTGCGTTTTGCCCGCCGGAACTGGTCAACAGTGTAAATGAAAAACTGTCGGCGCCGGAATTCGGCGTGCTGTACGGGTCCACTGAAGCCCTTTCCGTGCTTATCTCGCCGCCGCTGGGAGCTGCGGAGAAACGAACGGGAACCGCCGGACCGGCGTTGCAGGGAATCTCCCTTCGAATCGTTGATCCGGCAACTGGTAAAATCGTTCCGGTTGGCGGTCAAGGGGAACTTTGCGTGAAGAGCCCCTCGCTCATGCTGGGCTACTATCGGATGGCGGAAGAAACCGCGAAAATTCTTGACGCTGATGGTTGGTACCATACCGGCGATCTGGCCTGCGCCGACGCTGATGGTTGCTATAAAATTATCGGACGGGTCAAGGATATGCTTATCCGTGGTGGCGAGAACATCTCCCCGGCCGAGATCGAGGAATTCCTGCTGAATCACCCTAAGATACTGGATGCTCAGGTGGTCGGTGTGCATTCTGAGTATTACGGGCAGGAAGCAATTGCCTTCGTTCGGCTGAAACCCGGCGAAACGGCCGACGTTGTCGAAATGAAGCGGTATTGCCGACAACATATCGCCATCTACAAAGTTCCGGACTATTTCTTCTTTGTTGACGAGTATCCTCTGACAGTCAGCGGTAAAGTCCAGAAATTCAAACTACGGGAACTGGCGGCCCAATTGCTGGCGGAACTGGCGCAAGAAAATCCAGAAGAGAGAGAAAAGGAGGATTTGTGATGGACAAACTGGCGATCGAAAAGAAATTCCGGGAAATCATGTTAAAACGGGTGAAAGGACTCGAACCATCGGCATTGAAGGAAGATACGGATTTTAGCGTCCTCGGGGTAGATTCACTTGCGTTCAGCTGGATCATAGCGGATGCGGAGGAAGCATTCAACGTGCCGATCAGGATTGAAGAAGCGATGAAGCTGCGAACGCTGGCGCTTAGTGTTGCGCATGTAGACAAAAAGCTCAATGGATGAACCCGACCGTCGTTCCTTTTGACAATACGAAGGCGTACCAACGAATAACGGGCTTCTGGACCACAATGTCCAGAAGCCCGTTACTGTCTCTTTTTTCATTGCTGCGTCCCTTCGAACCCCATACTCAATCAAAGGCCGGACTTTCCGCCGCCGCGCTTCCCCTGGAAAGCTGCCAAATGGTTTTTGGATGCACCAAGCAAGTGTTCAAATATGGCCTTTACGTCCGCCGGCAGTTCTTTCCGCAAAAAACGTTCGTACATTTCAATGTTGCCATTCTCTGCATTCACGCCCATCTGCAGCGCCTCTGCCGGACTGCCGGGCATCTGTGCAAATTCTATTCCCCGATCGGCAGGAACCGGCACCCCATATTTTTCAAACATCGGCACCAACCATGCAATATGCTGTTCTTCCGCTTTGATAATATTGGAAAAAGGCCGTCTGTCACCAAATTTCCCGATGATTACCTGATATTCACCCCTGGCCAGATATTCATCCTGCAAAGCAAAAGTCAGCATCCTTGGCAAAGTCATTTCGTCATCGGAAATCATGGAAGCTCCAGCAGCCCCATAATCCAAAGGTGCAGCTTCCGCCATCCCCATCACCACGTACAGCAAAAACACGATGGCCAAAACCGAACAGATTTTCCGCATTTTCATCTCCACCACTCCTTTGGGTGATAGTTGAACTTACACGACAGAAACGATACGCCTAGAGTCCTTTCTTTTCCAGCCAGCGGAACAGAAGCAGCGTTCCAGTCACAATTACTGCAATCACCGGCCAATGGTTGATTCCCAACACCTTTGGTATGGTAATCGCCCCGTAATTTCCCCAGGTGAGAACCGTCCCTTTCATCAACGGATATAATTCGGCATATATCGCAGCGCCCATAAGCATGCCAAGAATTCCCCACACGGCATCCCATCTGCCTTCTCCCAATGCTCCCAGAGAAGTTCCGGGACAATACCCTATGAGACCCCACCCCAGACCGAATATCAGGCCGCCCAGAATGACACCACCCAAGATAGTCGGCTTGATTGACAACTGCACCAGCTTCATGTCGTAAAGAATATAAACCCCCACCATCGCAACTACGATATGGGACATCATGAACTTCACAATGGTCATGTCTTTCAGCCGTAGCGCCGCCAACTGCTTATCATAGCGGATGACGCGTCCTTTTTGCAGAAAAAAACCAAATAAAATCCCGGTGACCAGTCCATAAAGCAGGATGTTCATTTCGTTTCTCCTTTCCCATACAGCAAGCGGGCTGAAATGAGTCCCCCGATAAAAAAGCAAACCAGAGCGATATATCCGCTGACAGCCAGTTGCAGCGAACCGCTCAGGCCATGACCGCTTGGACACCCATCGGCCAGCCGCGCTCCGAACATCGCCAGAGCACCGCCAATAAACGCAATGGTTGCCCGTTTGGAAACAGAACTGCCAAACCGCTCTGCCCAGGCATCCGGCACCGCCTGGATCCGGAACGAACCCGATGTAACGGAAGCAATCAGGGCACCAAAAAAGATACCTGCCACCACCATGGTCTGCCAGTCCACAATCGGCGCTTCTTTGATAAAATATGGCATCTGCGCCACCCGCTCGGGTGAAAACATCTTTTCGATGATACCGGTTGTCCTGACAAAGGTCGTTGAAGCTCCCAGATATTTTCCCGTAATCCAGACGGATCCGATAGAAACAAGTCCGCTCAACGCCCCTGCGAGATAGGGATTCCATCCTTTATCCTGATTCATTCGTCAGTCCCCCTTACAAATAATCCAAATGGTACTCCCTCAATCATCCTGTCATTGCAACTCTTTGCTCTTCCTGCATATATATTTATGATATTAAATTTATTAGAGCATATGCCCAATTAAATTATAAACCAACTTCTTTCTCTTTTCAATAATTTCAGAATGTTTCGATTTATTACGGATGGTAATGATTTGCATCAGTCCCGCTACTGAATTCAACTTTTTGAAAAATTCACAAGGAATGGGCTTCCTTTGTTGTGCAAGCAAAAACCCGCTACAATAGAATTTGTGATTCTTCATCAACTCTACTGCAGAGGGTTTATTTGCATGCGGTTCTTTTTCGACTCCCGCTCATGAATTGTATCGTGACCAACGACACCGAAGCCCCCATCATTGGGTTGTTGCCCATTCAGAGCAGCCGGGCAACGACAATTCCTGCCCAGGTGGCAGCGAAACCCAGTATCAGATTCAAACCGATGTTGTAAAACGCCGGCAACAGGTCGGAGTCTTCGATCAGGCGCAAAGTTTCATAGCTATATGAAGAAAATGTAGTGAGTCCGCCGAGAAAGCCCACGGCAAAAATCAGCCGCCAATAGGGACTGACAATCAGGCGCTCTGTCGTCAGCGTCATAAACAAGCCAATCATAAAGCAGCCGGCAACATTCACAATGAGTGTTCCATAGGGGAAATCAGCGCCAAATCGTCCGGCAGCCCAGGTAGAAACAAGATAGCGGGTCGTTGCGCCGATACCGCCGCCAACCGCCACCGCCAATATCTTAACCAAACTTTTCCCTGCCTTTCCTGTTTTCTATCTATCGTATAGGAGGTTTTTTGCCATATTTGATGACCTCGATATCATCGATGGTCACCATGCCTTCCTCCAACATCTCATCCAAGTACGGCAAAAGCTTGCGGATATATTCTTCGCTGTCGATAATTTCAACCAGAATCGGCAAATCGCTGGACAAATCCACGATGGACGCAGTATGAACACGGCTGTTGGCGCCATAGCCCATCAGGCCGCGATACACGCTTGCCCCTGCCATATCCAGCTCCTTGGCCTTTCGCACAATGGCATGGTACAAAGACTGATGTTTCCAATGATCGGATTCTCCGATGTAAATCCGCAATCGTTTGGCTTGGCTCGTAATTTTGGGCAATTCTGGTCACACCCCTTCCTCCTTATATTTGCAGCCATTCGTTCATCTGTTGACTGGATTGCCCCAATTAACCAGATGCATTTTTGCGGCAGTAACTTGATCACCACGGCTGGGATCTGCGAATAATCCACGACATTATTCCCCTACTCTTTCAATTTACAGTAAAACGACTGTAATTCCTGCTTGATTCCGGCTGCCAGAAATTTATCCGGAACCCCAAGAATTGCACCCTGAATCCCGTATAGCATGTGCAGGCAAGCGCCGGGATCTCGTCCGATACGGATGCGGCGAAACGCTTCCTGCGCGCCTGTTTCCCGAAGCTGCTCCGGCGTTTCAATGCCTACTGCAAGCAAATGTTCCTCCAGCACCTTACCTACGTTTGGCAGTTTTAACAACTCGCTCATTCAATTGTCACCTCTTCAACAGGATTATTTTGCGGAGACAAATTCCGACCTTTTGCCATTTCTCCGATGTATGTCGAACCCAGAATCAATAAACCGCCGATAATCTGCAAAACCGTTAATTTTTCTCCCACTACGATTACGCTGAACAGAATGGCGAATAACGGTTCCAAATAACTGTAGGACACGATTTCAACCGATTCCAGGTGCTCATACAGAGAAAAAAACAAGGTATAGGCCACACCCGTATGTAAAACTCCCAGCAAAACTACAAAAACAGCCTCCATGGCACTCAGACCGGCAACCGAAAATACATTTCCTTCCATCAACACAAAGGGCAATAAAACCATCATTGCTGTAAATATTTGCACAAAGGTAGCAGTTTGGTTATCCACCCTGAAAGTTATGCTGCGGTTAATCAACACAATCGTTGCATAAAGCATCCCGGAAATAGCACTCAAAGCCATCCCCATATATCCGTAGCCTTCCGACAGATTATGGCCGATAATCAATAAAAGCCCCAGAAACGAGCCAATAATTGCAGCAACCTGAATCCTTGAAACGGGCTCTTTTAACAGCAGGGGCGCTGCAATCATTACATAGACCGGACACATATTGTAGATAATGACGGCAGATGAAATACTGGTATGTTTAAACCCGTAGAATAAGGTCAGCCAGCCAAATCCGAGCAACATTCCGGAAATAAGATAAGGTTTTAGTTGTTCCCTTTGCATCTTTCCAGCTTTCGCCATCTTCATGGATACAAACAAAACCGGCAGGGCGATGAACGCCCGAAGAAAAGCCAGGCTTAATGCCGACAGAGGAATGGACTTCGTGAACACTCCCAAACTACCCCAAATTATCATTACCAGCGCCAATTTTATCTTATACATAATAAACCTCCTTATCTTTGCTATGTTCAGCGTAGCGAAAAATAAGGAAGCCGTATTGTACAAAATTGTCACTATTCCTTTACTTGCGCAATATAGGCCCCTGGTGTGACACCATACATTTTTTTGAATTCCCGAATTAAATGAGCCTGATCATAAAATCGCAATTCCTCGCACACAGAGAGCACATCTGCCCCTTCACTCAATAACTTTTTTGCTTTTGCAACCCGAAATTGCAAAAGAAACGAGGCAGGCGTAGTGGTATACAGCTTCTTGAAGTTCCTGATACAAGAAAATTTACTCTGCCCGGCTATTTCCTGTAGCGTATCCAATGTTATGTCCTCATTCACGTGATTAATTATGTACTCATGGATGGTTTTTGCAATATCATTTGTGCTTGCCGTATCCGTATCTTTTTTGCTGCAATCCCCAAACTCCAGCAATAACTCAATCAATATGTTTTCCATTGTGTCCGGCTTCTTCTCTATGAGCAACTGTTCCATAAAACCGATTAATTTTCGGGTCTGATTGCCGGTCAGCTTTTTTGCCTGGGTAAAATTTACTGCATTACTGTAATAACTAGGTTCAACAAACAACATCACATATGCCCAATGCTGAATGTCATTCGGCGCACACCTGTGCGTCATCAACGGCGGTATAATGACACCATCGCCTGACCCATAATGAATTGTCCTGTCATTCATGGTTAAGTCCGTAGATCCTTCAACGATATACCCCAGAGATAGTTCATTATGGACATGAGGCTTATAGGCATGGGGGTTGTTACTGCACAACTTGATCTCCACGCCTTCAATAATGCTTTTTCCAAACTCCATATGGCTTTCTTGTTGAATGCTGCTTATGCACTCATTATCTGGCATAATCAAAAAGCAAGCACTTTCCTTTCTTGTCACAGAGGAATTGCATCAGCCAGATGGTCTATCGGAGCTCGTTTGTCGCAGCAAAAATCCGGTGCAAGTATCAGGCGGTCTTTCCCCCACAAACCCGACTGCAGTCAGTTCACAGGCCTTAAACACGTCTTCCGGCAATTCCAGTTTCATCTTGATATCGAACAACGCTGCCTGTCGATAGCCCAATCGAGGATATTTTTTTTGTTAAGCATATTCCAAGCAAACTATATCTGTTTGTCCACAGAGAATCAAGCCATCAACGTTTTTCAGATTTTCCCGATCCAGATTCGGGCGAAGCTGTGGACCCCAGAAAAATAAAAAATACAGGTCAAATCAAAAAACAGGCTCCTGGAATAAATCTTCCAAGAGCCCGTTGTGCTTGATAATACTGGCGGAGTGGGAGGGATTTGAACCCTCGCGGGAGTTTCCCCCCCTATCGGTTTAGCAATTTGATTTCCGGCTCCGAGACCATTCCGAATTTTTCTTACTCAAAGCTGAAACACCAATATTTACGGCACTTTTCACGCGTCGATAATTATTGAGTTCGATACCGTCAGAGAATTTTCGAGAATAAATAAGCAACAGAATAAGCAACATCCTATTAATACAACATCGTACAAGGCAACCCAGATCGATACATGTTTTAGCGTGAAGCTTCTTATGAGATCACCTCATAACGAACAAGTCTATTTCTTACTTTTGCGACTTACATCAGTTCAATCCCGTAATCATCCAATCCAAGTAATAAGGCTGCAAGCCGCTCCATGCATTGCGAAATACCAAAAGCAATCATCCTATATTCATCAACAGCCTCATTGTTCAAAGCTATAGGCAAAATATTATAATGCGTTGAACCGCCCTCTTCCGTTAAGTTTTGAAGCAGTTCCGTCAGATCATCAAAC
>CAZXCC010000022.1:0-22072 GCA_964638945.1 uncultured Veillonellaceae bacterium | reverse complement strand
GTGGCCAGTGCGCCCCAGGTTCCGCCGACTCCGTGAACGCCAAAAGCGTCAAGCGAGTCGTCATAGCCGAATTTGGCCTTGACCAGACTGACGGAGAGAAAACAGACGGCGCCTCCGATGAGCCCTATTGCCAGAGCAGGCATGGCGCTGACATATCCCGCGGCAGGAGTGATGGCAACCAAACCGGCCACACAACCGCTGGCGGCGCCGAGAACTGTCGGTTTCCCATGCATGAGCCATTCGGCGAAAACCCAGGAAACAGTAGCTGCGGCAGCAGAAATGTGAGTGACGACAAAGGCGTTGGCAGCCAGACCGTTGGCGGAAAGAGCACTGCCTGCATTGAAACCGAACCAGCCGAACCACAGCAGTCCTGCGCCGAGAACGGTCATAGGCAGATGATGAGGCAACATGACTTCTTTGCCGTGTCCTTTGCGTTTGCCGATCATCAGACAGATAACAAGGCCGGATACGCCCGAAATGATGTGAACCACTGTGCCGCCGGCAAAATCAAGCACTCCCATTTCACGCAGCCAGCCGCCGACACCCCAGACCCAGTGAGCGACCGGATCATAAACGAAAGTCGACCAGACGAGAGTGAAAGCGACAAAAGCGGGAAATTTCATCCTTTCCGCAAAGGAACCGGTAATCAGGGCTGGAGTAATGACAGCAAACATCGCCTGGAAAATCATAAAGGCCGAATGAGGAATCGTTGCTGCGTAATCGGTATTTGGTTTGTCAGTGACGCCGTTCAGGCCAATCCAGTCCAAATTGCCGATAAAGTGGTGGACATCCGGGCCGAAAGCGAGGGAGTACCCAAAAAGAACCCATTGTACGGAAATGATGCCAATGATGAAAAAGCTTTGCATGATTGTGCTCAGTACATTCTTGGTTCGGCACATGCCTCCATAGAATAAAGCAAGGGCAGGGGTCATCAGGAGAACCAGCGCGGCACATACTAGGACAAACGCCGTATCGCCGGCATCGATTTTTGGTTCAGGTGCCGCTTCGGCGGCCATCACTACTGGTAGGGCGAGAAATAACATCAATGTTATACAGCCAAGGATGGATATGATTTTTTTCACAACAAATCCCTTCTTTCCTGTCAATAGTCGAGTGGTTGTTGGACCGTGATATAAGAACTGCTGTTCCACGATGAGAAGAATCGCCTCCTTTCGGCCGGCTGCAAAAAAAGAAAATGTCCCGGGCAATTAAGCCGCGGGACATCATTGTCCGCCAGCACCAAAAAAATGCACAAAAGCCTTCGCACAAAAAATGCGAAGGCTTCTTTGCCCAATCAGATTGATTTGTACATAATATAACAGGGCAACAATTCTTTGTCAATACCAAAATTTATAGCATGACCCTCAGTCTGATTGCGGGCCGGTATCCTTCCGGATATACGGAAAAAACAGCTGATCCTCTTGAAGCATGTGGCCGAGAACCACATCATCCAGAATAAAGGAAAAGAAAGGGGAAGATTTGAGCTGGCCCACGAGATACTCTTCTTTGAGACGGGCTGCTTTATCCAGTAAGCGTCTGTGAATGGCTGCGTGTTCTTCGGCTCCGGGATATCCGATCCGCAACAGGATCTGTTCCTCACAGGAAAAATGATATGTGATTTCTTCAAATAACCGTGATAACAAGGAGAGGGTTTTTTCCGGCTCTGGATGCGGCAGCAAGGCGATATCGAAATACTTGCCGGCGGTTTCCAACAGTTTCCGATGCTGTGCGTCAATCTCCGGATTGCCGCATTCCCATTCCGGTCGCCAACCCATGTGCACTGACGCAACGGGAGCAGCATCCGGCCTGAAGCAGACTACCCGGTTTCGCCCGGAATTCTTCGCCAGGTACAATGCTTCGTCGGCTCTTTGATACCAGTCGGCGAATGCTTCCGCCCGTTTCTTTTCGGCAACGCCAAAACTGGCTGTGACCTGACCCGCAAGAGGATGGCAGGCGTTTTCGATAGCGACGCGTGCTTTTTCAGCCGCGATCGTGGCTCCGTCGGCATTGGTCTGCGGCATGAGGATGAGGAACTCTTCCCCGCCAAAACGGACAAACAGGTCCGCGCTGCGGATGATGTTCATCACGGTCTGGGCCGTTTGCTTCAGAACCTCATCGCCAATAGGATGCCCGTATGTATCATTCACCTTTTTAAAATGGTCCAGGTCGAAAAGGATAATTGAGAGCGGTTCTGCGTAGCGGTCGGCCTGTGCCATTGCCTGGTCAATCTTTTGCTCGAGCAACTGCCTGTTGAACAGTCCGGTCAAACGATCCGTAATCGCCAGGGTTTCATTTAGTTCCCTGAGCCTTCGCTCCTCCTGCATACTGATTTGCAGCATCTTGACGCCTTGCGTCAACAGGCCGATTTCATCATCCCGCTTTTCATCCTTTTCCAGTTCATAAAACGAGTGCCCTGTTACTGTGCATTTCAATGCGGTTACGATCCGGTTCAGGGGAGCAAATAACATCACTTTAAAATAAATCAGGGTAAACACTACGAACACCAGGATCAGGAAAAATTCAAACAATGCGATACGGAACTGCGTTGCAGCATTGTTTTTCATTGCCGCAACATTCTTGCGAGCATCAATGTTGACGGCTCGAATCAGTTCAAAAATGGAATCAAATGCAGGCACCGACAGTGCTACCAGATGCTCTCCGTCAGCTTTCGTCACGGGACCCGCTAAAGTCTGCGCCAGGATTACATCCTGGAAAGGTCGATAGACTCTGTAGTATTCGTGAAAAACACGGTCTTTTTTTTCAAGCAGGTCGGCATTGCGGAAATCGAGCACATCACTTTCGATGCAGCTCCAGAGGTAATCCGCTTTGGACCTTGACTCAAGAAAATCAAGTGTTTCGGCAGGATTCATGGAACCGGTTTTGTTTATCGCGGCGCTCAACACACTGGCGCTGTATCCGCTGAAGAGTCGAAATTCAACACAGTCCAGTTGAAAGTGATGATAGAAGTCAAATAGGCCGAGACCTCGTTCTTTTTTTCCTAAAATCTCAAGAGCGTTTTTTATGTTGAAAATAAACTTTGTGGATTGACGAAACCACTCTTCGCGGAAAGCCGCATCCCGTTTGGAAAGTACCTGAAAGGATTCCGTATCGGCTTTTGATCGTAATTTCAGGTGTTTTTCGTAATCTTGCTGCAAGTCATCCGCCAATTTTTGATCGATTGAGCTGAGCTGGTTCATCCCTGCAGTCAGGTACCCGTCCACCTGCCTGCGCCGTACATCGATAAAATTTTTATTCGACTCCGAAATAACGGTTTCCGCAGACAAAACGACATTGGTGCGTCCCCGTTCAAAGGAGAGTGCTTCGATTGTTGCAAAAAGTTGTTCGCTGCACTGGCTGATTTCTGCAATTCGATCAGATTTACGACTGTTCGCCAAGGCATCGATAAGAGAAATTGCGGAAAGAAAAACCAGAATGGCGCTTGTAAGTAAAATGAAACCAGACAGTTTGGCTTGCAAAGACAAAGATCCCGGAAATTTCTTCAATCAAAATCGCCTTCTTTTCAAACAATCCGGCTATTTATGGAAGATTTTTATTATATGCTCTTTCTTCTCTGCGGAAAGCTGAGAATCCTGCCAACAAATGAGCGTCAATGTGCAAAGAAATGGGCAATACTCTTGCGAAGAAAGAAAACGGATGAAAATGAATTTGGCTTTTTCAGCAGGATTTGCGAAAGAAAAGCGGAATAAAAAGTAAGGTAAAAATTTATTCGTTTATAAAATTCAAGGAGGGGTACCATGAAAAGCAAATTCGCATTGTCCCTGTTGATCCTGATTCTCGCATTTGGTCTTATTGCGGCCGGTTGCGGTGGTTCTGGCAGCGGAGACAAAAAACCGGCAGCAGAAAATAAGGCTCCTGTCAAGATCGGATTTTTTGCGCCAGTGACAGGTCCGGCAGCTGCTGACGGAGATAGCGTGACCAAGGCTGCGAAACTCGCGGTGGAAAAAATCAATAAATCCGGCGGAATCAATGGAAGACAGGTTGAACTGGTTGCGTATGATGACAACCTGAAGCCTCAGGAAGCTGTCAGCATTGCACAGAAACTGACAACGAAAGACGGAGTGGCGGCAGCGGTTTCCGGCTCCTATAGCCACACTACCCGTGCTGCGGCACCGATATTCGAAAATGCCAAAATCCCTATGATTGCAGCATATGCATTGCATCCTGACATCACTAAAGGCGGCGACTATGTGTTCCGCCAGTCGTTTGTCGGCACGGCGCAAGGAAAAGCTGGCGGTTATGTGGCTGTGAACATGCTGAAGGCCAAGACCGTCGCTATTTTGAATGTTGACAATGATTTTGGCACGACCCTGGCAGACTCCTTTACCGCATTCTTTGAAGCAAATGGCGGGAAGGTTGTTTCGCGCGATAAATTTACCATGGTGGAAAAAGAGTTTAATCCGGTTCTCACCAAAATCAAACAACTCAAACCTGATCTCATCTATATGCCCACCTATTCCGGCACAGGTGCGCAGATTGCACGTCAGGCCAAGGAACTGAATCTGGGCATCCAGATGCTCGGCACGGAAGGCATCGATTCGACGATGGAGTTCCTGAAAGTATCTGGTTCCACTGCAGACGGCATCATTATCACCACAAACCTGAACCGCGATTCCAAACTGAAAGCTACGCAGGAATTCATCAAGGATTACACTGCCATGGCGGGCCATGCTCCGGACATGGTGGCTGCATCCACATATGACTGTTTTATGGTACTGGCGGAATCCATGCGGAAAAATGGCGTGGAACCGGAGAAAATCAAGGACGGAATTTACAAGATCAAGGACTTTGAAGCGGCGACAGGACTTATCAAAGGCTACAACAGTCTGGGCGAAGTAACGAAGAACGTCCAGGTGCAAGTTGTGAAAAACGGCGCATTTACTTTCTATGGTGAAATCAGCGACCCGGCAATCATCACGCCGCCTGACAAATAAAAAACAATTTCATGTGCGGAAGGCGCCGGCTGCTTGAAGCAGTCTGCCCTTCCGTATTATTTTTTTCTCAGAAACGGGAGGATGCCATGTTTTTTCAGCAGATTGTCAACGGGATAGTCGTCGGCAGTGTCTATGCTCTGACAGCCATGGGAGCTACGCTGGTTTACGGGATTATGCGGATTCTTGACATTTCCAACGCTGGTGCGTATGCCATCGGCGCTTATGTTGCGTTCTTTTTTCTTTTGCAGACAGGGAGCCCGGTTCTCGCATTGGCAATGGGAATCGCCCTTACGGCTGTCTTCGGATTCCTTGTGCAAAAGTTTCTTTATGCACCTTTGATGAACAAATCACCGAATGTTTCGCTCATTGCAGGCATCGGTCTCTTCATATTCCTGCAGGATTTTTTGCGGCTTGTGGCTGGACCGCAGGCTCGTGAACTGAATTTCGGACAGGTGCTGCCGTCCATTCAGTTTCCATCGTTGCAACTGACTCTGTACGGTGCCTGGTTTCTTATTCTGGGCGCAACAGCGGTGCTGCTCTTCATATTGTGGTATTTGTTGAATAAATCTTCCGTCGGACTTGCATGGCGGGCGACTGCTCAGGATCTGGAAACGGCGAAAGCCATGGGAATCAATACCAATCGGGTGGTGGCTTTCAACTTTATCCTCGGTTATGGTTTTGCCGCTATTGCCGGCATTCTCGTCGGCATATTGTACAATTCGGTATATCCGACGATGGGGGACGTTCCGGCATATAAAATGCTTGCAGTGATTGTGCTCGGTGGACTCGGTAATCCTTTGGGCACGATATTGGCGGCACTGGTCATTGGTATGGCTGAGACGCTGATCGGCGGATATATCGGATTTTTTCTGCCGCGAGATGCAATTGCCTTTGTCGTGCTGATCTTGATTCTTCTCTGGCGGCCGCAGGGACTTCTGGGCCGACGCCGGGCATCGTAGGAGGAACGTGATGTACGAACAGGTTATTGCAATTAATGTCGGTCTGGCGATGCTCTTGGCCATGAGCCTGAATATTATCACCGGCTTTGCCGGACAGCCTACACTGGGCCATGCCGCATTTTATGGCATCGGTGCATATACTTCCGCCCTGCTGACAGCAAAAGCCGGCTGGCCGTTCTTTTTGGCATTGCCTGCTTCCGGCCTGATGGCTGCATTGGTGGGAGTATTGCTCGGTTTGTTCAGTGTGCGGGTGCGCGAAGATTTTCTGGCGGTGACCACCATCGGCATAAATTTCGTCGTTGTGGCAATTTTTCAGTATGTGCCTTTATTCGGTGCATCACTCGGCCTTGCTGTGCCCAAACCGGTTGTTTTTGGCATCCGTTTTGGCAACACGGAAATCCTGGTGCTGTTGATGGTGCTGAATTTGCTTGTGTATCTGTTTTTGCGGCACTTGCCAAAGTCATGGCTTGGTCTGGCTCTTGGCGGTGTGCGCAACGATGAGGATGCTGCGGCCTCTCTCGGCTTTAATGCCAACAACTATAAAGTGTTCGCCTTCACGATCGGCACTTTCATTGCCGGAGTGACAGGCAGTGTTTATGCCCATTTCATGGGGTTCATTTCGTCGACGGACTTTTCCTTTCCGGTTTCGATCGGAGTATTGTCCATGTCGGTGCTGGGAGGTCTGGGTACGGTCAGCGGGTCATTGATCGGGGCAATCATCCTGACACTGGCACCGGAAGTATTCCGTTTTGTTTCCGATTACCGGATGCTTGTGTATGGAGGGCTTCTGGTACTGATGATGCGGTTCCAGCCGCAAGGTCTGGTGGGCGAGGACAGCTACCTGATACAAAAATGGGCTGCCGTCCGGGGCCGCACAAAGGAGGCGAAGCCGCATGACGGAAGATAAAGTACTCTTGCAGGTCATCGGGCTGAAAAAATATTTCGGCGGATTAAAAGCTGTCGATGGCGTGGATTTGTCTGTGAAGCGTGGCGAAACCATGGGCTTGATCGGTCCGAATGGCGCAGGGAAAACTACTTTTTTCAATATGGTTTGCGGTGCCTATGTTCCGACGGAAGGGAAAATTCTGCTGGACAATCAGGAAATCCAGGGATTGAATGCGCATGAGGTTGCCAGACGGGGGATAGCCCGAACTTTTCAGATAACAAAAGTATTCAAGGATATGACGGTGGAAGACAATCTGCTGGCCGCATTTGCCCTGCACCGGGCGCCTTCTCTCCTATCCAGCCTGGGACGCAGCCATACCCGCAAGAACCTGGCAGAGGTGATGGAATATCTGGAACGGGTGGACCTGGCCGCGTATGCCAAATCCAAAGCAGGTGACCTTAGCCTCGGGTATATGCGGCGTCTGGAAATTGCCAGAGCTTTGGCCATGCAGCCTATTCTTTTGATGCTGGATGAACCTTGCGCGGGACTGTCGAAAGATGCCACGCTTGATTTCATGGAACTGGTGCGCAAGTTACATTCCGACGGAACCACCATCATGATTGTCGAGCATAATATGGCGGTGGCAACAGCGCTCTGCGACCGTATGACAGTGCTGTCCTACGGAGTGAAAATCGCCGAAGGTACGCCGCAGGAAGTTCAAAACAACCAGGCTGTTATCGATGCATATCTGGGCGAAGCCGAGGAGGCTGAATGATGCTGGAACTGCGTAACATAAACGCACATTATGGACATTCCCAGGTTCTTTACGATATTTCCCTTGAAGTGAAAGCCGGCGAATTTGTCACTATTATTGGCGCCAATGGAGCTGGAAAAAGTACCATGATGAAGGTAATCATGGGGTTGGTGCCGATTTCCGGAGGGACGTTGCAGTTCAAAGGAAATGATATTGCAAAAGCAAGCCCTTGGGATCGGGCCGGGATGAAAATTGCCTACGTGCCGGAAGGGCGCAGGGTATTCGGAGACCTTACCGTGGCAGAAAATCTGCGGATCGGTGGTTGGGTCGAACCTCCGGCTGATTTGCCTCGACGAGTGGAGAGAGTCGTGACAATTTTTCCCCGTTTAGGCGAACGAATGACGCAGGCAGCCCGGACGATGTCCGGCGGGGAACAACAGATGCTGGCGATTGGCCGGGCGCTCATGCTGGAACCGGAGTTGCTGCTGGTTGACGAGATTTCTATGGGATTGATGCCTATTCTGGTCAACCGTTGTTTTGAAGTGTTGAAACAGCTGAATGAGACGGGAACGACCATCCTGCTTGTGGAACAAAATGCACGCAAGGCTCTTGCAGCCGCCGGTCGCGGATATGTGCTTGAAACAGGGCATATAGTACTTTCGGGCAGAGCTGGTGAGCTGAAAAATGATGATGCCGTACGGAGAGCATATCTGGGAGGGTAATCATGACTGGGAAATTACTGGTTATTCATGCGGCGGAGCTGGTGACCTGTCGAGGCTCCGCACCAAAAACCGGCGAAGCGATGTCCGAACTCGGAATCATAGCAGATGGCGCGCTTCTGGTGGAAGATGGAATCATTCGACGTGTCGGCGTCGCTGCGGAGGTTGTCGAAGGGGTAGATACGAGCGAATGCACGGTGATTGATGCGTCCGGACAATGTGTGATGCCGGGCTTTGTCGATCCCCATACGCATTTTTTATTTGCGGGACATCGGGCGGAAGAATTCTCCTGGCGGTTGCGCGGTGATACATACATGCAGATCATGGAAAGGGGCGGTGGAATTGTAAATACCGTCCGGGACACGCGGGAAGCCACAGGAGAGGATCTCTTCAGTGTTGGCTGGCAGCGTCTTTCTTCCATGCTGTCTTTTGGTGTTACAACAGTGGAAGGGAAAAGCGGCTATGGGCTGGATGCCGTGACTGAAATCAAGCAATTGGAAGTCATGGCCGAGCTGAATCGGAAGCATGTGGTCGAGATCGTGCCGACTTTCATGGGAGCTCATGCCGTACCGCCGGAATACAAAGGAAGAACCGAAGAATATGTCCAGTATTTGCTGGATAATGTGATGCCTCTCGTTGCGCAAAGTAAGTTGGCTGAGTTTTGCGATGTCTTCTGCGAAAAGGGCGTTTTTTCTGTGGAACAGTCCCGGCGGCTTCTGAAACGGGCCCAACAATTGGGGATGCAGGCAAAAGTTCATGCGGACGAGATTGTTACGCTTGGTGGTGCCGAGCTTGCCGCCGAAGTTGGCGCGTTATCGGCGGAACATTTGCTGCACGCCTCGGATGAAGGCATTCATCGCATGGGGGCGGCAGGCACTATCGCCGTCTTGCTGCCGGCAACAGCTTTTTGTCTGCGAGAGCCCTACGCCCGGGCCAGGGTTATGATTGATGCTGGAGTGCCTGTGGCTTTGGCGACTGACTTCAATCCGGGCAGCTGTTTTACCGAATCGATTCCTCTTGTCATTGCCCTGGCAGCGCTATATATGCAGATGACGCCGGCGGAAATCGTCACGGCGTTGACGATCAACGCGGCAGCTGCCGTGGGGCGCGCTGACCGTATCGGAAGCCTGGAAGTGGGAAAGCAGGCGGATTTTATTGTGCTGAAGCACCCGTCACACCTCTATCTTCCGTATCACGCGGCAGTGAATTGCGTCGAGACTGTTGTGAAAAAAGGGAAAATTGTCCATGATACAGGACTGGAATAGGTTCGTGCGCTGCAATGCAGCGTATATATAGGCGGGAAACCGCTGTGAAGGGAAGCGACCAGGGTATGGAAAACAAGGAGATCAAATTTTCGATTACGCGTCATATTGGCGTGCTGTCGGAAGGAACGAAGGGGTGGAAGAAAGAAATCAATCTGGTAAGCTGGAATGACCGTCCTCCCAAGCTGGATATCCGGGAATGGGACGAGCATCATGGGAAGATGGGCAAAGGAATTACCTTGAATGGGGAAGAAACCGATATTTTGCGGGAATTTCTGACTGATGCGGATCACTGGTTCGGTAAGTAATCGATAGTTGGATTTTTTGTTGGTATTAAAGTTCAGGCCGGATGCGTCATCCGGCCTGAACTTTAATAAATGGGGAGTCTATAGATACACATAGGAAAGATTTGTTGATAGCGGACAAGATGAATATATAAGTGCGGATTGAAAATTTAGTGCATAGGGGGAAAAGGTAGTGAGCGGTAAAAATATTCGAATTCTAAGTATTGATGGCGGAGGAGTTCGCGGCATTATTCCGACTCATATCCTTCAATGCATGACGCAACAGCAGAAAATTTGTCTTGAAAATCATGTTGACATGATCGCGGGCACAAGCACGGGAGCGATTACTGCGGCGGCTGTGGCATGCGGTTTTCAGCCTGGAATAGTAGAAACGCTTTATTGTGAACATGCTGTCGACATTTTTACACCACGCACGTCCGTTTTGCCAACAAAATTTATGAAATCATGCGTTAACAGTATTTACAAATCGGAATCGCTGAAGGAAATTCTCGATGCATATTTTGGAGATAGACGTTTGGGAGATATTAAGGTTCCGTTGCTACTGCCTGTAACAGACATTGAAAAGGGAGAGACTCATATCTTGAAATCAGGTTATACAACGGAAGATAATCGAGATTTAGAGGTGCGTGTCAGTGAAGCTGTAAGTGCATCCTGTGCATCCCCCGTTTTTTTTAGCCCAGTGGAGCTGGGGAAGACCTTGATTGCAGATGGAGGATTATGGGCGTATAACCCCGCACTGGTTGCCGTGCTTGAAGCTGTGCGGCAATTTGGAGTCAGCATTGCAGATTTGCGAATCCTATCCATGGGGACAGGACGTGCTAGAAACTATTACGCAAATGGGTTAACGAAGAGATGGGGTGTGGTAACAGGCTGGGAGGGGGGTAAATTGATTGAAATGCTTGTTGCTTTGCATGCGAATGCAACGTTGAATTATTTGGAGCAAATGTTACAACCTGGGCAGTTGTTGCGCATAGACTTTGATACAGAGTTTGAAACGGAACTGGATGACTGCAGGGCGATTGATTCGCTGATTCTTCAAGCAGATTCGGAATATAACCGCTTTCGTTCAGCAATTGGAGATTTTTTTGCATAAAAAGTCCGTATCACGCTTCGATGATACGGACTCAACTCATGACCTTAGCGGATGCCGCCGTCTTCCAGTATGTCAACTTTTGTCCCTGCGGGGATCAGAACAGAAGCACTGTGGATTTTGTTCGTCCAAAAATATGTTTCCTGGGCTATGGTGCCGGAAGAAACACTGCCGTCTTCTCGGAACTTGACGAGTGTGCCGACTTTGAACAAAGTGGAAGAATTGTGGTCGATACTGGTCCAGAAAGGGCTGGATTTGTCAATGATACCTGAAGATACGCTTCCATCTTCCCGAAAGTTGACAACCGTATCTTTTCTGAAGACGGCAGAAGCGGTATAGGCAGAATTAATCCAGAATTCGGTGGGTTGGGTTATGACGCCGGAAGAAACACTTCCGTCATCCCGGAAGTTCACAAAAGAACCGGCCTTGAAAGCTGCAGATGCAGTGTGGGCGGTATTGATCCAAAAGATGCTCTGTAGGGCGATTGTGCCTGAGAATACACTGCCGTCAGCACGCAGATTGACAGGCGTTCCTTCGAGAAAATACGTGGAAGCGGTGTGTGCGGTATTAATCCATTTGTTCGTTGTGCTCTGTAAATTGGCTGCCTGCGTAGTGGCAACATTCATGGACAGAAGCAAAACGAAAATCGTGAATCCCCAAACCAGTCGTTTGACACAATGCTGCAAAATCATTCACTTCCTTTCCATAGTATGGACAACGTATCAAGGTTCTTATTGATTTCTTCCATGCGTTCTCTGGATTCTCCTGCCAAGCTACTCTTTCATCACAAAAAAAGGATGTAGAGAAGACAAAAGATGTTTGCAGGGAAGCAGGAACAGGATACATAACGGAGAATATTTATCAATATGAATAAAATGATTTTTGGAGGTTGTGCGTATGTATGAACAAGAAGTATTGAATCTGATCAGAACAGAGGTTGCCTTTTTAGGCAATATCGATGGCGAACGGCCGCATGTCCGGCCAATGAGGCTCTATGCGGACAGAGAAGGACATATATGGATGTTTAGCCCCTTTGAAACAAGCAAGGTAAAAGAATTGAAGAATAATCCCCGCATTGAGCTCTGCATTCTCGGCAAAAATTACGAAGTGCTCACCATTTCCGGTCGTGTCAGGGATGAAACCAGGCCTGGCTCTCCGTTGTTCCGTGCCACGCTGGATTTGATGTATGCAGAGATGCCGGAAATGAAAAAACAATTTCCGGAGCGTGACACCACATCCTTAGTGCTGTTCAGGGTGGTAGTGCATGAAGTTCTATACGTGCGACCGGACTGCCAGCTCGTAACCCGGGTCAATATTCCCATGGAGCATAATCCGGATGTTGAATTGAACATGTGTATGGGAGGATTTTGCCTGCTGGAGGAGTGAAGACTGGGCGAAACGGAACCCGGATCCTATTTGCGGCAAATTCGGTGCAGCAGCCCAAGCCCCAGAATTCCGGCAAAAAATGAAGCGGAAATAACCGCAAATTTTGCAGTATCCAAATGATGCGGGCTTTCGGGAAACGAAAGTCCGCTGACAAACAACGACATGGTAAAACCTATCCCGGCAATAAACCCGACGCCGAGAATGTGGTTCCAGCACAAATTTTCCGGTTTCTGTGCCCAGCGCAGAGTACAGCCGATCCAGGTGAAGGCGAGGATTCCCAGGGGTTTGCCCAGAACCAGGCCGCATAAAGTTCCGAGAAAGACAGGATCCTGAATCACACCTTTCATATCGCCGCTCAGCCGTAGCCCTGCATTTGCCAGGACAAAAGCGGGCAGAATCAGATAAGCAACCCAGGGGTGCAGCATTTCTTCCAGACTTTCCAGCGGTGAAGGTTCCTTTTCATCGGTTGGGGATGCCGGTACCAGCAATGCTGCCACGATGCCGGCCAAGGTTGCATGAACGCCGGAAGGGACAAAGCAAAGCCAGATCAAACCAAGGGACAATAGATAAAAAAATGGGTTGCGTATCCTGAAAAAAGCAGCTGCGGCAAGTGTTGCACAGGAGACGGCAAGCGCACCGGACAGGTATAACCAGGATAAAGAGCCGGAATAGAAAAGTGCGATGACAAGTACTGCGCCGATATCATCCACGATGGCAAGGGCACTCAGAAATAATTTCAGGGAAATTGGCGCGCGTTGTCCCAACAAAGCCAATACTCCAAGAGCAAAAGCGATGTCGGTAGCCATGGGAATGGCCCAGCCTGCTTTTCCCATTCCATTCCAGTTCAGCGTGCCATAGATCAAGGCGGGCACAAGCATTCCACCCAATGCGGCGAGAACCGGAAAAAGAGCCTGCCGCAGTTCGGACAACTCTCCACCTATTACTTCACGTTTAATCTCCAGTCCGACTAAAAAGAAGAATACGGCCATGAAACCGTCATTGATCCAATGCTGCAAGGAATAGCCATGCAGCATTTTTTCATATGCTGTGGCATAATCCGAGTGGGCCATAAGCAGAGCGGCTGCAAGACAGCCCATAAGAATCAGTCCGCTGGATTGTTCCAGCCGGATAAATCGTTGCAAAGCGGTTAATATAATGTTTCGCATACAACCTTTGCTTTCATCTGTCTTTATTTTGATGCGGTACTACGCTTGCCATGCCCAATATTAGGAGAAGGTTTCCGCAAAAGGCCTCGATGATGACAAGAAGTTTAACGAAGGGAAATTTGGCGACGATGTCGCCAAAACCAAGGGTTGTCATGGTGGTTGCGCTAAAGTACAGCATATCCAGGTATATAAAAGGAAGAGCTGTCCAATCAATTGGTAAACCGACTACAGGCCAAAAATGCAGGCTGATTCCGGAGAACGCCGTACCGGCATGCGGTTTCAACGGTGGTGCCGTTCCTGAGATGTTTGAGAGCTCCTGATGTACAATGTTGAATTCTGAATCAAAATAGAGTACCAGATAAATCCCGGCAAAGGCAAAAAGCATGTAAAAATAGGTGAGCATCAAACGCTTGATTTTCTCACTGGTCAGTTCATGGGAGTTTATTGCTGTCCAAAACATTTTCAGAATGGCCCGGAAGGTAATGAAAAGGCAAAACAAGCCCAAGGCGGAAAGAAATAGCTCGAGCAGAAGAGAGTACTGCTGTCCGGGTTCTAGGATACTTAACAGCAGAACATAGGCGAAAGGGGTAATAATGGAAAGAAAATATAAGAAGAACCAGGAACGGGTATGTACCTTAGTGGTGTCAAGCAGGGCATCGATGAAGGATTGCTTCGACATCATGATGCAACATCCTTTCGGTGAATGCGAAATCATTATTGTGTTTCGATGTGGGGGGATAAACTCCTCTTCACATTCATCCTTGCAGTTCAGTCGAGGATTAAAGCGTAAGCGTCATATCGAACCATTGCGCTCCGCCGTGGGTAGAGGACGAAAGACCGTCATTCACATAACCGAATGATTCATAGTAGGGTACAAGGCGTTCCTTGCAGGTCAGGATGACTTTTTTCCGACTGGAATTCCTGGCAGCCTGGATATAATGATTCATCAATTTTGCGGCAATGCCCTGTTTCCGATACTCCGGCAAAACATCCAGGCCAAAGATGCTTGCATTTTCGCCAGTCGGGATATGATGACGTGAATCATGGAACATTTCATCATAGATAACCGGACTGTTGGTGACACAACCATTGATGAAGCCAATGATTCTACCCGCTGTTTCGGCAACAAAAAAAGAATCGGGAAAAGTTGCGATTCTCATTTTGAAAGACTCCCGTGTTGCTGCTTCTGCTGCAGGGAAACATGCGGCTTCGATTTCGGCGATACTCTCCAAATCTTCGGCGCGCACAGCTCGAATGTTTGTTTTTGTCATGCGGTAGCCTCCTGCTGTGTAATTATTTTCCGAGTCTGCAAATCAGGCAATGAGTGATTTCTCAGATCAAAGAATCTTGTTGTGACAGGGAACGGGTAAAATCCTGGACCAATGTGCGATAGCGATACCGATCATTGTACAAAGAACTTACATGCTCCGCTCTGGGAAAGGTATTGATTTGCCGAGGCCCTTTTGTCGCGCGGTAAAGCTCCTGGGACATCGAAGCAGGTACCAGTTTGTCCGCTTCGCCGTGTATGTACAGAATGGGTGTTGTCACATTACGGACGGCTCGAAGCGGGGAAGCCTGGTCAAAAGTGAATTGTGATTTGAGAAAAGCGACGGCGTTGACATAGGGCAACAACAGTTGCGGCGAAATGTTGCCGGGCAGTTGCAGACGCTGTTCCATTTGAAGCGCAAGCAAAGCATTCAAATCTGAATAGGCGCTGTCAGCCACATAAAACTTTACCCGCTTGTTTGATTCGTTCAGCTCGGCATGCAATAATGCGGTTGCAGCACCCATGGAGATTCCATGGACGCCGATAGACCCGCCGGGAAATTTATTGTGAATCCAATCCACCCATTGATCGAGATCATATTTCTCGTATACTCCCCATGTGACCGAATCCCCGCCGCTATCTCCGTGAGCCCGCGAATCCACAAGCAGAAGATTGTAGCCGGAATTGAGGTAGAGATTTACATAGTTTAGTCCGACCAACCGATTCTCCGTAAATCCATGCAAGAAAATCAATGTGTTTTCTGTGCGGACCGGGTTCGGAATATAGGTTCCCTGGAGAGAATATCCAAAGCGGGAATCTAATGAGAGGTCTTGCCATTGTTTTTCCTGCTTTCCTTTTTCCATGACTTGTTTCAGCCTGCCCGAATGATGGGCATGCAACCGGGAATGGCGAATGCTCATTTCGTTATAAATCATATTCCCCAGGTACAGGCCAGCGCCATTGATGCCCAGAACAGCAAGCAGCACTAGGGAGAAGAAGAAACGAAGCAAGAAGCGTTTATGAAACATGTTTTTCCTTTCGTATGAAATGCATATCCGCAACATGAACTGGCCATTGATGCCTTCCAACACTATTATAATGCATGAAAACAAGATGCTGAAACCTTTGACGACAGCAATATTTCTAGGATTTTTTTCCTATGGAAGTCTCTGGCCGAAAAACGAAAAAAGGTGCCGGGAAAAATCCCGACACCGAAAAAATCCATGCTGCATAAAATGCTGACATTACCCCAACAATTTTCCTGCCGCCGCATCGAGAGCCGAATTTTCTTTTTTTGCCTCTGCGGCAATGGCGGCAATGCGTTCGCGGGTGGCGTCGCAGAAAGGAACGTCTTTGATGAACCCTAGGTTTATTTTCACATTGTATAATGCACCCTGTATTGCGGCGTATGCCATGAGGCCTGCAACAGCAGCGTCACTGGCGGCATTCGGATTGCCGAGAGGCAAGATGCGGCCGGACAGTTTCAGCGCTTCCAGACAGGAAGCCGAGACTTCAAGCGGCAGGGAAGCTGCCTTTTTCATGGCTTGCTGAATTTTGGCAAGGCGTGTTGCTTTTTCTTCTTCCGTGGCTTTTGGCAGTTTATATGCATCCATGACTTCATTGAATGCCTGGGCATCTTCGTCTACAGCATTTACGAGTTTGGAGAGAAGGGAGTCTGCTTGCTGTCGAATTTCCTGAATTTCCGGCAGGACGTCTTTATACTTCGTTTCATCCAGCGACAGGTTGCAGACCATTGCAGTAAGGGCAGTTCCCAGACATCCGGCCAGCGCTGCGGCGCTCCCGCCGCCAGGAGCGGGGGAATCCGAAGCAAGTTCAAAGACAAAGTCGCGTACGGTTTTATCCATCAGCATTGCAAATTATCCTCCAATACCTGTTTTCTATCAAATCCATCCAACCGCAGATAGAATTCCGCGACGTCCAGCAACGCTTGCATGGGCGTCAGGCCGATAATTTCACTGCCGATGACATTTACGCCATAACGGGCCGCTTCGGACTTGACGGTTTCAAAGACACGGAACAGGGGGGTGCCCTGATAATTCACCATATTGATGGTTACCTGGGCGATGTCGCGGTCGCCGACCTGTACGGAAACTCCCATGGCGCGGACGTATTTGTAACCACCCTTGGCTTCCCGGATACAATTGGCGATTTTTTTTGCGATATGGACATCGCTTGTGTCAAGGTTGATATTATAAGCGATCAGAAACTGGCGGGCTCCGACGACTGTCGCGCCGGCAGAGGGATGCATTTTTGCAGGCCCATAATCGGGACGGCGTTCTGGTTTTTCAATTTCAGTTTTCAGTCCCTCGTACTGGCCTTTGCGGATATCGGGCAACGCTTTGCGGCCGGGAATTTTTGCGGCTTCTTCGTACAGATAGACTGGAATCGCAAGCTTTTCGGCAATTTCGCGGGCCAGCTCATCAGCCAGCTGAATGCATTCCTCCATGGTGATGTCTTTGACAGGAATGAAAGGAATGACGTCAGTCGCGCCGATACGTGGATGTTCCCCCTTGTGTTTTTCCATGTCGATCAGTTCGGCGGCTTTCTTGCAGGCATTGAAAGCGGCGCGTTTCACGGCTTCCGGTTCGCCGACGAAGGTTACCACCACGCGATTATGACTGGCGTCCGGTTTCACGTCCAGCAGTTTGACATTGGGAACCATTGTAACCTCGGCGGCAATCGCTTCAATCACCTCGGGGCGTCTTCCTTCACTAAAGTTTGGCACACATTCGACTAATTTGGCCATAGTTCCAGCCTCCTTATTATTTTACACTGTTATAATTCTTCAAACCCCTGCGGAAAGCCTCCGTTGTGGCGTCATTTTCATCCAGCAGATATACACGCCCGGGACGTCCTGCAGTATCCAGGTCGATGCCGCTCCACCAGATGGCAACTTTGATTCGTTTGTATGCAGGGATTTCTTTGAACATATTATCAATCCAGGCAACCTTGTCACCACCGACAGAATTGGAACCGAACTCTGTAATCATGAAGGGCTTGTCAAACCAGTCGGAATAGTCCACATCGATTTGTTTATAGATATCGTGGAAAGTACGCCAGTTTTCTCCGGGGAAATAGGTCCCGGTATTGTAACCGGTAATCCCGATGATATCCACCACGTCATCTCCTGGATAATACATCAGCGGGTGGTTCCATTTGAAATCGGGAAGGGAGATGTCATGCGGATTCCAGACCCAAAGCACATTGTCGACCCCTGCTTCATCAAAGAGGTTGTGGATGTGGCGCCACACAGCCTTGTAGATATCGGTGTCCTTGCCGGCGTACATCGCCGAATACCAGCACCAGTCGCCGTTCATTTCATTGTTGAGCCGAAACAGCACCGGATGGCCGAATTTTTTCAACGCCAGGGCATATTCGCGGAAATACTCGTCATATTGCCGGTCAAGAATATCATACATCAGATCCTGGTTTCCCCGATTCGATCCTGCAAGCAAAGCGTTTACCGTATCCGCATGGGTAGTCTGCATCGTAAGTTCAGTAAAACGCCCGTCGGCAAAACCGTTGGCCAGCCCTTCTATGGCTGCCCGTTCGTCAAGCGACTGGTAGCGGAGCACAAACGTGAACTTGTATCCGAGTTTCGCTTCCAGTTCCTTGACATGGCGCAACCGTTCCGGGGCGTCACAGTCAAAATAGCCCCAGCGCAACGGACTGTCTTCACTGAAATACTTCGTTCTGAAGTCACGGGTTTCTTTGTTGAGTTTTGTCCTGGCGGCGGACGGTAGGCGGAAAATACCGGGTGCACCTCGTCTTTCCGTCAGCCGGAAGCTGTGTAGAATATCCAGATCATTATCGATGGGTGAGGCGGATTTGATGAAAATTGTGTAGGCATCGCCCGGATAACGAAGCAATTCGAGACTGGTGTAAAAGTTGCGGTCGTCTTTGATGGCAGACAAAGGGGGACGGGACCATTTGATGCGGTTTACGGTAAAGCCATTCCAGACGAAGGTTTCCCGCACCGTGATGCTGTGACGGGAAGAGTCGCCGAGGAACTTGTTGGCGTAGAAAATATAGTCGCGCGGGTTGGAAATGGAGTCCGAGAAATTATCATGATATACCTCGATGCGGGTCGGACCGGTGCCGAAGGAACTGCGTACCGCCGACAGGGAAGGGTCAGGGCGGAGATTCTGCGGTACGCAAACGGAGTAGCCGAGGGGATGATCGGTGTAACGCTGATAACCAGGCAGAGTTTCGCAGGATTCGACTTGTTTGACATCATGCAGGGGATCATCGGAAAAACTTTGCGCAGGCCTACCGTTAATATAATAGGGCGAAGGAGCGGGCGGTGGAGAGACGGCGCTGGCAGAAGGAGAAAATGGAAGAAGAAATCCCAGAGCGGTAGTGAAAAGGAATGCAGCGATTTTTATATAATGCAAAAAAAGACCTCCTGTACTACGATTTGCTTTTTGATTTGTGTGATTCAATCTCTTTGGGTTCAAAAGAAAGACAGGGATGACCGGCAGCCTGAAAAACCATCAACGATGGCATGATTTTCCCTTTGAAACCATTTGCCTTACAGCCATAAGGAAACGAATTGTCCCACGTGACGTAGAAAAATTTGCATTTTTGACAGGAAATACGATTGGTCTTTTGATTCAAGGAAGTTCTCCTTCGGCAATAACGCCTTTAAAATTGAAGGCTGGGATGAATTGAGCGGAAGCGGATCCTTCTTCCTGGACAAACCCATTTTCGAGTCCCAGGGACAAGGCGTGGTCAATCAAGTCGGAGTATTCTTTTTCGGCAAGACTGCGTTGCAGCTCCGGAAATGCAGCGTTTCCGGTTTGTGGAGTATATTGCCCCATCAGGCTGAACCAAACCGAATCGCCGAAATGAAGGCGAAGAGCATCCAATACAGCTCTGGAGTCTGCGGCGTGGCCCGGTAATGCCAGATGGCGGATGAGTACACCTCTCTGGAGGAGTCCATCGGGGTCAAACCGGCATGTTCCGATTTGGTCGCGCATAATCTGAATGGACTGCAAAGCATGAGTGAAATAACCTGGCGCAGCGGAATAGCGGACCGCGAGAGCATCGCTGCAATATTTGAGATCAGGCAGATAAATGTCAATCCAGCCGCGAAGAGCGTCCACGGCATCTTGTGTTTCATAGGAAGAGGTGTTATAGATGGCAGGGATCCGGAGCCCTGACGAACGGGCAATGGATAAGGCGGCGATAATCTGCGGCACATAGGGAGTAGGTGTGACAAGATTCAGGTTGTGTGCCCCCTGCTGCTGCAGTTCAAGAAAAATCTCCGCAAGCCTTTCTACAGATACATCAATACCCTGGTCTTCCTGGCTGATACTATGGTTTTGGCAATAGACGCAGGCAAGGTTGCAGCGGGAAAAAAAGACGGTTCCCGAGCCCCGGGACCCTGATATGCAGGGTTCTTCCCAATAGTGAAGCGATGCCAGAGCCAGACGCGGCAATATTCCGGCCCGGCAAAATCCTATTTCCCCTGCCAGACGGTTTATGCCGCAGCGACGATGGCATAGCTTGCAAGAGGCCAGGAGAGGCGAGAAAAAATTCGGCGCATCATTTTTCTTCATAACTTTTATATTTTACGGCAAACCCAGTCTTTCCTGCCAGCATTTTCGCAAAACAAAAAAGGGCTTTACCGATATATGAAGAATTATACTCCATTATGAAGAAGACAAATGCAGCAAGGCTGCTGGACAAACTGAAAATTGCATATGAGATTCATGAGTACGCAGTGGACGAATCCGACCTCAGCGCCGGCAACGTGGCCGGAAAGATCGGCCTGCCATTGACGCAGGTTTTTAAAACGCTTGTAGCCCGGGGCGACAAAACCGGCGTGATCATGGCTGTGGTGTCCGGCGCGGCGGAAGTTGACCTCAAGGTACTTGCTTCAGTGAGTGGAAATAAAAAAGCTGAAATGGTACACTTAAATGAAGTGCTGCCGCTGACCGGATATATCCGTGGCGGTGTGTCTCCTTTGGGGGCGAAAAAAAATTATCCGGTATTTGTGGACCGGACGGCGTTGGATCAACCGATCATTTCCATTAGCGCCGGGTTGCGGGGCGTTCAGATTTTTTTGCGCCCGGATGACCTGGTGAAAGCGACCGGCGCAGTGGTGGGTTGTATTGGCAGGATATCGGACGATGCTGAAGAAAGGGACGTATGAAAAAGGGTTACAGGCTGATTATTTACGGATTGCTGCTTGGTGCGGTATTCGGATTGTTTGGAACGATGCCGCAGGTGCATGCCAAAACGGCGCAAGAAGGCGATGAAGGGGACAAGGTGCTGGCAGTTCAGCTGCGGCTGATCGACCTCGGTTATAATATTCCCAAACCCACAGGCAGTTTTGATGAGCGCACGACACGTGCCGTCATGACATATCAGAAGCAGGCTCGCCTGGCGCAGACCGGCGTGGTGGACGAAATCACATGGCATTTTTTGATGGATTACGGAAAAGGCGGCAATTACGGGAAGAAAGATGTTGTTCGCATGCTGAACATTGCCATGCGTTTCGGAGGAGTGCCGTACGTTTGGGGCGGAGAAACTCCCGCCGGATTTGATTGTTCCGGATTCGTCCAGTATGTTTTCCGACAGATCGGCATCAATTTGCCACGAACCGCCGATGTGCAATATGAACTGGGACGAAAGGTGACTCAGGCTGAATTGCAGCCAGGAGACCTGGTGTTTTTTGAAACCTATGAACCGGGGGCCTCGCATGACGGCATCTATGTCGGAGACGGCAAGTTTATCGCCGCCAATTCCGGTACCGGTGTGGCGATTGTTTCCCTGGGGGATCAATATTGGAGTTCGAAATATTTGGGCGCACGCCGCCTGTTTTAGTCTAACGGAAAGTTTAACTTTCCGTGACATAAGAAACCCACGACTTCCGCCGACGCCATGGGCTCGGTGCAAGCCGGGTTTTCTTAAAAAAATCAAGAAGGGATGATGGTGTGAAAAAAAATCTTTTTGCCTTCATTTTGGCGGTAGCCTTTCTGATTGGCTCCATGAGCGGAACCGCAGTACTGGCGGCGCCGGAAGCCGATTTTGCAAATCCGTATTTGCCCATCACGGTAAAAATGGTTGATGGCTCTTCGGTCGATACCCTGCTTTCCGGGTATGTCGGCAAACATGAAATCCTCGTGCCGTTGTCATTGGTCAGTGAATATCTGAAACCGGACTTTGCAGTAGAAACAGGAAATTCCGGTCTGTATTTCACGATCGTTTCCCCTTCCTTCAGTATGGAAACGCCTCGTCTCACGGAATTCATGCGGGACGGAGTGGATTTCCGGCTGAATGCTGTTTTGGTAAATGGCG
>CAZXCC010000021.1:0-22601 GCA_964638945.1 uncultured Veillonellaceae bacterium | reverse complement strand
AATAAAGGTGGAGTGAAACGATCGATGCGAACAATTCTTGTGGCAGATTTTGAGTTTACGGTGCACGATGCCGGACCAGGCAGACCGCGTGCTTTTTTTCCCGAGGTAATTGAAGCGGGGGCCGTGAGGATGGTTCCGCCGGAGTATATGGAAATTCCGGTGATTCAAACCTTTGTGAAACCGCAGTATTATCCGAAAATTAAACCGGAGTGCACGAACATCACGATGATACGACAAAAAGATGTGGATGGCGGCATGGGGTTCGCTGATTTATTGGAGCACCTTGCTGGCGCCTATGTTCCGGGGGAAGCCTGGTTGGCATGCTGGGGAGATTCTGACCAAAGAGTGATTGATCAGGCCTGCAGGCGATACAAAATTTCCTGTCCGTTCGATTGGGCAGACTACATTGATCTCGCTTTTGAATACCGGAGTTTTTTTGGACGGGAACGATCGATAGGATTGCAGCAGGCTGTGGATGAAACCGGAGTCGAGCGATATGGAATGTCGCATCTTGCCATGGATGATGCGGTCAACGCGGCCCGGGTCATGCGGCATATGATGGAGGTTGGCTGGAAACCTGGACAGGAATCTTCAGTCTAGCGACTGCAATATTCTGGCAATTTCGCGAGTGCCTGCAAATTTTATGGCAGCGGTTTCATTGGGAACCTTCTTCTGCGAATGCGAGGCTGACAGGCGGGCTGCTACAGAGGCTGCTTCCCCTCGTTTAGGACAATAGACCCCTAATTTGTTTTCTACTACGAAATCGATGTTTCCTGATTCCTGCAACCCAACTGCTCCCGTAATGATGAGACTGCGTGAAAAGGAAGCCGCTTCCATAATGGTGCCGGGGCCGGCTTTCGTGACGACAATATCGCAGGCTGCCATCAAGAGATCCATATTATCGACAAAGCCGTAAATCTGTGTGTTATTGGAAGCCGGCAAGCGATTTTTCAAACGGTCCTTCAATGCGGTATTGCGGCCGGTAACAACCAATAATGTGCATTCATGACATAGACTTTCGAGTTCAGTGACCAATTCTTCCACCCGTCCCCCGCCTGCACCACCGCTGGTAATCAGCACCGTAAACCGATCGGCGTCAATGCAGAGAATTTCCCGTGCAGATCTTTGATTGGGCTGTGGCGAGAGAAAACGCGGGTGTATGGGAAAGCCGGTCAAACGGAGTTTGGCTGCGTCAACACCGGATCGTGTTGCTGTTTGCATGGCTTCATGGGTTGGCATCAGGTAAAGGTCTGCTTTTGGCGTTATCCATGAAGCATGAACGCTGACAAGATCAGTCACTACTGTTACAACAGGCCACTTGGCCTGGACTTCATCCCGGTAGTAACACATGGGGCGAACAGCCAGCGGATGGATGACGACTACAGCATCCGGCGAAAATTCGTCCACCACTTGTTGTATGCGGGACCGGGCTACTTTATACAATATGCCGGACATGACATTCATTACAGACATATTGTCAAAGAGCCGGAAAAGCAGATTGTGCAGCCAAATGTGCCCTGCGGAGAAATAACCGTAGAGTTCCGGAGCATTGCGTATTCCAGGCAATCCACTTGCCCGCAGCAGGTCAAGGATTTTGCATTCTGCATTTTCACCCAGTTCGGAAGCAATGGCATTGGCGGCGCTGCGATGTCCTCCGCCGGTATCGGAAATAATAAATAAAATGCGCTTTTTCATGTATTTAAATTTTGCAACCCTTTCCAATCAGGCTTTTTTCGTTTTCATCCGTCGCATATTGTTTGATGCGCGCTAACTTTTCTTAGTCTACCAATAATAATCAACTTCTGGAGACATAAGAACGACTAAGGCTTCTGCCGCGTCCAAAAGGACTTGGCACAAGCCAAGGCTTTTCTTATTTTACCACATTGTGCCCAAAGGGTTAAGTTTGCCTTTCCGACAGGCTTTTGGACGAACTGATGGAATAGCGGTTCATATTTTTCGGCAGAGAGGAAAAGGAGGAAATGGACATTGGGGAGAATTTATGATGCTGTGATTGAATTTTTAAAGGATGATAGTTGGCGTTATGAAGAAATTTCCGGTGAACCTGCCGTCCGATTCGGTTTCACCGGTCGTAATGCTCGATTTGAATGCTTTGGGCGGGCCAATGAAGAACATGAAATCTTTGTGTTTTATACGGTTGTTCCCGTGCGTGTGCCTGAAGAGCAGCGTGGGTTGATGGCAGAGCTGATCGCAAGGATTAATTATGGGTTGAATATCGGAAATTTTGAGCTGGATATGGATGATGGTGAAATTCGCTATAAAACAAGTATTGATGTCGAGGGCGGCGAATTTTCCCGCAGAATGGTTGAGACCCTCCTGAGCGTAAACATATCGACAACCGATCGTTACTTTCCTTCGTTTGCGGATGTTTTGTATGCGGGAGTAAAACCGGCGGAAGCAGTGAACCGGATCGAGAGGCCGGAACCTTCGTCACGCAACTAGAGGCAGGAACTATGGAACGGACTGTTGAATCTAGTGATAGTTATCCATTCCATGGATGAAAGTAATAGAAAAACAGGAGCGGGAAACGATGAGCAAGACATTACTGCTGGTCGATGACGAAGCAAATATTCTAAAGGCATTGCAAAGAATATTTTTGCCGTTGGGATACCGCGTACTGACTGCCGAGAGCGGTGAGGCCGGTCTGGCAGTGCTGGAGAATGAGCCGGTAGATCTTGTCATCAGTGATATGCGCATGCCCGGGATGAATGGTCATCAGTTTCTCAAGCAGGTACGAAGCAAATATCCGATGACAATGCGCGCGATTCTCAGCGGTTTTTCCGAAGGCAAGGATGTTGTAAACGCCTTGCGTGATGGATCGGCACGGATGTATATCCTAAAACCGTGGGACAATGAGAAATTGGTTGCTGAAATTGGCAAACTGTTGCAATTGGGTGAAATGTTTTCCCGGCGTCAGTTGCTGGAAGTTTTCAACAATCTTCGAGATTTGCCTACCATGCCTGAACTATACGGCAAATTGTGCGAACTGATTGAGAATGAAGCCGGTCTGGATGAAATTGCCCGCATGGTGGAGCATGACCAGACGGTTACCGCCAAACTTCTGCAAGTGGCCAATTCGGTATATTACAACATGAGTACCGGATCAGTCCGTCAGGCAATCGTATACATGGGACTGACAAACATGAAGACCATCGTGTTGGGACTGACGGTCCTGCAACAGGTTTCCGGTCATCAGGGAGGGTTTTTCTCCAAGGATGTGCTGTGGCAACACGCTGATTTGGTAAACAGATTTACGCGTGTGATTTTTGAACATTGTCTTCACCGGACAATGAAAGAAAATGAGGCGACAGCCGGCTTGTTGCATGATATAGGTCGCATTTTGCTGATAAAAGATTTCACGCAGCCGTATAAGAGTGTTATGAGTTCTGTACTGCAAAACAAAGGAACGGCTTTTCATGAAACGGAACGGAGCCTCATGGGGATATCGCATGACGAAGTGGGAGGATTCCTTTTAAACTGGTGGAGTTTACCCTACCCGATTGTGGAGGCTGCCATGTTCCATCATGACCCAATGAATCCGGCTGTGGCAAACCGTGAACTTGTAGCGTCTGTGCATTTGGCCGATTATTTTGCCTGGAAGCGAAAGAAGGCATTGGTGATGCCGAAACTGCAGGCAAGTGCCTTTGAATTATTGGGAACAACGGCTGAGGAATGCGAAGAATTGGTTTCGCAGGTGACATGAAAAAGATCTGATGGGAGCGCAATTCAACCAGGCAGCTGATGTGTACCGGAATGGTTCTTTTTTGAAACAAGACTGTATTTCCGGAACGGCAATGGCGCTGTGGGGTAGTTATACTTCCGGTGTCATTTTTTAATACTAGTGGAATAATTGGAGGTTTTACACATGGACAAAATCAAGGAAACAGTGGCAAAACAGCAGGAATATGTGATTGCAATGCGACGGCATTTTCACATGCACCCGGAGATCGGGGGTGAAGAGATAGCAACGCAGCAGAAGATTATGGAAGAACTCTCCGCACTCGGCATTTCTCCGCGTAAGGCAGCCGGTACAGGTGTGATTGCCGAAATCAAGGGCGCTTTTCCTGGGAAGACGGTTGCATTGCGCGCAGATATCGATGCCTTGCCTTTGCAGGATGAAATCGACAAACCGTATCGTTCGCAAATTCCGGGAAAATGTCATGCCTGCGGACATGACGGACATATGGCAATGCTGCTTGCAATGGCGAGGGTTTTTGCCGATTTGCGTGAGGAACTCCACGGCAACGTGCGGTTTTTATTCCAGCCGTCGGAAGAAAGATTTCCCGGTGGAGCCGAGATAATGATTGCCGACGGAGCGATGGACGGAGTTGATTTTGTTCTGGGAACCCACCTATGGCAACCGCTTGACGCTGGGGTGGTCGGTATTTCATATGGTAGGCTGATGGCGGCGCCGGATGAATTTACCATTACTGTCCAAGGCAAGGGCGGACATGGTTCCATGCCGCATGATACGGTTTGCGCTCTTTCAACAGCTGCGGAAATAGTATGCATGCTGAATACGATTGTCGGCCGTTCGATTAATCCGCTTGAATCGTCGGTTGTTTCGCTCGGTATGTTCCAATCAGGCAAAGTGTTTAATATTACACCGGATATTGCCGTTCTCAAGGGCACGATACGGTCGTTTGATGAAAAAGTCAGGATGCGTACATGGGACCGTCTTGACGAGATTTGCAGCGGAGTGTGCCAGGCCATGGGGGCAACGCATACTGTAGAGAAAATTTTTGGTTATCCGCCGGTGATCAACAATCCGGAAGTAGCGGCAGTTGTCGCGGAAGCGGGACGGGAATCGACAGATCCTGCCATGGTCAGGGAAGTTCCGGCCTGCATGGGGGCTGAAGATTTTTCCTATTACCTGCAGAAAGCACCAGGCATGTTTTTGTTTCTAGGAATAGGAAACCCAGACAAAGATGCGTCTTTCTCCCATCACCATCCGAAATTTGATATGGATGAGTCTGCCTTGATTACCGGTGTGGAAGTCATGGTGCGGGCAACATTGAAACTTAAAGCGAAATAGATGCGCTTCGTGCAGTATCGATCCGTAGTGAAGCGGATCGATACTGCAGGCGATAGATAGAATAGAGAAAGTGAAGGAAGGAGGTGTCTGTATGAAGCTGAGCCGAGTGATTCTCACACTGATTCCATTTGTCTGGTCTTTAGGGATGGTTCCATTTGTCAACAAGTCGAAGCCCATCGTAATGGGCCTGCCGTTCTTGGCGTTCTGGGAAGTGGCCGGTATTTTTGTCGCATTTCTTTGCATCGGCACGCTGTATCACCTGGATCAACAAGATAAGAAAAAATAGAAAGGAGGATTCCGCATGTCAAATGAATTTATGTCACTGGGTATAATTTTTGGCTTTGTTATTTTTGCGACTGTGATAGGAATGTTGCCTGGCATGAAAGAAAAGATGAGCCTGGAAGGCTGGGCAATCGGTGGTCGCGGCTTTGGCCGCTGGCTCAGTTGGTTTGTATTGGCCGGAGAAATTTATACAGCCTTTGCGTTTCTCGGCGCCAGCGGCTGGGCATATGCCCGCGGCGGCCCTACTTTCTATATTCTTGGTTACGGCAGTTTGGCCTATATGGCTTCCTATTGGATTTTGCCGGCAGTTTCGCCAATCGGCAAAAAATTTCATCTGATGACCCAGCCGGATTTCATCGAGCACCGTTATTCCGACAAGTGGCTCGGAGTCGTGGTGGCGTGCATCGGTGTGGCATTTCTGATTCCGTACCTTCAATTGCAGCTTACGGGCCTTGGATTGATCGTGGAGACTTGCTCTTACGGACTGATTGGTCGTAACGCAGCGATGCTGTTGGCATTCGTCATGGTTGCAGCCTTCGTTTACCTGAGCGGGTTGAAAGGCGTTGCAACTACCGCAGTCATCAAAGACATTGTCATGATAGTTGCAGTGGCTTTCTTTGGACTCTATCTGCCGTACCATTATTTCGGCGGAGTAGGACCGATGTTCGAAGCGATTGATGCGGCAAAACCGGGATTCCTCGAACTTCCCGGCGGAACGAAAAATCTCGACGTGAGCTGGTTCATGTCGACGCTGGTGCTGACAAGTCTTGGCTTCTACATGTGGCCCCATATTTTTGCAAACAGCTACAGCGCAAAGGATCCTGATGTATTGCGTCACAATGCTGTATTTCTTCCTCTGTATCAGATTTGTATGCTGTTTCCGATGCTGATCGGTTTCTGTGCATTGATGATTCTGGTGCCTGCATTGAAGACACCAGATATGGCATTTATGACAGTCGTGCAGAAAACACTTCCGGGCTGGTCTCTGGGCCTGGTTGGCGGCGCTGGAGCTCTCGCTTGCATGATTCCCGCAGCCGATCTTCTGTTGACGATGTCCATGCTGTTTTCCCGCAACGTCGTCGGCAAAACCATGAATACGCAGGACGACCATGTTCTGATGGCCAAAATGGCCAAGTTCGTTGTGCTGATTGCGACTGGAATTGCCTTGGCTCTGGCTATTTTTAGCCCCGGGATGTTGGTTAACTTGCTGCTGACCGGTTATTCCGGTGTTACCCAGTTTTTCCCGATGATCGTCCTCGGACTCTTCTGGAAAAAAGCCACCCGCACGGCATCCTGGGTTTCCCTTGTTGTCGGCGAAATTATCGTCTTTACCCTGATTCTTGGCAAGATGGACCCGTTTGCTTTTGCCGGAATGAATCTGAATGCCGGTTTCGTTGCTTTGGCAGTAAATACGGCGGTATTTGTGATTGTCAGTCTGATAACTTACAAGGAAACAGATTCTCAGGCATGGAGAGCAGACTAACAGAAAATATGGGAATAGTAACGCTAATGAGGGTCGGGAACCAAATTTATTTGGGTTCCCGACCCTTTCTCGGTTTGATCGGGGTCAAACAAAATATTGCCGCTTTAAAAAAACTTTGTATAATTCAGGCAATTAGCAGGGGCTTGGCAGGTTCGTGTGGAAAAGAAGAAGAAAGCTCAAATGGGTCAAGATTGAGGGGAGGTATTTGCTGGTGGAGGTTCATGTGGCGCGACAGCCAATTTTCGATACGGAAAAGAGAGTTGTCGGGTATGAGTTGCTTTTCCGCAATGGGACCGATGATTATTTTCCCGGCACTGATGGAGATCAGGCAACGGCGGATGTTATTAACAGCAGTTTTTTTCTCAAAGTTGTCGAAGATTTGACCGGCGGCAAAAAGGCCTATATCAATTTTACGCATCGTTTGCTGAAGCACCAACTGATGACCGTTTTGCCGAAGGAAGCCATTGCTGTGGAATTTTTGGAAACAGTAACACCGGATGAGGAAGTTCTCGCAGCATGTCGGCAGATTCGGGAAAAAGGATATACACTCGTTCTGGATAATTTTGTATACTCAAAAGGTTCGGAAGATCTTGTCAAGCTGGCTGATATCGTAAAGGTTGACTTCGTACAAACCAAGGAACCGGAGAGGCGGAGCATCGCGATGCGGCTGGCCCCTCTGGGAGTAAATCTCCTGGCGGAAAAAGTGGAAAGTTACTATGACTTTAAACAGGCAAAAGATTTGGGGTACAAATATTTTCAAGGTTATTTTTTTGGGAAACCGGAAGTTTTTTCTGGCAGGGATATTCCGGGATATACTGTCAACTATCTGAATATGTTGCGGGAGTCAAGCCGGGCAGACCTTGACTTTGACAAGATGGAGCAAATTTTCCGCAGAGATGTCGCGCTATCTTTTAAATTGTTGAAATTTATCAATTCGTCTTTTTTTGGTTTGAAAAATAAAATATCTTCTGTAAAACAGGCACTTGTTTTATTGGGACGGAAAGAGATTCTCAAATGGATTTCTCTTTTGGCGTTGCAAAATATTGCACAGGAAAAACCCAATGAGATTGTCGTGTTATCTTTGGTGCGCGCGCGATTTGAAGAATTGCTTGCATTTCAGATCGGCTGGAGCAAGAAGAACAATCAGGCTTTTCTCTGCGGTTTGTTTTCCATGGTCGATGCAATGCTGGACCGTCCGATGAATGATATCTTGAAAGAATTGCCTCTGGATGACGATATTGTGACGGCTTTATTGCGTGGAGACAATGATTTGGGACGTTTGCACCATATGGCGTTGCATTACGAGAAAGCAGAGTGGGATGAGTTCGCAGCGATTGCAAAAGAACTGGGCATTCCCGAAAAAGACGTTGCGGAACTCTATCGTCAGGCGCTGGGCTGGGCTCAAGGTTTGTTCGTGCTGTTGGGGTAAAGAAAGAATAACAGATTCTTTTCATTATAATTAAAAAAATCCTTCTTCAACGCAGTGGGAAGAAGGATTTTTTCTTTGATGATGGAAATATATATTTACAATACGGAAAGAAAAATTTACAATGTTGGAAACATATCTTTCCAAAATGCTGGGCGAAGAACAGTTGTAATATCTGCGATTGCAGGAATTTCATATTGGAGGAAACGCGAAAACGGCGAAAAGCATAGCTTCTTGATACTTGAAGGCTTCCCTGGAGGTCGGAATATGGATAAAACGTATCGAAACGGATACGTTCTTTCGACCTGGCATGATTCGTGCATTCTATTTGCCTTTGGAAGGAAATCCTTCACAAATGGAAATGGAGGCAATAGATATGATTATTGGTGTTGCGAAGGAAATCAAAAACAACGAAAACCGTGTGGCGTTGACCCCCGCAGGTGCAGAAGCTTTGCGCGATGCCGGGCATAAAGTGCTTGTTGAAAAGGGAGCAGGGCTGGGCAGCGGTTTTGCTGATGAATCCTATGCCGGATATGGAGCAGAGATCATCGCCGACAAGAAGAAACTGTTTGATGCATCCGATATGATTATGAAGGTGAAAGAGCCTCTGCCACCCGAATATGAAATGTTTCATCCGGGACAGATTTTATTCACCTATTTGCATCTGGCGCCTGAACCGGAACTGACAGCCGCGCTCTTGAAGTCAAAAGTTACGGGAATTGCGTATGAGACGATCGAAACGGCAAACCGCAGTCTGCCGCTCTTGATTCCGATGAGTGAGATTGCCGGCAGAATGGCGACACAAATCGGTGCTCATTTTCTGGAAAAACATGAAGGCGGCAAAGGCGTACTGCTTGGCGGCGTACCCGGTGTCGCTGCAGCAAAAGTGGTAGTGGTAGGCGGCGGTATCGTCGGAACCAACGCGGCGCGTATGGCTCTTGGCATGGGCGCACGGGTAGCGATCATAGATAATTCCGCAGAACGTCTGCGCCAGTTGGATGACCTTTTCATGGGCCATGTGACGACGATTAGCTCAAATCGTTATAATATCGCCTATTGGACGAAACACGCCGACCTGGTGATTGGCGCAGTGTTGATCCATGGCGCCAAGGCGCCAAAACTGGTGACAGAATCAATGGTTGCCGATATGGAACCAGGTTCGGTTATCGTGGACGTAGCGATCGACCAGGGTGGTTGCGTGGAAACAAGCGACCATATTACTACTCATAGTGAACCCACTTTTACCAAGCATGGAGTGATTCATTACGCCGTTGCAAACATGCCTGGCGCAGTGGCCAGAACTTCGACGCTTGCATTGACGAATGTAACGATTCAGTATGCGCTGCAGATTGCAGGCAAGGGCTGGAAAGAGATGGCTCGTGCCGATGCCGGCTTTGCCAAGGGGATCAATGTCACCGATGGACATCTAACGTATCAGGCGGTAGCCGAAGCGTTAAAGCTGCCTTACACCAAGTTGGAAAACCTGCTGTAAGGTCACTGCGCGGGGCGCCGTTAATTTCAAGGAGGCGCCTGCGTGGAAAATGTTCGATTAAAATTGCCCAATGTGGACAGGGTTGGTTTGGTGCTGGATATTTCACAGACACTGGCCAAACGCCGAATCAACATCCTATCGATGGAAGTGGAGCCGAACACCACATATCTGGAACTGGAAGGCATGGCTGAACCGGTTCGATTGGATGTGGTGGCGGCTCTGCTGTCCATTCCGCAGGTTTTGGATGTCATCCCGATTGATTTGATGCCTCACCAGGTGCGGACAGAACAACTGAAGGCGGTTATGGCCGCAGTCAGTGACGGCATTGTTGCGATTGATGCCGCAGGGATTGTCACCCAATACAATCCTGCGGCGGAAAGCATTTTGCATCTGTCCCGTCAAAAAATAATTGGAAACCGCCTGAATGATTATCTTCCATCAGATTTACCCCTGATGGAAACTCTGCGGAATGGCAGTTCCTATAACAATCGTGAAATTGTGCTGGAGAAGACCAAAAGCCATTATCTGGCCAGCGGAAGGCCGATTTTTGACAATAAGGGCCGTATCATCGGTGCAGTATCCATTTTGAAAGATATCAGTGAAGTCAGGGAGATTGTGCAGTCGGTCACGGGCCAGATGCCTGCTGCGTTTGGTCGTATCCTGCATGAGAGTACAGGCATGAAACGCGCAATTGCCATGGCCAGAACCATTGCCCGAGGAGATTCAACAGTCCTGATTCGCGGAGAAACCGGTACAGGCAAGGAATTGTTTGCCAGAGCGATTCACGAAGCATCACCGCGCTCTGCGAAAATGTTTGTACCGATCAATTGTGCAGCCATACCGGATCACTTGCTGGAAAGCGAGTTGTTCGGATATGAAGAGGGTGCTTTTACAGGAGCTGCAAGAGGCGGAAAAAGGGGTTTGTTCGAATATGCATCCGGTGGTTCGATTTTGCTTGATGAAGTGGCGGAACTATCCAGCACTTTGCAGGCAAAATTGCTGCGGGTTCTGCAGGACGGCAAAGTGCGACGCGTTGGCGGAGCCCGCGAAATTGCAGTGGATGTGCGGGTCATGGCTGCAACGCATCGAGACCTGGAAGAATTGATGGCGCGTGGGATGTTCCGGGAAGATTTGTATTATCGGCTCAATGTGATTCCGCTATTTTTGCCTCCACTTCGCGAACGCCCGGAAGACATACCCCTTTTGGTGGATTTCTTTTTGAGGCGTTTTGCGGCGCGCATGAAAAAGCCGGCGCCGAGCGTGGGAGAAGCGGCTATGGCAAAATTGATACGCTATGCCTGGCCGGGAAATATACGTGAATTGGAAAATATGCTGGAACGGGCTGTCAACCTGGTGGATGGACCGGTAATTTTATCCGAACATTTTGCCGTTGAAGTTCCGGAGCGGTTGCCGAAACAAAAAGTACAGCTTGTGAACAGCAGTAGACTGGGGGATTCCGTGGCGGAAGTCGAACGGGAAATGTTGCTGCAGGCCGCAATGTTGCATTCGTCATCACGAAAATTGGGAGCCGCTTTGGGGCTTTCCCATACTGCCGCTTTGAATAAATTAAAAAAATATGGCATTGAATTGCCGAATCGAAAAAAATAACTTGCAGGATTTTCCGTAACTTCCTCGAATAGTGTCAAATAAGATAGTCGTTGGCGTATAATTGCATATCGGGAATGATGGTTGGGGAAGAGACTGCTTTCGCAGCAGCGCCGAAGGGGCAGGCTACCTGGCAAACTCTCAGGCAAAAGAACCGCAACCGGACCATACTCTGGAGAGCACACCACCGATGAAGGGGGTGTCACCGACGGGGAGCCTATATGGCCAATCTCTCAGGTAGATAAGACAGAGACAGGAAAGAACCTTTCTTTCGCTGTCTTTTTTTGTTTTTAAGAATAGGAGGTGCATGAATTTGACAGAACCGCGTAAAACACCACTTTACGACCGGCACGCGGCGCTTGGGGCGCGAATTGTAGATTTTGCCGGCTGGTGGCTTCCAGTACAGTATGCTGGGATTCTTGAAGAACATCGGGCGGTGCGGGAAGCCGCAGGAATGTTTGATGTGTCCCATATGGGGGAAATCCGGGTAACTGGTCCGGATTCTTTTGCGTTCCTGCAAAAAGTACTGACAAACACGCTGTCGGGAATGAAGGATGGAGGGGTGCGTTATTCCCCCATGTGTTACCAATCCGGGGGAACAGTCGACGATGTTTTGGTCTATCGGCTGGGAGAGGAAGAATACTGGCTGGTGGTAAACGCATCGAACAAAGACAAGGATTTCACATGGATGAAGGAGAATTCCGCAGGTTTTATTGTCTCGCTGGCGGATGAATCGGATGATACTGCGGAAATTGCCCTGCAGGGTCCTGCTGCGGCGTCAATTCTTGCCGGGCTGGCGGACGAAAGTGTGATGAAGCTCGGATACTATGAATTTGTGCCTCGGACTACGATGGCTGGGGTACCAGTACTTATTTCGCGAACTGGATATACAGGGGAAGATGGATTTGAAATTTACTGCCAGTCAGCAGACGCTGAAAAAGTATGGGATGTTCTTCTGCAGACAGGCAAAGAACACGGATTGCAGCCTGCTGGTCTGGGGTGTCGCGATACACTCCGGTTCGAAGCTTCCATGCCTTTGTACGGGCATGAGCTGTCTGCGGAGATTTCACCTATGGAGGCAGGACTGTCCCGCTTTGTTTCCTTTGAAAAAGGAGCTTTTAACGGCGGGGAAGCGTTGTTGATGCAGAAGGAACAAGGGTTGCAAAGAAAATTGGTTGGGTTTGAGATGTTGGACAGAGGAGTGGCTCGGTCCGGCTATCCAGTGATGTTGCACGGGGAAAAAATAGGTTTCGTGACATCCGGGACATTTGCTCCCACGCTGGGGAAAAACCTGGGGATGGCTCTTGTGAAGTCAGACATTGGACCTATAGGAACGGAGATAGAAATTGAGATCCGGGAGAAACCCGTGCGGGCAAAAACCATCAGCAGACCATTTTATAAGAGGGGGAAATGAAAAATGCAGTATCCGACAGAACTTAAGTATTCAAAAGAACATGAATGGGTCCGTTTTGAGGGAACACAGGCCGTGGTGGGGATCACGCATTTTGCCCAATCGCAGTTGGGGGACATTGTTTTTGTCGAGTTACCTGCAATGGGAACCATGACTGTGGCGGGCAAACGCTTTTCTGTCGTGGAATCGGTGAAGGCGGTATCGGATATTTTTGCACCTCTGAGCGGAAAAATTGTCAAAATCAACGATGCTCTCAACGATGCGCCGGAGAAAGTGAACCAGGATCCATACGGAGAAGGCTGGATAGCCGTCATCGAGATGGAGGGAACGAGCGGGGAAGACTTGATGGATAGCGAGGCCTACGCAGCGCTGGTGGCGAAGGGAGGGCATTGAAGTGAACTCGTGGAGCTATCTCCCCCATACGGAGGACGATCGGCGCGCAATGCTGGAGTCAATCGGGGTCAAATCGGTGGAAGACCTGTTTGCGGATATCCCTGCGGATGTGAGGATGAAACGCTCGTTGAATCTGCCGAAGGCTTTGTCGGAAATGGAGCTGAAGGCCCATATGCAGGAACTTTCGCTTCTGGATAGAGATTTTGAAGAATCTCTGTATTTTCTGGGAGCAGGCGCGTACGACCATTATATTCCCAGCGTTGTCAGGCATATTATTGGCCGCTCTGAGTTTCTGACCGCCTATACGCAGTACCAGCCTGAAATTGCGCAGGGATACTTGCAGGCATTGTGGGAATATCAGAGTCTGATTTGCCTGCTGACCGGCATGGAAATGGCGGTGACTTCTCTCTATGACGGTTCTACCGCCATGGCGGAAGCTTCCTTGATGGCTTGCGCGATAACCGGGCGCAATGAAATCCTTGTTTCCCGCACGGTGCATCCTCACTGGCGGGATGTGCTGGCTACGTATGCACGAGACAGGGAAATAACGGTTCGGACGGTTGATTACGAGGCAGGCGTGACATCACTGGATATGCTCACCTCGCAAGTCGATGCAAAAACTGCGGCTGTGATTTGCCAGAGCCCAAATTTCTTCGGCTGTATCGAAGATTTGCGCCAGGCGGCGGACATCACACAGAAACAGGGTGCGTTGTTCATAGCATCGGTAAATCCGATATCACTTGGCATACTTGAAACGCCGGGTTCATTCAATGCGGATATCGTGGTGGGAGAAGGACAGGCGATGGGGCTGCCGGTTTCTTTTGGCGGACCGTATATCGGGTTTCTGGCGACACGGGACAAATGGCTCAGGCGTACTCCGGGACGCATCGTCGGTCAGACCGTCGATGCGGAAGGAACCCGTGGTTTTGTGCTGACCATCCAGGCAAGAGAACAGCATATACGCCGTGAAAAAGCGACTTCAAACATCTGTTCCAACGAGGCGCTGTGTTCCCTGGCGGTGGCTGTATATCTTTCCGCTTTGGGACGGCAGGGCATTCGGCAGGTTGCGGAATTGTGCCTGCAGAAGGCGCATTTTGCGCAAAAGACCATATTGGGGGTGCCAGGTTTCCAGAACGTATTTTCACAACCTTTCTTCAATGAATTTGTCGTGCGGTGTCCGCTGCCTCCGGCTGAATTGAATGCCGAACTGAGGGAAGCGGGTATCGTGGCCGGGCTGGATGTCGGAAAATATTATCCTGAACTGGAAGGTTGTCTTTTGACGGCAGTGACAGAAAAGCGAACCCGCGAAGAAATTGAACTATTGGCTGGGATGCTGAAGGAGGTGTCGGAATGAGACGGTCAGCTGCATTGATTTTTGAGAGAAGCCGATCGGGTCGCCTGGCAGTCGAGTTGCCCAAATCGGATGTTCCTCAGGAAGAGTTGTCTGCGTTGATTCCTCAAAAATTTCTGCGTGGTGAACCGGCAGAGCTGCCGGAAGTAAGTCAGCCGGATCTGGTACGTCATTTCACGGAACTATCGAATCGGACGTTCGGAGTCGATTCGGGGTTTTATCCTCTGGGCTCCTGTACAATGAAGTACAATCCGAAAATTAATGAAGATGTTGCGGCAATCGCGGCTCTGGCAGGCCTTCATCCGATGGAGGAGAACAAGGATACCCAGGGTGCCTTGAAGCTGATGTTCGAACTGCAGGGAATGCTTTCAGAAATATCCGGAATGGATGCGGTCACATTGCAGCCTGTGGCGGGAGCTCATGGTGAGCTGACCGGGCTGAAACTGATCAGGGCGTACCACAGGCATCGCGGTGAAAACCGGACTCAGGTGATCGTGCCGGATTCTGCTCATGGGACGAACCCGGCTTCTGTTTCCGTATGCGGCATGGAAACAGTGGAGATCAAATCGCATCCGGATGGCGCGATTGACCTGGATGCCCTGCGTTCCGCGGTGGGAGCTGATACGGCGGCGCTGATGCTGACCAACCCGAGTACTCTGGGACTGTTTGAGAAGAATATCTGTGCGGTCACGGAAATTGTACATAATGCAGGCGGACTGGTATATTATGACGGCGCGAATGCCAACGCGATCATGGGGTTGGCACGACCGGGCGACATGGGCTTCGATGTGGTCCACTTTAATCTTCACAAAACTTTCAGTACTCCGCATGGCGGCGGGGGTCCGGGAGCTGGACCGGTAGGTGTGAAGAAAATTCTTGAACCATTTTTACCGATTCCTGTTGTTGTTCAGGATGAACAGGGAACCTATTCTTTTGATGAGGCAAGGCCGCTGTCAATCGGTCGTATGCATGCATTTTACGGGAATTTCGGCGTGCTGGTCCGTGCATATGCCTACATTCTCACGATGGGGGCGTCAGGGCTGCGTCAGGCCAGTGAGGATGCCGTGTTGAACGCCAACTATTGCCTGGCTCGGCTTCGTGATGTGTATCATGCGCCTTTTGACCGTCATTGCATGCATGAATGTGTCTTGACATCAAAAAATCAAAAACCCCAGGGAATTAAGACTCTGGATATTGCAAAGCGGCTTCTTGATTATGGAGTGCATCCGCCGACAATCTACTTTCCGCTGATTGTGGAAGAAGCCCTGATGATCGAGCCGACGGAAACGGAGAGCAGGGAAACGCTTGATGCGTTTATTTCCATTATGAGACAGATCGCAGAAGAAGCGATGCAGACACCGGATGTGATCAAGCAGGCGCCTTCCACTACTGTCGTGGGAAGGCTGGATGAGGCGACTGCCGCCCGCAAGCCGAATCTGCGCTGGAAGGCGGAATAACCGGAGTTTCAATTCACATGCTGGTTATGATACCGGAACGAAAGCATCACAGGGTATTTTGAAATCCAATACGAAGAGGAAATCAGCTTGCCATGGCTTTTATTTGACAAGAGTCGCGGTTGTCGTGTATAATTCTTCTGGTAAGAACCCATGACACCCCCCGAAGGCTGATGTGGAGGGAGGGAGAACAATTGTCGGAAGTCCATGTAGGCAAAAATGAAACGCTGGATAGCGCACTTCGCCGGTTCAAACGCTCCTGTCAGAAATCCGGGGTATTGGCTGATGTCCGAAAACACGAGCACTATGACAAACCGAGCGTGAAGAAGAAGAAGAAATCCGAAGCGGCACGCAAACGGAAGTTCAAGTGATCCGGAGGGACATTCGATGACACTCAGGGACCGGTTGACGGAAGACATGAAACAAGCGATGAAGGACAAGGAAGCGGGCAAGTTAAGGTTGTCCGTTATCCGTATGGTCCGTTCTGCCGCAAAATATCTCGAAATCGACCGGGGCAAAGAGCTTGATGATGCCGAACTCGTTGATGTTGTAGCAAAAGAAGTCAAAATGCGCAAAGATTCGCTGGAAGAATTCCGTAAAGCCGATAGACCGGAAACTTTGGCGACTTTGGAACAGGAAATTGCCATTTTGATGGATTATTTGCCGGCGCAGATGAGTGAAGCTGAAGTGAGGGAATTGGTAAAACAGGCTGTAGCGGAAGCGCAGGCTGTCAGCCCCAAAGAAATGGGCAAGGTAATGGCCATTCTGATGCCCAAGGTAAAAGGACGGGCGGATGGAAAGCTGGTCAATTCGCTGGTAAAAGAAATGCTCTCTTGAGCAGATAATTTTATAGCAAAGAAAAAACCGGTTGTCATAATGACACCGGTTTTTTTTGTCCCATCGCAGGATAAATGACAATGAAATAAGTTCATGCGACCTTGGTTTTTCGATTTGACAGGAACATTGTAAAAGGCAGCGAATATTAAACAGGTAAAGGGTTAGTGAAGGAGCGGGAAAATGGTCCGAAAAAAAATTGCCTGCCTCTGTTTGTTTCTCATTATTGCATTTTGCCCGGTATCTTTTGGCGAACTTCCTGCCTTTGGAGCTTCGGAAACAGCCCCGGTTATTGTTGTTGTCGTCAAAGGGGAAATTGATGCCGGCCAGACAGCGCTGATACATAAAGCTTTACTGGAAGCTGCCGGTAAGAAGGCCGAAACGGTACTGCTGGAAATCGAAACATTTGGCGGACAGGTGGATGCCGCTGTGAAAATCCGCGATATGATCAGTGATTCCCGGCTTCGCACCATTTGCTATGTAAAAAACCGCGCTTGGTCTGCCGGGGCGTTGATCGCCATTTCACACAAACATATTGCGATTGCGCCAGGTGGATCGATCGGGGCAGCGGAACCCATACCCACAACGGAAAAGACTGTTGCTGCCGTCAGAGCGGAGTTTGCTGCTACTGCAAGCAAAATGGGGAGAAATCCCAAGGTTGCAGAAGCCATGGTAGACAAATCATTGGGGTTTGAAAAATATGCCCAACCAGGGAAAATATTGTCTCTGACTGACACGCAAGCAGTTGAAGTGGGCTATGCCGATAAAGTGGCTGCTGACAGGGCGGCTGTTCTGGCTCATTATGGGTTGCAGGATTCCCAGGTTATCGAAGTGGAGGGCGGTTGGCCTGAAAAACTGGCTGGCTGGCTTTCAGATCCGGTCGTCAAGTCAGCGCTTGTTGGTGTGATCATCCTGGCTGTAATGACTGAAATCAAGACGGCAGGGACCGGAGTGGCGGCATTGCTGGGACTGGCGGCAACGGCACTGCTGTTTGGCGCCCAATGGATGACGGGTCTGGCAACATGGATGGAAGTGCTTCTGTTCCTGGCCGGTCTGGTTCTTATTGTGATAGAGGCTTTTGTTCCGGGATTCGGACTTTTTGGCATTTCCGGAATCGGCTGCATACTGCTCAGTCTGTTTCTGACGCTTGGCGGGAACATGGGCGCACTGAATATCATGGCGGGTGGTGTAGTTGTTGCCGTCATCGGATTTCTGCTGATCCTGAAATATCTTCCTTCATCAAAATTATGGAACAAGTTGGTACTGAAAGAATCTGAAAAAACCGAAGTTGGTTATACATCGAGTGATGATTTGACTCTATTGGTCGGACAGACCGGCGTTGTTTTGACCCTGCTGCGTCCGGCCGGGACTGTTGGGATCGCTGAAAAAGTATACGATGTCGTATCGGAAGGCCGCTTTATCCAGCCAGGCTCTAAAGTCAGGGTTCTCAGCGTAAACGGCAACCGGATCGTGGTGCGGGCCATAGAAGATTGATGCATTGGACTTCATTAAGACAGTATTTCACAACATGAGGAGGAAAAAATTGTGGTAACAACTTTATTGAGCAGCTTGTTTGTATTAGTGGTGTTTTTTGTCGGGGTTGCCCTGTTTCTGCATTTTGTGCCAATCGGACTCTGGATTTCTGCCATGGCGGCAGGGTCCAGCGTTGGCATTTTTACCCTGGTAGGAATGCGTCTGCGGCGTGTTCCTCCGGCCCAGATTGTGCTGCCGTTGATAAAGGCAAACAAGGCAGGCCTTGATGTGAATGTTAACCAATTGGAGGCGCATTATCTGGCTGGCGGTAACGTCGACCGGGTCATCGATTCCATGATTGCTGCGGCACGAGCTCAGATTCCCCTCACTTTGGAACGTTCCTGCGCTATCGACCTGGCCGGCCGCAATGTTCTGGAGGCTGTACAGATGAGCGTAAATCCCCGTGTCATTGAAACGCCGGTTGTTTCTGCGGTGGCAAAGAACGGGATTGAACTGAAAGTTAAGGCTAGGGTGACGGTCAGGACAAACATAGACCGTTTGGTGGGCGGAGCCGGTGAAGCCACGATCATTGCCCGTGTGGGCGAAGGCATTGTTACCAGCGTAGGTTCTGCAATCGATCATAAGGATGTGCTGGAAAACCCGGATCATATTTCTCGAACAGTGTTGTCAAAAGGACTGGATGCGGGCACGGCGTTTGAAATCCTATCCATTGACATTGCGGACGTGGATGTTGGTCGTAATATCGGAGCTCAATTGATGACGGATCAGGCTGAAGCTGAAAAACGGGTTGCGCAGGCGAAAGCCGAGGAACGCCGGGCGATGGCCGTGGCGCATGAACAGGAAATGCGGGCACGAACCCAGGAAATGCAGGCAAAGGTAGTTGAGGCTCAGGCGGAAGTGCCTCAGGCGCTGGCGACAGCTCTGCGGGAAGGCAGACTTGGTGTCATGGATTATTACACGATGAACAATGTTCTGGCAGATACGAGCATGAGAGAAAATATTGCCAAGCCCGGTACTGCTCCGCTGAAACCCGAAGATAACAAAAAGTAGGAACATGACATGGACATTGGGCTGTTTATACTCGTCATGATTGTGTTGTATGTGGTTCCGGAGCTGTTGAAGCGTTTTAAAAAGAAAAAGCCGTATCAGTATCCGGAGTTTCCGCAGACTGGTGACCGGCCTGAAAATGTCGGCATTCCAGGTACGTTGTCTCAGGGAATGAAACCGCCTCCGGTTCCGTCCAGCGCTGTTCCTGATGAAGGAATGCCGGGTGATGAGGGAGATCCTTCATGGAAAGCGCGGGAGGGAGTTCCTGTGCTTTCAGCGTTGGAACCGGCGGGCGTACAGGTCGGACAGTGTTCTATTGCTGCGGAAAGTGCCAGGCAGGGAATCGTCTGGGCGGAGATTATGGCACCGCCAGTGGCGTTGCGAAGACGAAGCTATGGCAGGAGGCGGTTATGAATGTCGGACTGCAGAAGGGGCGAAGGTTCCGGATGTGAGACTTTTGAAAAAGAAGTGCGCAAGGTTCTCGCATTGAAGAGTATTGCTGTTGTCGGTTTGTCGCCAAAGGAAGACCGTCCCAGTTACCGTGTGGCAAAATATCTGCTGGAGCATGGATATGATGTGATTCCGGTCCGGCCGGGTGATGGAGAAATTTTGGGGCAGGCGACATTTTCTTCTTTGCGTGAAGTAGGCCGACCCATCGATATCGTCGATGTGTTCAGGAAATCGGAAGATTGCGTGGAGATTGCCCGGGAAGCAGTAGAGGTCGGTGCAAAAGTGCTTTGGCTTCAAGAGGACGTTTTCAGTCCGGCTGCCGGGAAGATTGCCGAAGAGGCAGGATTGTGGGTCGTTATGGACACATGCATCAAAAAGATGCATGAAAAATATGTCGGAACAAATTAGGGAGGCTTTTTTGTATTGGTAGAAAGACGCATTTCCATAATGGACAGCCAGGAGAGTCTGGCAGTTCTGGGACGGCATGATGAATATCTGCGAATGATCAATGAGGAATTTGCCTGCCGGATTACTGCGCGTGGCGAAGAATTAATCATTGCAGCCGAACCGGATACAGCCGAACAGGTGGGAAGGCTGTTTCAGGAGTTGCTGTATCTGCACCGGGAAGGAAATCAACTGACGAATCATGATGTCCGGTACGGTATACGCATGATTAAAGAAAACCGTAGCGACGAGCTGCGGCGGATGTTTTCCGACACAGTCATCGTCACTGCCCGCGGAAGACACATTAAGCCAAAAACAGTAGGTCAGCGGCTATACATTGATGCAATACGCAAGAATTCGGTGACGGTGGGCATCGGACCGGCCGGGACAGGCAAGACGTATCTGGCTGTGGCGCTGGCTGTCAATGCGTTAAAGAGCAAGGAAGTGGAGCGGATCATTCTTACCAGGCCGGCAGTGGAAGCAGGGGAGAAGCTGGGTTTTTTGCCAGGTGATCTTCAGGAAAAAGTGGATCCGTATTTGCGGCCATTGTACGACGCCATGTATGACGTCATGGGTGTCGATACCTTTCAGAAGTTTATGTCACGCAATATAATCGAAGTTGCGCCGCTTGCCTATATGCGCGGCCGTACGCTGGATGATTCGTTCATTATTCTTGATGAAGCGCAGAATACGACTCCCGAGCAAATGAAGATGTTTTTGACCCGAATGGGGTTCGGATCAAAAATTGTAATTACGGGGGATATTACGCAGATTGATCTGCCGCATGGTTCCCATTCCGGATTGCGGCAGGCGCAGACTGTGTTGGCAGGTGTGCCTGGCATTCAGATTGTGATGCTGGATGAACGGGACGTTGTACGGCATGAGATTGTGAGCCGGATTATCAAGGCATATGAGAATTTTGAAAAAGAAAATCCGACCGGATAAGGAAGGACTGTAGCATGGGTTTTTGGGGGCAGCTGGATTCCTTTTTTACAAATTCAGCCACGAAACAGGACAACTCAGCTTTTCGTAAAGTGTTGCTGTTGTTGGTGTTTTTTGTTTTGAACACCGTTCTGTTGTCAGCTGATTTATTGCCTGACAAGGTGTCGCTTACTGTCGGACAGATTAGTGACCGTGATGTCATTGCGCCCCGGACGGTAGCTTTTATCGATGAAGCCCGCACCAAAATGCTGGAAACGGAAGTTCTGTCCAGTGTGGCCAATGTTTATGATCTGGATATGGCCGCATCTGCGCGTGCAGAAGAAGAGGTCGGTCATATTTTCCGATCGACGCGGATAGTACTGACGGACAAAAACTCAGCCACATTATCGCTGCAGGATAAAATCAACCGTCTTAAAGGTTTGTTACCGGGGTTTGGCTCAGAACAGACGCTGGATTTGCTGCCGACATTTTCCATGCCCGAACTGGCGCAACTTGAGGAGCATGCCAAAACCCTGCTTCGCAAGTATCTTCAGCGGGGCATACGGGATGAAGAATTGGACAATGTACGAAAATTGGCCGTGATGGACATTGAACAGCTTGGGTTAGGCAAAAATGGGGAAACAGTCCTGGTCGGAATTGTGCAGACGATGCTACAGCCGAACTTTGTACTGAATGTGCGGGAAACTGACAAACGGCGGCAGACAGCTCTTAAAAGCATCGACCCTGTCAGGATTACTGTCAAATCCGGCCAGGTAGTTGTCCGGCGCGGTGATGTGGTGAGCACTGAGCAAATGCAGATGATGGCGGAACTGGGACTGCATCGGGGGCAAACAGCCGGAGCGGAAAGGTTTTTAGGGCTGGCCGTTTATGTTTTGCTTGTAATGGGTAGTTTGCTCATCTATATTCATGAATTTACGCCGAAGATTTATGCGGATGACCGGAGACTTGTGCTGCTTGGCATGGTTGTTCTTGTCACAATCATCATTGGCCGGATTGGGCATTTTTATTCCGACTTCGTTGCGCCTATCGCTGTAGGACCGCTTCTGACCGCGATTTTGGTCAGTCCAAGGGTTGCGTTGATGCTTGGGATGATGACAGCATTGTTTTTCGGGCTGATAACCGATCAAGACATGAGAATCATTTCTTTTGTATTACTTGGAAGTTCCATAGGGATTTACAGTCTTTCGACGAGTCGTCATTCCTACAGTCTGGTACGTGCCGGGCTGTGGATTGCGGGTGTAAATGTCATCACAATCCTATGCACAGGGATGATGCAACAAATAAATTACCGGGATATGATGGTTGATTCTGCGCTTGGGGCTGTCGGCGGACTTGCGGCGGCCATTCTGGCCATCGGAATACTGCCTTTCCTGGAACAGGTATTCCAGATTACTACTCCGGAAAAACTTCTGGCGCTTGCCAGACCCAATCATCCGCTTT
>CAZXCC010000020.1:20261-22743 GCA_964638945.1 uncultured Veillonellaceae bacterium | reverse complement strand
ATGAGAAGCTGATGGATTCCGAACCTTATGAAGCCTAACCGGCTTCTTTTTTTCTTTGGACTTGGGCGCGAACGGCAGGGTAATGGACGTAGCATCTGGGTCTGGGGAATTGCTGCTCTGACGGTCCTGATCGTTGCGTTTGCTTTTGCCAATTCATGGTATGCAAGCCAAATGGAGCCGGCTGATGCCGGCGACACAAAAGAACTTCTGGTCAAAGTCAAACCTGGCGTAACTTCGGGGGACATAGCGGACATTCTGGCAGACAAGCGGCTGATCAAAAACCGGACGGTTTTTTTGTTTGCGGCCAAATCAGCCGGTCTGGACAAAGCCCTGCAGGCCGGGGAGTATTTTTTGTCCCGCAGTATGAGTGTCAAACAGATTATTGAAGTGATGGCGAAGGGTGTAACGGCGGATATCCAGGTTACGATTCCTGAAGGATACACCGTGGAACAAATTGCTGCATTGCTGGAAGAAAAGGGCCTGGCTCGCAAGGAACGCTTCTTGGCGCTTGCCAGGACGTATGCCCCATTTGACAGGGCCGAGTCACGGCCGGGAGTAAAGTACAGGGCCGAAGGTTTTCTCTTTCCCGACACTTACAGGATTAATCGGGATGCCAGTGAAGAGGAAATCCTCAAAATGTTTTCGCAGGAATTTGCCAAAAAGTTTGGGCCGGAGTTACAGGCACAGGCCAAGGCATCCGGTATGTCGACATATGATGTGATTGTTCTGGCATCGCTGATTGAGCGTGAAGTCCAACTGGCCAAAGAACGGCCCATGGTGGCGCGTGTTTTTTTGAACCGGATCAAAATCGACATGCCGTTGCAATCATGCGCAACCATCCAGTACATTCTTGGCTATGCCAAGGAAGAATTGACAATCGCTGACACACAGATTCCGTCACCCTACAATACATATCTGCATGCAGGGATGCCGCCGGGACCGGTGGCAAATCCGGGACTGCCTTCGATAAAAGCGGCGTTGAACCCAGGGGAAGGCGATTGGCTGTATTTTGTTGTGGATGGAAAAACCGGCGGTCACCGCTTCAGCCGCACATTGGCGGAACACGAAGCTGCCATCGGCCAGATCGGGAAATGAGGGAAGAGTAATGCTGCCTGAATTGCTGGCTCCGGCCGGTGACATGGAGAAATTGAAAGTTGCGCTTGCTTATGGCGCTGATGCCGTCTATCTGGGCGGCAAAAATTTTGGCCTGCGGGCGTTTGCTGATAATTTTTCAGCGGAAGAGCTGAAACAGGCCTGCTGCTATGCGCATGCATTGAATCGCAAGGTATATGTCACCGTCAATATGTTTCCCCATAATGCTGACATGCTTCAACTGCCGGATTATTTGCAGCAACTTGCCACAGCCGGCTGCGATGCATTGCTGATTGCAGATCCTGGAGTTTTTCGTGCCGCGCGCAAGATGATACCGCATATGCCCTTGCATATCAGCACGCAGGCGAACACGACGAACTGGGAGTCCGCTTTGTTTTGGCAGGAACTCGGTGCCAGCCGCGTAGTTCTGGCAAGGGAACTATCCGGCGCTGAAATCCGTGAAATCAGAGCCAACGTGTCGATGGAGTTGGAGTGTTTTGTCCATGGGGCAATGTGCGTATCGTATTCAGGGCGGTGCCTGATGAGCGCATATATGACAGGAAGAGAGGCGAACCGCGGCGAGTGTGCGCAACCTTGCCGCTGGCAGTATGCCTTGGTGGAAGAAAAAAGACCGGGTGAATACTTTCCGGTCGAAGAAGACGGTCGGGGAACATATATTCTAAACTCCCGGGATCTATGCCTCATTGACCATCTGCCGGAATTGCGTGATGCCGGCGTGCAAAGCTTCAAGATCGAAGGCCGCATGAAGAGTGTGCACTATCTGGCAACTGTGGTTCGAACCTATCGTGCGGCGCTGGATTTGCTCCGCGACAATCCGGCGAACTATACGGTGTCGGACGAGTGGCGGAAGGAACTGGATAAAGCAGCCAGCCGCCGTTATACGACAGGATTCTGGGAAGGGGTGCCCGGCACAGAGGCTCAGGAGTATGAGACGGTCAGGGTGCTTCCAGAATGGGACTATGCGGCACTGGTTCTGAGTTGGGATCCACAGAGGCGATGTGCCGGCGTGGAACAGCGCAATCATCTGCAACTGGGGGATGAAATAGAAGTTCTTCGTCCCGGTGAGGAGATTTTTCGACAACGGCTTACAAAAATGACCGATATGGAGGGAGCTTCTCTTGAATGCGCGCCTCATCCGAAACAACGACTCTGGATTCAATTAGACCGCCCTGCAGGCGAATATGCCCTGATTCGTCGCCGTCGCCGCAACTGAGATAAAAAAATCCCCCGGGGTTCCTGTTTGGAAGCCCGGGGGATTTTTCACTGTTACAGGAAGAAAAGAAAGGTAATTACGCCGAAGGTCGGCACCAGAATAGCGCAGGACCAAGCCATATAGCCGAAGAAGGAAGGCATTGCAACATCATTTTCT
>CAZXCC010000020.1:18744-20251 GCA_964638945.1 uncultured Veillonellaceae bacterium | reverse complement strand
CAATTAGACCGTCCTGCAGGCGAATATGCTCTGATTCGTCGTCGTCGCCGCAGCTGAAATAAAAAAAATTCCCCGGTGTTCCAAGCAGGAACACCGGGGAATTTTTATCTCCTGGTTACCGGAAGAAAAGGAAAGTAACTACGATGAAAGTTGGAACCAGTATTGAACAGGACCAAGCCATATAGCCGAAGAAGGAAGGCATTGCAACATCATTTTCTTCAGCGATCGATTTCACCATGAAGTTCGGTGCGTTGCCGATGTAGGAGTTGGCTCCCATGAACACGGAGCCGCAGGAAATCGCCATCAATATTGTTTCCGACACGGTCCCCATGTCTGTAACTATCCCGGTTTTAGCTCCCAGTCCAACGCCGACGCTGAGGAAGGTCAGGTAAGTCGGAGCATTGTCAAGGAAACTCGAGAGAATCCCTGAAGCCCAAAAAAACTGCCAGGGTTGTGTGACGCCCAGTTCCGCGCCTCGAGCCTGCAAAATGGCCATAGGGGGAATGATGGTGAGAAAGATGCCTGCAAACAGGATGCCGACTTCCTTGATTGGGCCCCAGGTAAAATGATTGTCTTCGCGGATGATGGCAGGCGTCAGTTTAAGTGACAAAATTCCCATCAGAGCAATCAACGCATTAAAGATCAGATTGAGATACGGAAGAATCAATGTGTGACCATGCAGCGTTATAAGAGAAAAGCCGAGCTTTGTGCCGGTTTTGGCATCGTAAAACATCGGTTCGTGGATTACGAGCCCGCCGATAACAACGACTGCAATCACACCGGCAAGCAGCACAAAGTTGAAAAGCCCGTCGACGCAGATAGCATCTTTGTTTCCGTCGCATCCGCAGGCCTCATTTTCGGGCTGTGGCACTTCCTTGCGATAATAATAGGAATCCACCATATAATAGATGGCCAGTACAACCCCTGTGGTTACAAGGAACGGCCAAATCAGACGCAGCGTCCAGAAGAAGGGGACGCCGTGCAGGAAACCCAGGAAAAGAGGCGGGTCTCCGAGCGGAGTCAGGGAACCGCCGACATTGCTCACAAGGAAGATGAAGAAAATGATGGTATGCGATCTCATTTTTCGAAAGGCGTTGGCCCGGATGACAGGGCGGATCATCAGCATGGAGGCGCCGGTAGTGCCGATCAGGCTTGCCAACAGGGTTCCGATGATCAACAGGATGCAGTTGAAAACGGGGGTTCCCTTCAAGGCTCCCCGGACAATGATGCCGCCGGAAATGACGAAAAGGCTGCCGAGCAGGATGATGAAGGGAATGTAGTCAAAGATATACATATGCAGGCAATAATAGATGGCGGAGGGAACATCCAACAGCATTGCGAAGGGAATAAAGAAAGCAAGCGACCAGAAAAGGCTGACCTTTGCTTCGTTATGCTCCCACCAATGGGCATTAATCAGCGGACATAAAGCGATGGATAACAGAATGCCGACAAAAGGGAGCCCCATCCACATTGGCAGGATTTTACCAATGTCAGGAGCTTCTCCGGC